>JAURMD010000083.1 GCA_030830875.1 Thermoplasmatota archaeon | reverse complement strand
TCGCCCTTCGTGAACTGGTAATCGATGACGAAGTACTCGACCTGCGAACTGGCACTACCGTTTTGGTAGACGTTCGTGGTGGAGTTGGAATTCGTTTGATCGTTGATGGTCACCGTCGTGTTGTTCACGAAATCCTGGAAGTAGTCTTCGAGTATGGCGTCAATCTGTTCATAGGTCAGTTGGACCTGCACTCCGGAGTTTTCGTCACCGGCAAGGCAACCTGCGAGGGAGCCGGACATCAGCACAAGAACAAGCAGCATGGCTCGCTTCATGCAACAGAACGTTTCACTGATTCATTTGAACATGACTCCGAACGAAGGACATCAGCTCTGTTCTGTTCAACTCCGGACTGGTGGTCCCCACTCCCGACTTGAGCCGAAGTCTGGCAGCGAGTCCAATCGAGCCATGGCTTCACCGAGGGATTGAAGCCGGACCGTCGGGCGTAACCAAGCAATGGACGCCCGTGTCCGCTCCCTCGCGCTCGTCGCCCTGCTCCTGCTCTCCAGCGGTGGGCTGCTGCTCACCCCCCCGCTGGCCTCCGCCGCCTCCTCGCTCGACATCGAGGTGCTCGACACCCAGGTGAACCCCGCGAACAACCACACCTACCACCTCCTCTCGGCCTCGTCGTGGACGGACGCCGCCGCGGCCGCCCGCGGCCTCGAAGGCTTCCTCGTGACCGTGGACGACGCCGCGGAGAACGCGTGGCTGCACGAGACGTGGGGGGACGACGGGAACGTTACCCGTCACCTGTGGATCGGCCTCAACGACGCGCAGGAGGAGGGCGTCTTCCGCTGGCACGACGGCACGCCCTTTGTGCACCGGGAGTGGGGCGAAGGGCAACCGAGCCTCACGGACGATGAGGACTACGTGCACATCACCGGCCCCAACATGGGGTCCATCAACCCCGGGCTGTGGAACGACCTCGAAAACGACCCGCAGTACTTCCCCGTCTACGGCGTGGTCGAGGTTGGCCCCGGTGCCGACTTTGCGCTGCGCTTCGACGGCGTCAACGACGTGGTCATGACCGAGGACGAGCCAGACCTTGCAGCCCCTGCCAGCACGGGTGAGTTGACCATTGAAGCCCGCATTCACCCGACGGACACCGAAGGCCTGCACTCCATCGTGATGTTCGGTGACTACGGCTACGGCCTCTACCTCGACGGTGGCCGCCTCGCGTACGCCGCGGAGTACAGCCTCTCACGGAACCCAAAGACCGGCACCAACGACACGGTCCCTGTCAACACGTGGAGCACCGTCGCCGTGGCGCTGAACAGCAGCACAGGCGGGACCTTTTTCCTTAACGGGGAGGCCATCGGGACCTTTGGTGCGGACAAGGCGAGCATCCCAGCAGGTGATTTCGGTTCCAACAGTTGCTACGAGGCTGGCCTCGATTGCCTGAACCTCGTCATTGGACGGCACGGCGCCGGGAGCGACAGTTACCACTTCGAGGGCATCATCGACGACGTGCGCATCGATGCCGTGGACCGACGCGCCACCGTCCCTGCAAGCAACGGGAGCGAAGGCACCGATGAAACAACCACCGTGCTCGCCGAAGGCGCAGGATTCACAGCCCTCACCCATTGGACCTTCGGCGAAGGGGAAGGCCCCTTGACGAGCGATGGTGACAGGAACGCCAGCATCAGTGGCGCTGCGTGGGTGATGCCGGACGGCAGCATCGTGGCGCAGGCCTTCGAACTCGAAAACGGCAACGACCTGAGCCTCGACCCCATCTCCGCGGGCGACACCCTGCTGTTCTTTGCGAACCTGCCTCAATACACCCGCAGCCTGTCGCTGAGCGTCTTCGGATGGGGCTTTGACGACTGGGGCGAGGTGCAGGACTTCACCGTCTACCATGACGTCAACCGAACCCCGTCCGCGTGGAACCACCTCGACGCCCTCGAATCCCAACCGTGGGGCGGCGGCGCCTTTGGGTCCTACGCCTGGCCAACTGAAGGCACGCACTGGTTCGCCCTCGTCGCGGAGAGCGACCTGCAGGAACTGAGCGTCTGGGCGACATGGGACGTCGCGCAAGCACCGCCGAGCCTCGACGAGATGATTGAACTCAAGCACGGTGTCCCCGTGACGTCCCAAGACCTCCAACCTGAGGGGCGACCCGATTGGGGAGAAGGAGGAGCCTCCATTCAGTATTACGTCAACGTCACCGAGGACCTTGCGGACCTGACGGTGAAGACCTACGGCGGTGATGGCGACGTTGATCTGGCCATCTCGTATGGCGGCCCACCCGACCCTTTCAACCAGTGGTTCGACATCGACTTCCCCATTGGGATCCCTGTTGACGGCGACGGCACCAACGACGAGGGAACGGCCACCTACGAGGACTGGTCGACCGGTCCCGGCACCAACGAGGAGGTGCACCTCTACAACCTCGAGCCGGGCATCTACTACGTCACGGCCTACAGTTGGCGGCGTGCGCTCGATTTCACCATCGCTGCGGACCTGACCCCGATGCCGACCAACGCGGAAGCGACGGACGCCATCGAATTGACCCCCGGCATCGCCTACGGTCCATTCAGCGGGTACAACGGGCTCAACCAGTACTTCTCCATCGACGTCCCTGCCGGAACCGAACGCCTCGAGGTGGACCTCAAAGGTGGCATCGGCGAGGCGGACCTCCACCTCTCCCTTGGGGCCACACCAACGGACACGGTGTTCGACCACCGTTCCAACGCGCCAGGTGCGAACGACGGGGTCGGATTCAACGACCCGACCCCGGGCACATGGCTCATCTTGGTCCGTTCGGACCGCGTCTTCAGCGGTGTGGACATCACGGCCTCGTTTACCGACCGTTACGAATGGACGTGGGACGGCGACGCCATCCAACTCCTCAACGGTGAATCCATCGAGGGCATCTCGGTGGAAGCCGGGACCACGCTCGCCTTTTTCGGTGTGCTGGACACGCCGGTCTCGCCGTTGGAGATCACCACATGGGGCAACCGTGGCAGCATCGAAGGGTACGTGGACGCCCCCGAGTACGACTGGGCGTTCATCGACGAAGGCGGGCGTCCCGGGATGGGCCGTCAGGTCGACGTTGGAGGGGAAGCGTGGGGCGAAGGCGTTGCGTGGACCTGGTGGGTCGACCTCGCAGCCAACGGCCGCTTCGATCTCACCATCGACGTCCTGGAGGACGTGGACGGCATGGGCATCCGGGCCATCTGGAGCGAAATCGACCTGCCACCCGTGGACCCCCCTGTGGACCCGAACGAGCCAAAGGAATTCACCAGCTGCAAGGAGGCGTCCATCGCGTTCTTCTCCAGCGCGGACCGCGATGGCGACGGCTTCGTGAGCATGGCCGAATTCGACGCTGCTCGAGACACCAGCATGCCGCGAGGCGCGGAACTGGACCGCAACGGAGACCAACGGCTGCAAATGCAGGAAATCGAAGCCGAATTGTGTACCTGCGCAAACGAAATCATCGGCTTCTGGGAACAAGCGGACGGACGGGCCATCCCCCTCGATGACCTTGAGGCGGCCCCTTGGGTGAACGACGTAGACGTGCCAACCTTGGACCGCAACGCGGACGAACTCATCGAAGATCTCGAATTCGAACGAGCGACGCTGGCCTGCACGACCACCTACGACCCATTCGACAGCGATGGCGATGGCGTTCCTGATGATGACGACGCCTTCCCCGAGGACCCCACCGAGAGCAAGGACTCGGACGGGGATGGTGTTGGGGACAACGCCGACCTCGTTCAAGGCGTCAACGACACGGCGGTCACCTCCATCGGTGCGGTCTTGGCCGTGCTGCTCGTGCTGAGCCTCTTCGTGACGCTGGGTCGAAGGGGAGGTGGTGGTGGCCTCGCCGCTTCAGACGATTGGGAACGGCTCTCCAGCGAGCAAAAACCAATGCCAAGCATCCCTGGTATGCCCGACCTACCCTCGATGACCGACCTACCTCCCTTTGAGGGCACGATGCCAGAGGCGTTCACAGCAGCCATCACCGACCCATCCACGGCACCTACGGCGCTCGAGTACGGCAGCGATGCATACCTCT
>JAURMD010000082.1 GCA_030830875.1 Thermoplasmatota archaeon | reverse complement strand
TAGCCGCTGGTAACACCCTCTATTTCCGAGCCGACGACGGAGATACGGGATATGAATTGTTTTCAAACCAAGATGTGCGGATGGAAATCACCTACAATTAGGTTTGAAGTTCACCGGAACCGACTCGATGTACGATCTTGAGATGTGCCAAGTCGAGGGCCATGAAACCCAAGGTGCGGGACGGAAAAGGGCTCGCCTGGGAATCCGCAAACGAACGCTTGCGCTGAATTCCCGGGATGAGAGTGCTCGCGCCGGGCCAACGAGGTGGCCTTCAGAAATCGTTTCACCTCGTGGCGAAGCGCGAGCACGCTCACTGCAGGAAGACGCTAAGTGCTCGCGCCGGGATTCGAACCCGGGTCAAAGGAATGAGAGTCCTTTATGATGGGCCACTACACCACGCAAGCAGGCGATTCGCCGAGTCGCCCCCTGTATTTAGGCTGACCGGCGGGGCTCCGTCGGCGTTCGGTTCTTGAAGTGAAGCAAGCGCAGTATCGCGTTCTTCACTTCACTTTCAGCAACGCCTCCCGAACCCCGCCTCACATGGGGTTGGCACGAGCGCCGTCCATGAACACCCCCCAGCCGCCCCGAACTTTTGCATCGCTGGTGTCCACCTCAGACACCGCAAGCAGCCCCACCTGGTCCACCCTCGAGAGGACCTCGTTTTCGCATGACTCCGGTGTGCTGCCATCCCGTTCCGATGCACTCGGTTGGGCCCCTTTGCACCTGCGCCCCCTTCCCGAGCGCGCCCTCTCCACGAGCCTGCAAGGGTTGCACGCTCGGGCACTCGCGTTGCCGTGCCGGGGGGTGGCGTGAGGTGGGTCGGACGCAGCGATTGCGCGACGAGATTCACTTGTTCCTCGAATCGGAAGGTGAAGCAAACACCACGACCATCCTCGACCACGTCAACCGTCGCTTCCGCTGGGGGGCGACCATGAACCAGATTGGGAACGTGCTGGCACGCGACCGGCGCTTTGTCAAGGTCGGCTTTTACGACCAAAGCGACGCTGGCGGCTTTCGCATGCGCGTCTGCGTCTGGTCCGTGTCCTCTGCCTGAAAGGGCAAGGTCCATGCTCGCAGCAGGGCAGCGCGTGCCATGAGGCTTGGCGACTTGCTGGAGTTGACCCGCCCGGCGAACCTCGCACTGGGCGTCTTGACCGTCCCGTTGGGGGCCACCATGGTCCTCGGAGCGGACTGGACCTCGGCCGAGGCCATCGTTGTGGGGCTGCACGCCTTGAGCGTGGCGTCCTTCATGGCCGCTGGCAACGTGATGAACGATCTGAAGGACGTTGACGTGGACCGTGTCGCTCACCCGAACCGAGCACTGCCCAGCGGTCGCGTGAGTCCCACTGCAGCACGCCGATGGGCGGGCTGCTTGTGGTTTGCCTCTGTGCTCTTCCTCGCTGCCTCCCTCCCGATGCTGGCCTCGTGGGGTCAAAGCGTGCTGATTTGGACCCTGGCCGCCCTGCTGATGGTCGCCTACGATCATGGGCCGAACCTGAAGTCGAAAGGACTCGTCGGAAACGCAACCATCTCCCTTTTGGTGGGCGCGGTGGTTGTGTTTGGCGCGGCTGCTGCGGGTGCATGGGTCAACCCGGTGGCCTTGTCGGCGGCCTTGGTGGCGGCGCTGGTGAACGTGGCCCGTGAGGTCGTGAAGGACGTCCACGACATGGAGGGTGACGAAGGCCACCGCCGCACCTTGCCGATGGCCATCGGTGCGGAGCGCGCCCGGATGCTGGCGTACGTGCTGGCCTTGATGGGCCTGGTTGTCCTCTATCTTCCGTACCAATGGGGCCCCCTCGCCTTCCATCAGTTGGTGGTACAAACACCGGCCATCCTGCTCATTATCACGACGAATGGACCGCTGTGGGAGGGACGAGATGCGGTGGTGATCGCGCGATACCGTCAAGCCATGCTCGCGGGGCTCGTGGGATTCCTGCTGAGCGTGTTGCTCTGATCAGGTCAGCAATCCCATGAATTCGGCCATGGCTTCCCACGCGCCCTCGTCGACAAGCAGCGCGAGGATGGACATTTGTGCCCACATTCTGTTTTCTGCTTGGTCGAAGACGATGGACTGCTCGTGGTCCATGACCTCGTCGGTCACTTCCTCTCCGCGGTGTGCCGGAAGGCAGTGCATGAAGCGCCAGTCCGGATCGGCATGCGCCAGCAAGTCCATGTTGACCTGGAAGCCGTCGAAGGCCTGCACCTTGTCCGTCATGTGCTCCTCGCCCATGGAGAGGAAAATGTCGGTGTAAACGACATGGGCGCCGGTGACGGCCACGACGGGGTCGTTCGTCGCATGGACGCTGGCTCCTGTTGTTGCCGCGATGGCATGCGCACGGGCAACGACCTCTTCGTTTGGCTCGTACCCGGCCGGGGTCGCGTAGGCCACATCGTGCCCAAGCATCACGCCGGCGAGCATCAAATCATGGAGGACGTTGTTGCCGTCACCGACCCACGCGATGCGGACCTTGTCTTCGCCAAAGACCTCTTTGATGGCCATCAGGTCCGCCGCGGCCTGGCAGGGATGGTGACGGTCCGAGAGGGCGTTGATGACGGGGACGTCGGATGCAGCAGCGAGGGCCGCCACGTCGTCGTGAGCAAAGCATCGGTAGGTGATGGCACCGAGGAATCGTGAGAGAACCTTCGCGGTGTCTTCGATGGATTCGCTGCTTCCAAGTTGAATGTCGTTTTTCAGCAGCGTCAGTGGGTTGCCGCCCAAGCGGTCGATGCCCACCTCAAAGGACACGCGGGTCCGCGTGCTTGGCTTTTCGTAGATGCATCCGACCGTGGTGAGGTCAAGCGGCATGAAATTTCGAACCACGTCATCGCCAGTCGACCATAGGCGCTTGAACTCAATCGCCCACTCGATCACGTTCTCAAAGTCGTCCTGCAGGTCATCGATGGCCAGCAGGTGGCGAGGCATGCCGTGGCCTCCCTCACGTCGGCCCTTGAGCGTTGCTTCAGTTGCGTTCGTGTTCGATGTCCTGAGCGAAACCGTCACGCGTGTCGCCCATGCCACCGTACAAGGCCTGCACGAAGGTGAGGATGTCGGCCAATCCCTCTTCAAGTTCAGACGACAACGGGGTCAAGCCCGGTGCTTGGGCGAAGGTCTGCATTAAACGAAGTTGACTGATGGCAAATTCGGTTCGCTGACCACCCGCCTCGTCGAACAGGGCCTGCTCCAACACCTCGAGGCGTTCTGACCACTCCAAGATGCGTTCAAGTTCGGCTTCGTCGAGCAAGTCCACCTTGCTGAGGAAGTTCTTCGTCGGCAGACCTAGGCGGAACTCGACGATGGACGAGAGAAGCATTTGGCTGACGAATCCGCTTGGGGAACGGGAGAGCATCGGGTCGAAGAGGTAGACGATAGCAGCCTGTTCACGCCCGAGCACGTCGATCAGATGGTTGCTGGCCTCACGGAAGGCAAAGAGCTCGACCTGGCCCGGCGTGTCGACGATCATCAATTCACCCGAAAGGGCGTGAAGGTGCTCAGCAACCTCCCCTGCTTGAGCCGCCAGCAGGTCTGCAGCAAGGATTTGCGCGCCGTTTGGACCGAGGTCGTACTCCTCCATGACCTCGGACAGGGAGATCATCTCGCGAACGTCGTACTCTGCGTCGTAGTGAACACGCTCTGCACCAGGGTCGAGGTTCACGGCGAGGACCTCGGTTTCGAGGAAGCGGGACCATCGCTGGAAGGCCGTCACAAGGGAGGACTTTCCTGCACCTGCCGTTCCAACCACAAACACGACTGGTGGGGTGCCCACGTCTACGCCCGACATGCTTCGGCGCCGGCACCAGCACATTTCAACAGCACGGCATCCGGCCACATCGTCTTACCCCGCTGTGAGCAACGGTTATGTGCTCGTCGTCGATGGTCGGCCTGCCGCTCCGCGGCTCGACCGAGGTGACTGAAATGACTGACGAACCGGCTCCTCCCGCCCCTCCCGGCCTGCCACCCATGCCCCCCGGTCTCCCGCCCATGCCCCCCGGCATGGAAGCGCCTCCCGCTCCCCCCGGTCTCCCGCCCATGCCCCCCGGCATGGAAGCGCCTCCCGCTCCCCCCGG
>JAURMD010000081.1 GCA_030830875.1 Thermoplasmatota archaeon | reverse complement strand
GCAAGCGACCAACTCACGGTGAATTTCACCGTGTGGGCTCGTTCCGAGACGGTGTCCGATGCGGCCAACGCACAACTGACCGTGACGATGTACAAGACCGTCCCCACCGCAGTCGACGGAAGCGAGGATGACGCTAGAAGCGGGGCCGTGAAGAACGTGGTCATGCTTGGTTTGGCCGGTATCATCCTTGTTGGCGGCGTGGTCATGGTGATGCGGATCATTGGTGGCATCGAAGACGACGTCCTGAACGATTGGGCCGATGGCGGCTACGAAGACAGCCTCCAAGCCACGTATGCTGGCGTCAAGGCAGCCCCCACCATTCCCGGTGTTGACGGCGCACCGTCAACGATGCCTCCTGCCGGAGCACCACCTGCGCAGGCTGCTGCTTCAGCACCCGTGGTCATCGAAGCACCTGCTGCCCCCCCAGTACCACCGGAGGGCCTGCCTGAAGGTTGGACGATGGACCAATGGCAGGTCTACGGCCAAATGTGGCTTGAGCAAAACGGTCGGGCCTGAACCGCCATCTCAGGACCGACGTAGGGTTGAAGGCAGCCGCTTCCTCGCAGGCATCGAGGCGACGGCATGATGCAAGGTCAGCAGGGGCAGGCCCCCATTTTCATCCTCAAGGAAGGAACCCAGCGAACGCGCGGCCGGACGGCCCAATCCAACAACATCGCTGCGGCGAAGGCCGTGGCTGACGCCGTTCGCTCGACCCTCGGGCCCAAGGGCATGGACAAGATGCTCGTGGACACCATGGGCGACGTGGTCATCACGAACGACGGTGCAACCATCCTCAAGGAAATGGACATTGAGCACCCAGCAGCGAAAATGATCATCGAGGTCGCGAAGACCCAAGAGCAGCATTGCTACGATGGAACCACCACAGCGGTGGTGCTTGCCGGTGAACTTCTCAAGCGCAGCGAGGACCTGATCGAGCAGAACGTGCATCCGACGATCATCTGTGAGGGATTCCGACTCGCGGCTGAGCACGCCATCGGGCAGCTCGAGACCCATGGATTGGCGACCGAAGGCGACGACGCGGTGCTCCTCGAGGTGGCGAAGACCTCGCTGACCGGCAAGTCGGCTGGTGCGGTGAAGGCCTTCCTCGCCGACATCTGTGTCCGTGCTGTGAACGCCGTTGGAAGGGTGGAGGACGGGGAGCGAATGGTGGACCTTGACGACATCAAGGTCGAAAAGCGCCAAGGCGGCTCCATCCGAGACAGCACCCTCGTGGACGGTATCATCCTCGACAAGGAACGCGTGCATGCAGGCATGCCTCGCGTCATCAGCGAGGCCCGCATCGCCCTCATCAACTCCGCCATCGAAGTGAAGAAGACCGAAGTGGACGCCAAGATTCAGATCACCGATCCAACGCAACTGGCCTCCTTCCTCGAGGAAGAGCAACGCCACATCCGAGGGTTGGTGGACGCCATTGTGAGCGCAGGCGCCAACGTCGTCGTCTGCCAGAAGGGCATCGACGATCTCGCGCAACATTACCTTGCCAAGGCTGGCATTTTTGCCATCCGTCGTGCGAAGAAGTCGGACATGGAGGCCCTTGCAAAGGCCACTGGAGGCAACGTGGTGACGAACCTCGATGACCTCACCGACGCAGATCTTGGTTACGCCGCGCGCGTGGAGGAGCGAAAAATCGGCGAGTCGGACATGACCTTCGTCACCGGGTGTCCCGAGGCGAAGTCGGTCTCGGTGCTGCTGCGCGGCGGCACTGAGCACGTGGTGGACGAGATTCGTCGTGCCTTCGACGACGCCGTTGGCGTTGTCGCCGTGGCGTGGGAAGACGGAGCGGTGCTGACCGGCGGTGGCTCGGTGTTGGCCTCCATCTCCAGGGACCTTCGCACGTACGCTGAGGGCATCGGCGGACGCGAACAGATGGCGATCGAAGCGTTTGCGACTGCGATGGAGATTGTCCCTCGAACGCTCGCTGAAAACGCTGGGCTCGACCCGGTCACCACCATCATTGAACTCAGGAAGGCCCACGCCGACGGGCAGCGTCACGCCGGAATCAACGTCTATGACGGGGGCGTTGCTGACATGTTGGCCGCAAACGTCGTCGAACCGATGCGTGTCGTCGAACAGGCCATCCAGTCCGCCACCGAAACGGCGACCATGATCCTCCGTATCGATGACGTCATCTCGTCAAAGGGCATCAGCCCTTCCAACGGGGACGGCATGGACGACTTCGGCATGTGAGGTGGACGGCCTCGCCGTCCCTCGTTCAGCCGATGGTTGTGAGGGAACCTTGAAAGGCCCCTCATGGGTGGCTCGGATTGCTCTCAACGAGCGTCAGCAGGGGCGGTCAGATGGCGGTTATCGCAAAGGTCTGGATTGAGCCTGACTGCATCACGTGCAACGCTTGTGAGGACGTGTGCCCTGAAGTCTTCAAGGTCGAAGCGGACACCTCCAAGATCCTCGCCGCGGTTCGGACCGACGGAGCCTACGACACCAACGCAGGGGCGAAGTCCGCCCTCACGGGGACGCTTGGGGCAGACCTCGCGGACCTCATCATTGAAGCAGCCGAGGATTGCCCCGTGGAGGTCATCAAGTACGAACTTGCTGAAGGGGGTGCTGAAACAGCCCCCGCGCCCGAGACGGAAGCAGCAGCACCTGCGCCATCGGCTCCAGCCGCTTCACTTCCACCGTCAGCCGGCGTTTCTGAAGCGCTTGCCGCCCTCATGCAAGGTGACCGCAGCCTCACCATCCTTTTCGGTTCACAGACCGGCAACGCCGCAGGGCTAGCGGAACGTACCGCGAAACTCGCGGCGAAGTACGGTTTGGACGCCACGGCGAAGGACATGGACGAGGCAACCGTCGACAGCCTCTCCACCACGCGCTTGATGGTGATCACCTCGACGTGGGGTGAAGGGGAAATGCCAGACAACGCGGAGGCCCTCTGGAAGGCGGCCTCGGCGGGGGGCCCCTCCCTTGCAGCCACCCATTTCAGTGTCTGCGCCATCGGCGACACCTCCTACGACGAATTTTGCAAAGCAGGCCACGACTGGAACAACCGTCTCGAAGCCATGGGGGCCGTCCGTGTCCATGCCATGGCGGAGTGCGATGTGGATTACGTCCCTCCATGGCAGGCATGGGTCAACGAAGCGCTCTCCCGTATCGCCTGCGTCGACGCTTCGGGGACCTTCCATGAATCGCTCGTCGGTGAAATGATGGCCTACGCGTCGAGCGGAGACGACGAGGGTGCGGACAGCGGGGACTTCACTCCAGGACAGGTGCTGGCCGAGGAGATGTCCATCACCTTGCGACTGTTCCGCTACGACCCTGTGGCGGCCTCCTCAGGATTCGACACGGTCGCGTGTGCTTTGCCCGGTCATGCGACGCTGCAGGACCTGCTCTTGGCCATCAGCAACGACCTTGACGGCAGCCTCGCGTTCCGCCGTGGCGATGGCCAAGGCACGCCCACGACTGGCCTTCGAGCGAACGGCCGTATCGTCCTGAGCGACGTGACTCGGCTTGACGCCATCGTCGGTGATGGTGGTACACTTGTGCTTGAGCCTCTTCCAGGGCATCCGGTGGTGAAGGACCTCGTGGTCGATCCTAGCCGAGTAGAGCGAAGCCTTGCGGCTGCTGAGCCCTGGATGCGTGCCGACCCACGCGAGGGCGACGTCTTGGCCACCGGTACCTCGATGGGCACGATGCCCGCTTCCGTCGCCGAAGACCTCCATCGCCGTTTCGACGTGCACGCGCCCGCAGCCGCCCACGGCATGTCGGACTGCACACCACACGACCCGTCGTACCTCGGTCCGGGTGTCTTGACCCGCCTTTGGCAACGGGCGAGCGACCCGCGTGTGGGGGCCGATCAGCGTCGATCGCTCCTGCGCACACTTCAGGGCGAAGGTGGCGTGTGGTCCGAAACGGACCTGTCGGCCATCCGTCGTCAAGGACCGGAAGGTCGAATTGTTGCAGAAGCCATGACGGACGCGCGCGGCCGGCTGCTCAGCGAGTTCCGGTTTGCTGGGCGGTCGGGACGGCACATCAAGTGGTTTTCACGCACCGTCAAGTGGTCGGGGACCCTAAACGAAACAATCCTTGCGGCTCAAACCATGGGGCCAATTGGGGCCATCATGAACCTCCCTGCGACCGTGCGCATGGCGACCGGCTTCACGAGGACGGGTGCGCCCCTTGCTCGCGACTTGCAAGGCTTCATCGCCCCAGGAAAAATGCCTCCGTTGGTCAATTCCCTTGTCGACGATCACCACGAGGTCAAGGCCATTTTCGACGCGTTGGACCGCAGATTCTGAGGTGAGATGATGGGACTTCGCTACGCCTACTTTCCCGGCTGTGTTGCCAAGGGCTCCGCCCGCGAGGTGGAGGATGCCATGCGGGCTGTCGTGAAAGCCCTCGACATCGAACTCGTGGACATGCCCGGAGCCGCATGTTGCGGTGCTGGTGTGATGAAGCAGGCCAACCATCGCCTGCAACTCACGCTGAACGCTCGCACCTTCGCTCAAGCTGAAGCGATGGGCCTCGACGTGTTGACGCCGTGCGCGACCTGCCAAGGCAACATGTACGAAGACCTCGCCTTGCTGCTCGACGACGAAAAGTTGCGTGCAGAAGTCAACGACGTCTTGGAGAAGACCTGCGGCATGCGGTTCGAAGGGACCCTCCGCATGCGCCACCTGCTTCAGGTGCTGGTCGAGGACGTGGGGCTGGCGAAGGTCAGCGAGCACGTGGTGAACCCTGTGGACTTCCCTGTGGCGGGGTACTATGGCGTGCCCATGCTGCAAGAAGGTGCGTCCGGTGACGACGACCCGATGAACCCACGGTACTTCGAGGACCTGCTCGTCGCCATCGGCTCTGCGCCGGTACACTACGACGGCGCCACCCGCTCTGTGGGCTTCCCGGGCTTGCTGGGCCGCGAACGAACCGCGATGCTTCAGACGGCGGAAGTGCTCTCCGAAGCCAAGCAGGAGGGTGCGCTGGTGATGGCCACCGCTTGCCCACTGAGCCATTTCAACCTCGACGTCTATCAGGTGAAGGCAAAGAAGGTGTCCGGCCTCGACACGGCCTTGCCCGTGGTGCACCTCCCCGAACTCGTGGCGTTCGCGCTCGGCATGATGCCGGATCGCTACGCACAGTTGCGCACGCGTGCTCTGGTCATGGGCGCTTGATCATCCGTGAAGAGCCCGCCGCACCTCTGCGGCTCGGCCGGGTCCTATCCCGTCAACAGCAGCCAGTTCTGCTTCGCTTGCTGCCGCCACTTCCGCAATCGAGCCAAAGGCCTCGGCCAAGGCACGGCTTGTGACGGGGCCGATGCCTTCGATGGCCTCGAGCAAGACCAACCTTTGCTGACGCGCTTCGGCCTCCCACCGCCGAGCGAGCGGGCCAGGGCGGTCGTCGATGGCATTGAGTTCCGCCCGAGCAGCCATGAGCGAGGCGTGCACTTCGTCGTGCGCACGGGGGGCTTGTGCGGGCACCAATGCATCCAACCAAGCCTGCTCCCGCTGTGCCGCCATGGCCAGCAACGCAGCAGATTCTGAGGCGTTGCGAACGCAGATGACGCTTAATCCAAGGTCAAAAGCCATCCAAGCGATGGCACCAAGGACGGCTTGCGGGTGCGTGGCTCCTTCGTAGCCATGGCCTGTTTCCAGCAACAGACCAGGGCACGGTGCCGCGGCGGACAACCGTCGTGCCTGAGCGAGCAGACGACCATCGCGGATGGAGTCGTGCAGGTCACGCGAGGTCTTTCGCTCGAGCAGCACCCTCGGGCCAATTCGAACGTCCCCTGTCACGAGATGGCGAAAGACGGGCGTCACGCCATGCACACGCAATCCTGAGGCAAGCGTTGAGGAGGCCTCCCTCCGGTCGAGGATCACCTCGATACGTCGCTCAGCGTCCACGGCAAGTGCCGACGTACCGTCGAGCACCGGCACAGCCGATCGCTCGAGGGGCTGCGGTCGTGCGTCCACCTGCACGATGTCTTCGGAAGGTGCAGCGAAATCGTACAGGCCCAGTTGCCCCGCGCCCCGACGCTCTTCTGGCCGAACGACGCCTTCGGGTCGAGCCGAAGAGGCCGGTGCAGGAGGGTCGGCCACGGGGGGTGAAGGTGGAGTCTCGATTGGGGCCAACCGTTGGCGCTCGTGGTCGATGAAAGTCTGGACCTCCATCCGCACACCCTCGTGCTCGACCTCAAACTGCTCAAGTCCGGTTGGATTGAGCGGGCCCTCGAACACGCTGCGAGAACGACGAATGCGCTCGAGATGTTCCAACATCCGCCGCTCGCGTGCAGCAGAAGCACGCAGCATGTGTTCGTCGCGGGTGCCTTCCGCGAGGAGCATCACCACCTCGCCTTCGTTGTGCCGGCCAGTACGGCCTCGCCGTTGAATCGCGCGAATGGCACTCGCGACCGGCTCGTAGAAAACGACAAGGTCGGCGGAAGGAATGTCGAGCCCCTCCTCGCCGACGGAAGTGGCAATCAACACATTGGCCTCCCCTTCCCTGAAGGCACGGATTCGCTCGACTTGCTCCGCTTGCGACATCCCCCTCCTGTCGCCCGTTCCTGATTGGCCGACGAAGGGTTGCGGGCGCAACCCTTCCACCTGCGATAATCGCTCCACCAGCAATTCGACGGTGTCACGGTACTCGGTGAACACCAGGCACCGTCCTTCCGGTGCCTGTTGCACGCGTTGCTTCAGCAGGCGTTCGACCGCGGCGGGTTTTGGATGAAGTTCTTCCGTCGCGACAAGGCTCTCCATCAGGGAGCGAACCGCAGGCCGAGCAAGAAGGCCAGTGTCCCCTCGTTTGCGACCGTGGCCCCCCTCCTCCTGTCGAAGCAGAAAGGCGTGAGCCACCCCCATGCCTTGGCAGCGAAGCAGATCCACGAGCAGGTGCAGCCGACGAAGGTCGGCAATCGACCGGGCGGCGTCGTACCCACGTCGGTCTTGCCGTGCGATGGCCGATGAAGCACGGCGTTGAGCTTCATCGAGCATCGATGCCGTGAGGTGGCCAACGTCGGCCAGGAAGCCTTGCCGACGCAGGCGTTCAGCGAGGCCATCTTCCTCAAGCGCAAGCGGTGCGATGAGGTCGTTCAGTGCTGCTGGCATGGTCAACCGTTCGGTTGCGAGGGAGAGGTCCACCGCGTAGGGTTCAAGCAGCGGGTGGGCTCGTTCGTGAATGCTCCAAAGCAAGGTCCCAAGATGGCTTTGCACGTCGCGTATGGCCCGTTCGCTCGCCCCTGGGCTGGCCGTGGCACCGAGCACGGTTGCCTTGGGGACGTGACGTTGGACAAGCTGCGCCACTTCGACGTAGGCGTGTGAGCCGGTCGCATGATGAGCCTCATCCAGAACGACGAGGGTGAGGCCCGAAAGGTCAACTGCCCCATTGATGGCATCGTTGCGGACCACCTGTGCCGTAGCCAAGACCACTCGACCTTGGACCCACAGGGCGGGTCGCTTCGCGGGAGGGGTTGTGCCCGTGTAGATCACGACCTCATCGGGAGCCACCTTCAGGTGGCGAAGGATCATGCGTTGATGCTGATCAAGCAACGCAACGGTTGGGGCCACGACAAGGATGCGCCCTCCTGATTCAAGGTGGGAGGCGATGGCCATCCACTGAACGGCGGACTTGCCGAACCCAGTTGGCATCACCATCAAGGTTGAGCCGGACAAGACGGTCTTCAGCGCGTCAAGTTGGTAGGCTCGGGCTTCCACGCCTTCCTTGAGTCGTGGATGGACCACGGAAGGCATGAGCACCGACCTTCGTCGAAGGATGATAAAGGTCGTCAGCAGGGAGGGTTTCGTTGCCACAAGAATTGAACGCCAACAGCGCTAAACCGTGCACAGTGGCCCATGTCTGCCCACCGAACCGCTCATATAGGGGTGGGAGGTCGGCGAACTGCTCCAAGGTGGGCAGCCAGACGCATCGGGCCATCCCTTGAGGAACCCGGCGGCAGGGTCTCGCACTCGTCGAGACCCAGCCACGCGTCACGGCCGCCCGACGCCGAACGAGCCCTCGCACGCCCTCCGGGGCCAATGCGTTGAACAACACCCCAGGAGGACACCCCCATGGCCAAGCGAAACCACCCGCGCCGCGGCAGCATGGCGTTCAGCCCGCGCAAGCGAGCCATTCGCCACTTCGCCCACGTCAACGCATGGCCCGAAGGCGATGCGGACGAAGTTCGGGTCCAGGGCTTTGCGGGCTGGAAGGCCGGCATGACCCACATCCTTTCGCGCGATCTCAACCCCCGTTCCACCACGGCCGGCCAGGAAGTTCGCGTGCCAGTCACTGTGGTCGAAGTGCCAAAGATGCGCGTCCTCGGTGTCCGTGGTTACGAACTCACACCCTATGGGAAGCAGGCCACCGGCGAGGCATGGCTCTCCAGCGAGGCCATCAGCGCCGCTTTCCCTGACGTTTTTGAACGCATTTCCACCCGTAAGGTGCACGACACCGATGCGCATTTCGAAACCCTCGAATCGGCCGACCTCTGCGAGGTTCGCCTAATCGTGGCCACGCAGCCAGCCAACGTGACCGGTTCCCCCAGCAAGATTCCCGAAGTCATGGAAATCGGCCTCACAGGTGGTTCCTCCAGCGACAAGATTGCCTTCGCCAAGGAACACCTCGGTGAGGAACTCAGTTTTGCGGACTGCTACGGTGAAGGCGACCTCACCGACATCGTCGCCGTGACCAAGGGCCACGGATGGCAGGGCGTTATCCGCCGATTTGGTGGAAAGTTGCAGTCGCACAAGAACTCCAAGAAGCGCCGACAGCACGGCAACATGGGTGACTTCGGTACGGGCTATGTCCGCAAAACCATCCGTCAAGGTGGCCAGACCGGCTACCACCAGCGCACCGAATACAACAAGCGAGTGCTCCGAATCTCCAACCCTGAAGAGCACCCGATCACCCCGGCCGGCGGCTTCCTCCACTACGGCAACGTCGGTTCCGACTACGTGCTGATCAAAGGAAGCGTTCCCGGTCCCGCGAAGCGCCTCATCCGCTTCCGTGACGCTGCACGTTCCTCCAACGTCCAGGTCCACGAATTCGAAATCACATACGTGAGCACCGCGTCCAAGCAGGGGGCCTGAAGATGAAGGTCAAGGTCAAGGACGTCACGACCACCGTCACCCAGGCGGAGATCGAAGCGGGTCGAATGCACGCACTGATCGATGTCGAAGTCAGCGAAGGCAAGGCCATCGACCTCCCTGAGGCCTTCGCAACACCGGTTCGACAGGACCTCATCAAGCTCGCCGTGGCGTCTTCGCGCGCCAACCGCCGCCAAGCCTACGGTTCGCGCGCCCACCTCGGAAAGCGACGCCCCATGGCGGGCATGAAGCACTCCGTGGAATGGTGGGGCAAGGGCCGTGGCGTGTCCCGCATCATGCGACGCACCGGCTCCCGCCGCGCTGCACAAAACCCTCACACCCTTGGTGGCCGCCGAGCTCATGGCCCGAAGGTCGAGCGGGACTGGAGCCGCAAACTCAACCAGAAGGAGCGCCGCTTGGCCCGCGACAGCGCGTTGTCCGCAACGACGGACATTGAAACCGTCACCGGTCGCGGCCATCGCGTCGACGAGGACGTCAAGTCCTTGCCGATCGTTCTCGGCACCTACACCGAAATTGTGGACGGCACGAAGACCTCCTACGACATCGAGGCCTTCAACCACGGTTCTGCGACCCGGAAGGCGAAGGCGATGCTCGAGGCCCTTGGCCTCGGTGCCGACCTCCAGCGGGCCAGCGATGGACGAAAGATTCGCGCTGGCAAGGGTACCATGCGTGGGCGCGTCCACAAGACGCCCCGCTCCGTGCTGCTCGTGGTCGCCAAGAAGGAAGGCTTGGCACAGGCGGTTCGCAACCTCCCTGGCGTTGACGTCGTGGCGGTCAAGGACCTCTCGGCTGAAGACCTCGCACCAGGTGGCCATGTGGGTCGGTTGACGGTGTTCACCGCCAGCGCTGTGGAGGCCATGAACTGAGGTGAGACCATGGATGCGTACAACGTGATCATCATGCCGTGGTTGACGGAGAAATCGATGGAAGCTCGCTCCACGGAGCAGCGTCTCGAATTCATCGTGGATCGCCGGGCCACCAAGCAGCAAATCGCTCGCGCCGTTGAGCAAATTTTCGAAGTTGAGGTGGCGAAGGTCAACACCCGAATCACCAAGCACGGCAAGCATGCCTCTGTGCGTCTTGCCGATGGCTACGATGCGGAAGATGCCGCGATGCGGCTGGGTGCGTTCTGAGGAGGGATGAGAAATGGGTAAGCGAATCCGTGCACAGCGCAAGGGGTCCTCCCCTCGCTACAAGGTCTCCAGCCACCGGTTTCCCGGTCGGAACCAGATGCCCAACGAGAACGGCATCGTTGGCGAGGTGACCGAGCTCATCCACAGCCCGGTGCACACCGCACCACTTGCTCGCCTCCGTCTCCCTGACGGTGGGACGACCTTGGTGGTTGCCACCGAGGGCGTAGCGGTTGGTTCCACCATCGCCATCGGTGACAACGTCTCCCTCCGCCCTGGAAACATCACGACCCTCGGAAAGATCCCTGAAGGGACGGCGGTGAACAACCTTGAACTCCGTCCTGGCGATGGAGGAAAGATCGCCCGTTCAGGCGGTAACTCTGCGATTGTCGAGGGTATGGTTGGAGACAAGGTTCGTGTTCGCCTGCCTTCGGGAACGCTGAAGCTCCTTCCATCTTCCTGCCGTGCCACCATCGGTGTCCTCGCAGGTCACGGCCGCAGCGACATGCCGTTGCGCACGGCTGGTGCAGCGCACTACAAGGCCAAGGCCCGAGGAAAGCTCTACCCGCACGTGAGTGGTGTCGCGATGAACCCGGTCGCCCACCCGCACGGTGGTGGGAATCACCAAGCCGTTCACGGCCCCAACTCCGTTGCCCGCGGCACCTCTCCCGGTGCCAAGGTGGGCCTGATTGCACCCAGCCGCACGGGTCGTGGACGCGGCAAGTCGAAGCAAGGTGAGTGAACATGGCGAAGAAGAAGAAGTCGTTCATGACGCCCAAGGCGTCCCGCCGCAAGGCACGCAAGCGCCTGGCCACCACCACGGCGCGAGCCAAGAAGGAGTTCACCTACCGAGGTTACACGGTCGAGGAACTGAAGGGTATGCCCCTCTGGCCCTCGGAGGACGTCGATGCCATGTCGGTCATCGAACTTCTGCCCTCGCGCGCTCGCCGCACCCTGGCGCGCGGTCTGTCTGAACAGAACGAGCACCTTGTCGCGCGCATTCGTCGCACCGAGGGCCGCACCGTCCGGACCCACCGCCGTGACATGGTCATCCTCCCCGAATTCGTCGGAAAGCGCCTCGCCGTGCACAACGGTCAGGGCTTCGTTGAGATCGAGGTTCGCCCTGAGATGATTGGCCATTACCTCGGAGAATTTGCGTTGACGCGTCGAAACGTGGCCCACAGTGGGCCTGGTGTCGGTGCAACCCGGTCGTCAAAGCACGTGCCGCTGAAGTGAGGTGAGATGATGGGCAAGAATGCACGAACCATGGACCGGCGCACCAAGCGCCGCGAGCTCCCTCAGAAGGGCTTCACCCAACCCCTTCAAGGCAACCGGCTCGCCATCGCACGCGCCACGAACGTGGACGTGCACGCGAAGGCCTGCTTCGAAATCTGCCGCACCATCCGCGGCATGACCGCGGGTGCTGCGCTCAGCAAGTTGGAGAAGGTGCTCCTGATCGACTCCGATCGCGCCGACATTCGCGCCAAGGCCGAAGCCATCCCGTACCGCCTCGGTTCGGGCAACAAGAAGCGCAAGCGCTCCGGCCCATCCATGGTCGGGCACCGCAAAGGAGGCATCGGGCCAGGTCGCTACCCTGCCAAGGCGTCTCGTGTTGTCATCAAGTTGCTCAACAGCGCGATGGACAACGCGCGCCACCAGCACGAGGACATCGACCCTGAGGACATGGTGATCAGCCACATCGCGGCCCACAGAGGCACCATTCGCCGCGGCTGGGCCCCCCGTGCTCGCGGCCGGGCCACGCCCAAGAACCACTACCAGGTGAACCTCGAGGTCTTCCTCGAAGCCACCGATGCCCACGAGGCGGAGGAAGACGACTTCTGAGGTGATGTGTGATGAGCAAGGAAAACAGCATCCGACGCATCGTGAACCGTAACGTGGACAGGCTCCTCGTCAAGGAATTCCTGATGAAGAACACGAAAAAGGCAGGCTTTGGCGGACTCGACATTGTTCGCACGCCTGCTGGAACAAAGGTGACCATCACCGCTGAACGCGTGGGTATGGTCATCGGTCGCCGTGGCAAAATCATCAACGAACTTCAACGCCGATTGAACGACGAGTTCACACTTCCTTCACCGAAACTCGACGTTGAGGAGGTCAAGGTTCCCGCGCTGAACGCGCAGGTGATGGCCGAAAAGATCGCCTCCGCGATGGAGCGTGGTTGGTACTACCGCCGTGCGGGCCACTCGGCCGCACAGAACATCATGGACGCAGGTGCCCGCGGTGTAATCATCACGCTCGCTGGCAAGCTCACGGGTGCTCGCAACCGCACCCAGAAATTCATCCTCGGTCACGTCAAGTACTGCGGTGAGACGGCTGACCGCTACATGGACAAAGGCTACGCCGTCTGTGTGAAGAAACTCGGTACCATTGGCGTCACGGTCGAAATCATGCGCCCCGGCACGCGGTTGCCCCACGAAATCAGCATCTTCAGCGACGAAGAACTCGCTAACCGCGCCGCAGCCGCGGAGCAGACGGCCCCCCTCGAGGAGGTGGAGGCTTGACCTACGTCAGCAACCGCGACATCACCTCGATGAGCGACGACGCCCTTCAGGCTCGCCTCATCGAACTCCAGGAAGAAATGCTCCAACTGAACGCCGAGAAGGCGCTCGGTGGCACCCCCGCCAGCATGGGCGCCTACAAGGCGACCCGACGCAGCATTGCCCGGATCAAGACCCACATGGCCCAGCGGGCCGCCTGAGAGGAGACGACACCACATGGCCGCCATCTGCAGCGTTTGCGGACTACCCGATGAACTGTGCATCTGTCAGGAAATTGCGAAGGAACAGCAGCGAGCCATTCTATCCACAGACAAAAGGAGGTACGGGAAGATCGTGACAAAGGTTGAGGGTCTGGACGACGGAGCCATTGACATCCACCAACTCGCGAAACTTCTGAAAAACAAATGCGCGGCCGGTGGAACGGTGAAGGGGCGCATCATCGAACTCCAAGGGGACCACAAGAAGAAGGCAGCACAGGTGCTTCGAGCAAACGGATACAACGTGGAGGTGCGATGATGACGGACGTACGAAACCTCCCCTGGGTCGGCGGTGTGCTGACCGTGGTCGGCTCGACCGACCCCTCCTTGGTGGGCCGTAGCGGGCTCGTCACGGACGAAACCCGACACACCCTCCGCCTGCACGACGGCGAGCAGCCCCTCACGCTCGGCAAGGCCGGGCTTTCCTTTTCCATCGACGGCTTTGATGCCGTCATCGACGGGTCGCTGATGCGGCAGCGCCCTGAAGACAGAACCAACCGCAACTACCAGAAGGTGTGAAGATGCGCGATATCGGAATCGACGTGAAGCCCCCCATCGGGGATTGGGACGGCGATCAAAACTGTCCATTTTACGGCAGCCTCAGGCTCCGAGGGCAGGTTTTGGAAGGCACCGTGGCCAGTGTTGGGATGCAGAAGACCATCACGCTCTCCCGTGCCAACGTCCGCTACATGGACAAGTACGAGCGGTATGAGAAGCGAACGAGCAGCCTCTCCGCCCACCTTCCCGCGTGCATAGGTCACGTGAACGTCGGCGACTCGGTCAAGGTGATGGAGTGCCGCCCACTTTCCAAGTCGGTCGCGTTCTGTGTGGTCGAGGTTACCTCTGGAGGTGAGGCCTGATGAAGGCAATTGCAGGCAAGCAGACCCGTGGTCTGCCAACCGCAGCGCGCCTCCACGTGGCGGACAACACGGGCGCCAAGGTCGTTCAGATCATCAACGTCCTGAAGCTCGGTGGCACGATGCGTCGCTACCCCGCCGCGGGTGTGGGGCACGTCGCCAAGGTTTCCGTCAAGAAAGGAACACCACAAACCCGCCGACAGATGTTCAACGCTGTGATTGTTCGCCAGCGCCGCCCCTTCCGCCGTACCGACGGCACATGGGTGCAGTTTGAGGACAACGCTTGCGTCATCGTCAACGAGCGTGGTGACGTCCAAGGGTCCGACATCAAGGGCCCCGTGGCTCGCGAAGCCGCGGAGCGTTGGCCCCGCATCGCCGCGACCGCGAAGCAAATTGTGTGAGGTGAGATCATGGTGAAGAGCAGCAAGCCAGGCAAGCAGCGCAAGGCCCAAGCCAACGCGCCGATGCACATCCGCCGTCGAAACATCACGGCGCGTCTCATGTTGGATTCGCCTGACGACCGTTTGGCGCACGTTCGAAGCGTGACCGTCCGTGTCGGTGACACGGTTCGTGTCGTCCGCGGCGACATGGCCCATGGAGGCAAGCGCCACGGAGCGAAGCGGCATGCATCGACCATGGAAGGAGCCGTTCTTGGCGTGGATGTGTCGACCGGCCGTCTCACGATCGAAGGCGTTACCGCCACCAAGTCGGACAACAGGGAGGAAGCCGTGCCCGTTCACGCGTCCAACGTCGTCGTCGTTCGCCTCGACGAATCCGACAAGCTGCGCATGCAGAAATTAACGGAGAACAGGAGTTGAACATCATGGCCAGTCCGAACCATCTCAAGCGCCTCGCCATGCCCCGAACCTGGCCGCTTCCGCGCAAGACCAGCGTCTGGGTCTCGAAGCCCAAGCCCGGTGCCCATTCCCTTGAGCGCGGCATGCCCGTGAACATGATCATGCGTGACGTCCTTTCCGTCGCGACCTCCAACCGTGAAGTCCGCCACATCCTCAACCAAGGCCTTGTGAGCATCGACGGTCGTGTCTGCAAGGAAACCCGTCGAAGCGTTGGCCTCATGGACGTCCTCACCCTCGGGGCGGACCATTACCGCTGCGTGCTTGACCACAAGGGTCGCCTGCGCTACCGCCCAATCCCCTCTTCGGATGCCGATTGGAAGGTGTGCCGCATCGAAGGCAAGACCACCATCAAGGGCGGAAAGACCCAGTTGAACCTTCACGACGGTCGAAACGTGATCGTCGAGGATGCCTCGGCCTATTCCACCCATGACGCCCTGAAGATTGCCCTCCCGTCTCAGAACATCCTTGAGCACATCCCCTTCGCCGAGGGTACGCGATGTTTCCTCATTGGTGGTGTTCACGTGGGCACGTTTGCAGAAGTTCGCGAATACATCATCAAGCGTTCCAGCATGGCCAACGAGGTCCAGTTCGACACCTTTGGCACGACCGTGGACAACGTGTTCGCGGTCGGCAAGGCTGACTTGCCCGTCACGGAGGTGAACGAGTGAGCGAATCGGTCAACCCCATGTCCGTGCCTCGGATCACCAAGGTCAACGTCAACATCGGTGTCGGCGAAGCCGGCGAGCGCCTGATCAACGCAGAGAAGGTGCTCGAAATGGTGAGCGGAGTCACCCCTCAGCGTACCCTCGGTCGCATCCAAAACCGTGACCTCAAGGTCCGTCAGGGCGCCCCGATTGGCTGCAAGGTGACAATGCGCGACCAAACGTCCATCATGGCCTTCCTGAAAGCCGCCTTCTGGGTTCGGGAGAACACCATTCCTGCGTGGAATTTTGATCGCTCGGGCAACTTGTCCTTCGGCATTCGCGACTATACAGACTTCCCCGACCAAAAGTACGACCCAGAGATTGGCATTTTTGGGATGGACATCACGGTCGTCTTGGAACGCCCTGGGCACCGCGTGTCCCGCCGCCGCCGCCACAAGGCAAAGGTCGGCGCGACGCACCGCGTCACCAAGGACGAATCCAAGGCCTGGTTCAAGGAGACCTTCGGTCTTACCATCATGGAGGAGTGAAGCTTGGCACGAGATCATGGAGAACGCATCGGACGAACCAACGGCTGTCGCCGCTGCGACCGCCGCCGTGGACTGATCCGTCGGCACGGGCTTCGCCTCTGCCGCCAGTGCTTCAGGGACGTCGGACCCGAGATTGGGTTTCGCAAGTTGAATTGAGGAGGCGGATGAAACATGCAAATTGATCCTCTGAACGATGCCCTGGTGAAGATGCACAACGCGGAACAAGCAGGCAAGATGACGGTTCACCTGTCCCCTGCCTCGAAGTTGCTCGGCAATGTGCTGGAGATCATGCAGAAGGCCGGTTACGTTGGAGCATACGAACTCGTTGAAAACGGTCGTGGGGGCGTGTACGAGGTGACCCTTCGAGGCGCCATCAACCGCTGCGGCACGGTCAAGCCTCGCCACAGCGTTCGTCGCCAAGACTACGAACAATGGGAATCCCGCTACCTGCCTGCGCAGGACTTCGGCCTGCTCATCCTCTCAACCAGCTCCGGTGTGATGAACCATTACGATGCGAAGGACGCCCGCATTGGCGGAAAACTCCTCGCCTATGTGTACTGAGGTGAGACCATGGTGAAGATCGACCGCATTGAACACTCCATCGAGATGCCTGAGGGCGTCAGCGCCAGCCTGAGCGGCGGATTGCTGACGGTCAACGGCCCGAAGGGGTCCCTCTCTCGTGAATTTACCAGCAGCCGCGTTTCCCTTGTCCAGGACGGAGGCGGACTCCTCGTTCGCACCGACCTTCCACGTCGTAAGGACAAGGCCCTTGCAGGCACATGGAACGCACACATCAACAACATGGTGAAGGGCGTCTCCGAAGGATTCTCCTACACGCTCCGCTGTTTCTACTCGCACTTCCCCATGACCATGGCCGTGCAGGGCAAGGAGTTCGTCGTGACCAATTACTTCGGTGAGCGTGTTCCACGCCGTGCGCAGATCCTCGACGGTGTTCAGGTGCAAATCGAGAACAAGACCGACATCATCGTCAGCGGAATCGACAAAGAACTCGTCGGACAGACGTCTGCGAACATCGAGCGCTGCACCACGGTCAAGAACAGGGACCGTCGCGTGTTCCAAGACGGAATCTACCGCATCGCGAAGGAGTGAGTGGCATGGATGAAGATTACAGCAACATGACCGTCGCCGAGCTCAAGGAGCTCCTCAAGGAGCGCGACTTGCCCGTCAGTGGCAACAAGAACGACTTGATCGCTCGTCTCCAGGGTGACAGTGGCGACAACGCCCCTGTCGAGGATGCCGTCACCCCTGCAGCCTCCTCCAGCGATTGGGAAGACGAGGACGTCGACGACAGCGAAGCCTTCCATGTCGCCCGCCAGAAACCTGTCCTCGACGGGGCCACCCGAGAAGCACTCGCGCTCCGTGCCGCCCAGAAGGCGAAGGCACCAAGTTTCCGCCGCACGGAGTGGTTCCGCTACGCTCGTCTCTCTCGCTCTGGATGGCGCAAGCCAAAGGGCATGGACAACAAGCAGCGTCGGAACTACAAGTACCGCGGTTCGCTTGTTCGCATCGGTCACGGAAAGGTGGCAGCAGCACGTGGCCTCCACCCCAGCGGCTTCGCTGAGGTCATGGTACACAATTCATCGGACCTCGACCAGATTGACCCTGCGACTCAGGCTGCCCGCATCGGTGCCACTGTCGGGGGACGCAAGCGCTCCACCATCCACGCTCGAGCCGATGAACTTGGCATTCGCGTGCTGAACCGCCGGAGGGATGCCTGATGCAACTCACGAATCAAAAGCGTCTCGCGGCGAAAATCCTCAACTGCGGTGTCCACCGGGTGTGGATCAACTCCGACTACATCGACATGGTCGCCAGTTCGGTTCAGACCGAAGACATCCGTGAATTCATTGACCAGGGCATCATCAAGGCCAAGCCCATCCAAGGCACTTCTCGTGTTCGCGCTCGAACGCGTCTCGAGCAGAAGCAGAAGGGCCGCCGGAAGGGGCATGGCAAGCGCCAAGGGACAGCGAACGCTCGCAACCCGCGCAAGGAGCGGTGGATGCGGACCATCCGTGCCCAGCGCCGGGTGCTCAAGGCCTTCCGTGAGGACGGCACCATCGACGCTGCTGGGTACCGTCATTACTACCTCAAGGCGAAGGGTGGCTCGTACCGTTCCATCGCCCACATGAAAACCCAGATGACCACCGAGGGCGTCAAGATTCAGGAGCGTGAGGACTGATGCAGCACACCCGTCGACGATCCATCTTCCGCCGTCGCCTCAGCGGAACCACCGATTACCGCCGTCGGCTCGGCTTGTTGAAGAGCGGCTTGCCCCGCGCTGTTGTTCGTGTGTCGAACACGCGAACAACGGCTCAATTGACCACGTGGCAGGCGAACGGTGACCGTGTGGTGGCCACCGTGACCGGCAACGACCTAACGAGCCGCTTCGGCTGGCCTGCCGACGCCTCCAAGAAGTCGGTCCCCGCGTCCTACCTTGTTGGATTCGCCCTTGGGAAGGCGGCGCTCGCCGCTGGATACAGCGAAGCCGTGCTCGACATCGGCCTCGCTACCAGCACCCCCGGGAACCGCATCTACGCAGCACTTCGCGGCATGGTTGACGCAGGCCTCGAGGTTCCACACGGTGACGACGTTCTCCCTGAGGACGGCCGCGTGAACGGTGAGCATATCGATTCGTCCATGGCTTCTCTTGTGGAAGCCTGTCGAAACAAGATCGAGGAGGCGCATTGACATGAGCGACGAAAACCCCATTGAGAACATGGCTCCCGGCTTGCTTGCAGCCTTTGCCCCTGCTCCTGAAACCGACGGAGGCGACGGTCAGCGTCGACGCCGCCGCCGCGGTCCCGATCCCCTTCTTTCCCTCCGTGAGTGGCAGCCCAAGACCCGGCTTGGCCAGAAGGTCATGGCCGGTGAAATCGTCACCTACGAGCAGGCCCTTGCCAGCGGCTTGCCCATCCGTGAAGTCGAGGTCATCGATTCCCTTCTTCCGGGTCTTGAAGACGACGTCATCAAGGTCAACATGGTCCAGCGAATGACCGACTCCGGTCGCCGTGTCCGGTTCAACGTGATGGCGTGCGTGGGCAACAAGGACGGATACGTTGGCCTCGGCATGGCCAAGGCCAAGGAAGTTCCCAAGGCCATTGAGAAGGCCATCATCGCGGCCAAGCTCAACATCATTCGAGTGCAGCGCGGCAACGGCTCGTGGGAATCTTCCGCTGGCCCAGGTACCTCGGTCCCCTTCATGGTCTTGGGACGCTCTGCATCCACCCGGGTGACCCTCATGCCTGCCGCGGCCGGCAAGGGCCTGGTCATCGGAGAGACGGGCAAGCGTGTGCTGCAACTCGCCGGTGTGACCGACGTGCTCTCCCGCACCAGCGGGCAGACTCGTACGACGATCAACTATGCCGCAGCGACCTTCAACGCTCTGAAGGAAATCAACCGCACCCGGGTTACCTCCGAGCAGCAGGAACGCCTTCACATCCGCAAAGGGAGGATGATTTGATGAGTTACATCGTTGTTCGAGTTCGAAGCGACGTCAAGGTTGAGCGCTCCATCAGGGAGACCATGCATCACCTGAACCTCACCCGAGTCAACCATGCAGTGATCATCCCAGAGAACGACCAATACAATGGCATGCTGCAGAAGGCCAAGGACTACATCACGTGGGGCGAGGCAGACGCTGCGACCGTCGAAGCGATGCTCCGTCAACGCGGTCGTTTGGCTGGCGATGTTCCCCTCACCGATGCTCACGTCAGCGAAGGGACGGACCATGCCGACATTGCCGCTTTTGCAAAGGCCATCGCCGCGAACGAGGCCAGCGTGAAGGATTTGGCCGGTCTGAAGCGCGTTTTTCGACTGCATCCCCCTCGTGGTTCCAAAGGCTGGGGAGGCATCAAGCGCGCCCACACGGTCGGCGGCGCCCTTGGGGCCCGAGGCGATTCAATTGGTGCGCTCATCGAGCGCATGGTCGAACAGTGAGGTGAGATGATGGGAAAGAGTTCACAGAAGCACCGAGGACGTTGCAGGACGAACGGCCGAGGCCACAAGGCCGGCCGTGGCGCTGGGAAGCGTGGTGGCCGGGGCAATGCTGGCATGAACAAGCACCGCGTCATGACGCGCATCAAGTACATGCCACATCATTGGGGCATGCACGGATTCAATCGCGATCAGTCGCTCCG
The DNA here is from genome assembly GCA_030830875.1 of Thermoplasmatota archaeon. GTDB lineage: Archaea > Thermoplasmatota > Poseidoniia > Poseidoniales > Poseidoniaceae > MGIIa-L3. The sequence goes on along the minus strand of JAURMD010000081.1, from coordinate 470 downwards.
TAACGTCAGCGTGACCATCAACGTCGGGCAGCTCGAGGAATTGGCCAACGGTGCCAGCGAAGTGGACCTCACCGCGTTGGGCATCGACAAGGTGCTCGGCACCGGGCAGATCCGAACCGCCCTTGCGGTCACCGTCGAAGGTGCTTCCGAGAAGGCCGTCGAGAAGATTGAGGCTGCCGGCGGTAGCGTCGACATGGACGGCGACGAATGGGACGAGGACGACGCCTGAGCATCGTAACTTGCGGTGAACCTTGAAGTGCGCACGCAGGACCACACAGCAAACGGACGGTGAGCGGATGAAGCATCGACCAGTACCAGCCGGCTACATCACCATGGCCGTGCTCTACTACGCGACCCTCATCTGGTGGCAGTGGGACGAACTCAACGGGACAGGGGAGCCTCAAACGGCCGCCCTCTTTGGCATCGCTCTTTCCGTGGTGCACCTGCTCTACATGATGGCCTGCTTCATG
>JAURMD010000080.1 GCA_030830875.1 Thermoplasmatota archaeon | reverse complement strand
TCACGTGCAGAGGAGTCAGTGGAATTGACCGAAGCCTCCGTTGCCAGCGAAGGGTTGGACGTCGATGTCGAGGATGACGAAGCGGCGATTACGGTTGACGCCATTGAGGAACCGTGAGGGTCGACCATGGAACAGACGCTTCTCGACGGCTGGTTCCTTCGTCAGGACATCGTCGACCGATTGCTTCATGCGGGAACCGAAGGGGATGAAGCCGCAGCCTTTGGTGACCGCATTCTTCGGATTGCCTCCTCCGATGGCGCGGTCCACCAATCGATGTCGGACCCAATCGACCGGTCCATCGCCCTGGTGTTGTCGCTCGTACGTGAGGAGGGACTCGATGCTTGGGACATCGACCTTGAGGCCTTCTTGGAGATCTTTACCGAACGTGTGCGTCAGGAGGCCGCCTCGGTGGACCTTCCTTCCTGCGGCCGCCTGATGCGCCTCGCATGGGAGGTGCTCGGTGAACAAACGCGAGGCGTGTACACAAAGGCGACGACCATCGAAGACGACGCGGTTGACATGACGTTTGACATGGACTTCGGTTGGGAAGTTGATGTGGACGATGATGCCTTTGCCTTCACGACAACGGTGCTGCAGGGCTCCGCCGATTCGGTCCTGCCTGTTCTTTTCGATGGGCGTGTACGCCGTCCAGAAGGGCGGCCTACAACCCTCAGTGAACTGTTGGCGGCCTTCAAGGACGCCGCCGACGAAGCGGAGCACCTCCAACAACGTGAACACGCTCGGGCTGCAGCAGAGGCAGAACTCCGCGCCCACCTCGATGACGTGGGGGGGCGCATGCACGACGAGGACCTTGAAGGGGACATCGAGCGCTGCTGGAACGCCCTCCGTGAGGCGTTGAAACAGCACGGCGGAAGCGAAGTCCCCATCGAGTTTGTCGTCCACCATTTGGAGTTTGACGATCCTGAGGCTGCAGCCACATTGGGTGGACGAAGCGAAGGAAACGTGGCGGCCTTTATCGCAAGTTTGTTTCTTGTTCATCGTCGCTTGGTCGACGTCGTCCAACACGATGTTCCAGAGGGTCCAGTGTTCGTCCGTGATCTCTGGCCTGGCATGCCAACCTACGCCGAAGTGCGTTCGCATATCGATGCCTTGGAAGCGAGCGAAGAAGCCTCACGGGGCCGACCAGCGATTGTCGACCGTGCGGCAGCAGCGGCAGAAGCCCAGCAACCTGCTCCATCCAACGCTGACGCCGAGGACGAGGAGGACGACCCAGCCGATTGGCTGGTCGAATGAGGTGATTGCATGAGTGAAGTTCCAATCGAGCACGTGGTCGAGGCCATGTTGTTCACCGCAGGGAAATCGCTGTCCCCGGCCGACCTCGGAGAAGCGCTCGGTTACGAACACGATGAGGTTGAACAGGTCCTCCACGCCCTCAAAGTCACCGTAAGCCGTCGACGTACGCCGCTGCACTTGGTCGAGGTTGGCGGCCGTTGGGCCATGGAGGTCCGTCCTGAAGTTGCAACTCACCTTCCCAAGGAGACGAAAACTGACCTTCCATCCCGGTTGCTCAAGGCAGCGTCGTTGATTGCGTACCACCAGCCGATGCCACAATCTAGGCTTGTGGACATGCTTGGACCACGTGCCTACGATCACGTGAGGGAACTCGCACAACGAGGCATGGTTCAGCGCCGGCGGGATGGAAACACCCGGCGATTGTCGACCACCAGGCGGTTTTCGGAGGCCTTTGGATGCCCGCATACGGACCGAAAGAAGGTCAGGGAGTGGTTCCGTGAGCAAGTCGCCGCTTCGGGGATCCTTGACGATGTGTTGGGGTCGGTAGTTGTTCAGGACGCCTCAGCGGAGGAAGGAACGGTACAATCCACCCTTCCAGTGGACGACGAAGCGTGATCAACCGTCGCGCCGAAGCGCGTCGAGAATGTGTTGCGCCGTTGTCTGGGTTCGAGGGCCGTCCCACGTGGCGAGCCGTTCGGCCACCTGTTCGATTTCGTGGCCTTCTGCTCCAGCGCTGACGGCCATGTTTCTCGCATGCAACCGCATGTGTCCGGCTTGGATGCCACTCGTCGCCAAGGCCCGCATCGCGCCGAGGTTTTGCGCAAGGCCAGCTGCGGCGAGCACTGAAGCCAGTTGTCCCGCCCCGTTGATCCCCAGCAATTCCAGGCACGCCCGTGCAGTTGGGTGAACCTTGCTGGCACCTCCAACCGTCCCAACGGCCATCGGTGTTTCCAGTCGACCAACCAAGCACCCCTCTGCGTCCTTGTCCCACGTGGTCATCGAGGTGTAGGTTCCCGTTCGTACAGCGGCCCATGCGTGGCAGCCGGCTTCAATGGCCCTCCAGTCCTGCCCACAGGCAATGGCAACGGCGGAAATGGCGTTCATGACGCCTTTGTTGTGCGTAGCAGCACGGTAGGGGTCCGCTGCAGCAAAGGCGTAGGCTTCGAGGATGGCGTCAATGACCTTTGCACCTGCACCAGCATCCCCTCCATCGTCCATGGATTCTGGTCGGAAGCGAGCCTCAATCCTGGCCATGCGCTCTGTTGCGAGGTTGGACAGGATGCGCAGCAGGACGCGGCCGCCGGTGAGGGATTCGATGCGAGGTGCGACCAGTTCCGCCATCGTGTTCACGGCGTTGGCGCCCATTGCGTCCCTCACATCAACGTGGAGATGGACGATCAGCATGGTGCCGGTCAACGCCTCGACTTTGTGGCATGTGAGGCGACGCAGCCCCCCACCGAGCCGAATCATCGTTGATGGCCGTTCGTTGCATATCCGCATCAATTCCTCTTCAGCATCCAAAACGGCCTTTTCTGCAGCGTTCACGTCCTCAACATCAAGCACTTGAACCTGGGCCAGCATCACAGGGGGGTCGTTGGATGAGCGAAAACCGCCCGTATCACGGCAGCGCTTGGCCATGTTGGAGGCGGCGGCCACCACACTGGATTCTTCGATCGCAAACGGAATGAGGTATTGCTCGCCATCAATCACAAAATTGGTTGCGAGGCCAAGCGGGAGGGTGAAACGCCCAATCACGTTCTCAATCATGTGGTCGGCTGCCTCTTCGGAGAGGGCGCCTCCATCGGCGAGGGCATCCATGGCCTCATCGCTCAGTTCGCACGCCTCGCGGAGGGCCTCACGTCGCTCCTCGACGCTCAGGCGGTAGAAGCCTGCCAGACGGCTTGAGCGGACGGGCATGGCTGCGGGTGGGGCGTCGCGTCGATGAACCCACCGGGCAAACTAACGGGTCGCTAACGCGTTAGCAAAACGTTACCTGAGCGTTACGGTGCGTTACCATTCCTGAAAAAACAACCTCCGGCGTTGCGTTCAACGCATGTTAACGCGTCGTGCAGCGTTCAAAGTCCGATGAAGGATGAAATACCCCGTCGCGGTTGGCGGCCGTCATGGTCGCGTCAGGCGGATTTCCATCGTTGCCGTCCAATCCCTTCGACATGAGTCCGCTTGAGGCGGACGACAGGGACCTCCTCATTGGCCGAAAACATGCCTTTGACCAATTGCATTGGGAATTGAACGAGGCCACTGGTTTTTCCTTGGTGTTGTTGACCGGTCCAACGGGGTCAGGTCGAACCTCCCTGATGCGCGTGGTGGCTGGAAGCCTCCGCCGTTCCGTGCATCTGGTCCACGTCGATACTGGACCGGGCGAAGTTGCGCATCTTGTCCACCAGATCCATCAGTCCTTTGTCGGAGGCGAGACGCCTTCTTCGGTGGATGAAGCGATGAACCTGATCAAAGCCACCCTACGGCGGGACACAAGTCCAGCCCTTGTGGTCCTGGACCTGCCCATCACGGATGGGGCACGCCTTCCTTCGTTGCTCTCGGCCTCCATGCCTTACCTAGAACGACTTCGTGCGCTCTTCGTCGTTGTGACGACGCCTTCGCATGCGGCAAGGTTTGGGGAGTTGCAGTCTAAGTTCAGCACGGAAGTCACCTTACCTGACTTGTCAACGTCCGCTATTTCCGACCTCATCGATGCGCGAGTTCGACGCCATTCACAGACGGGCTGGCGGCCCAAGGACAGCTGGATTGAGGAAAACCTTGGGCATGTTCCGAAGCAACCTCGAGATGTGGTGGCTCATCTCCGGAAGTCGTTTGATGCCCACCGGCGGGGTTCACGGCCGATTGGTGGGGCGACATCCACGCCGACAAGCGCTGGTGAGGAGGCTGCTGGCGGTACGTACTTGGAGTTGAACGAGGCTCCCGCACTCGACTTTGACATCTCAAAATTGGAGGATGAACGGGAGCGCGATGCGCCTCATCCGCTGCGCCCGCATGAACGCGCCGTTGAGCCTGCAGGTGCGTGGTATGCCGACCTTGGAACGGATCTTGACGGAGACGAGGATGAGGATTTGCACGGCATCATCGTCGAGGAGCCCTCTGTTCCGTCGTCGGGCCCCGTTGATGGGGCACAGCTTCCCACGATTTCCCCCGATATACAGGCGCCATCCAAGCCTCTACCGTCGTCTGGAAAAGGGCAAGGATTTGGGCGCTTGTCCCATCGTTCCTCTGCGACCTTGGCAGGCATCGCCGAGGCGCGCGACGCCAAGGCGCCCGACGACCTGCACCGCTCCACGAAGGAAGTGCGCGAAGACGAATACGTGTTCACCGATTTGACCGGAGCGTCAGAACACCTTCTCCTTCAGGACGACCGTTCGTTCGCTGTGCAGGTGGAATCCCCTCGGCCTCAGCCAACCGGCCTTTCCGAAGCCGAACGCCGCTTGCTGACCGAACTCAGTCGGCTGATTGAAAGCGGAACTGCAACGTTTGACCGAACCTTGGTTGAACAAGGCCTCGCCGGGGCCCTGATGGCCCTCGGTGCTCCGCTGCCCGGCGTTGTTCAGCACCGTCCGCTCAAGTCGGACGCCCTCAAGCGCCTCAACAAGGGAGCGGCGGTCGTGGTCGAAGTGGCCAGCCAACGTCCGGTGTCACCTTCCGATACACCGGTATTGCATCGTCTTGGCATCAAACGGGCCCGTCTCTCCCAAATTTGCAATGCCTTGCATCGAGATGGGGTGTTGGATGTCTCCGTTCAAGGACGGCAACGGGTCTACACCCTCTCCCTTGCAGCGCGGGGTCAACTTCAGTCGTGGGGCTTCCCGGTAGGTGATGCCCAATGACGTGGGCGATCGCATGGTCGGCTCAGGTCAGCGCCCCAGTGGCCTCGGTTGCCGCGGGTCCAGGTTGGATGGTCTTGGGACATGGTCGTCGTCTCACGATGCTGGACGATGCAGGGGCCCTCCGCTGGTCCACCGACGTGTTGTTCTCACCCCATCTGATGGTCCCAGCCGGCCCCTACCTCGGTGTGCTTGCAGCGCATGGGTTCACCGTGCACCGACTTGAGGACGGCGTGCCGCTCAACGAAGGCCGGTCAACAACTCGTGGCTTCTCGAGTTTGGCTGCGCGTCCCGGCGGTGGATGGATGGCCAGTGGCCGTGAAGGGGGACTCCACGTCTTTTCCGCAGAGGGGCGAGGGCGTCATCGCATTGACATGCCTCCCGCACGGGCCGTTCAAGGCGCCATCGATCGCGACCATGCCATCGTTCACTCCAAGGACGGTTTCTTCCAATTGGTCCACCTCGATGGTGATGCCCGACCAGTGCTCCTTGGCGACACCTCGTGGACGTGGTCCTCAACGCTCGGACGGGACGGTCTTCTCCTGCGGTCCATCGAAGGCATGCTGCACCGAGGGACGCCTGGTCCGTCCGGTTGGGACCGGCTTGAGCGCATCGGCGAGGAGGTCCTCGAGCCGATTGCTGCATGCAGAACCAGCCTCGGGTGGTGCGTTCTCGAACTCGACGGGAGGGTTCGGGATGTGACCAGCGGCGACGTGCTTGCGGGTTCTGTTGGTGGAGTTGACCCTGTCGCCTTCCTCGCAAGCGACGGGGACATGACCTTGGTCGGAGTCACCCGCAATGGCTTGATTCGATGCTGGTATGGCGGTGAACGAGAGCGGGTTGAGCGCGAGGCTCGCAGGGCTTTGGTGACCGAGGGGGCCCGTCAAGAGGACTGGGCCCTTCGCCGGCGCCGATTTGAGGCTGCCGTTGATGCTGAAAACTCGGGCGATTGGGAGGCTGCAGCAACGCATTATGAAGCGCTTGGGCGCTCAAAGGACGCTCAGCGGGTTCGCAAGCAAGGGGGCCAAGGTGCATGACCGAGGACAAGCAGCGCGTGACTCCTGAACGTGTTCAGCACTACCTGAGCCTGACCGCCAAGGCCCGTGAGAAGGCCACGCCAATTCCTGAACAAGGCACCGCCGAACACGACGCGCTGGAACGATTGCTTCGGATGGCCGACGATTACGCCGCGGACGCGGCATACTTCTTGCACGAGGGTGATCTCGTCCGCGCCTACGGGGCCATCAATTACGCCCATGCGTGGATCGATGCCGGTGTGAAGTTGGGCCTCTTGGACGGGCACAACGATGACGTGCTGTTCACCCTGCCTTAGGGATCCACACGACGCAATCGGTGCCCGTCGACCACTTCGATGATGGTCGTGCCTTCGTTCATGAGCCGTGCTTTGAGCGCTCGGTCCACGGTCAACACCGCTGCTTCCCGTTCTGTCGCAAGTGCCATGATGTGATCGTCCGGATGTGCGAGGCCTTCTGGAGAAGGAACCACGGTCGCTCGGCGGCGTACGAGGTCGAGCAGCAAACCCCGTTCTTCCTCGTCAAGCCGTTCCAGTTCACGTTCGACGCCGGCGGGCAGCAACCAACGTGGCTGCCCGAGCAGCGGGCGGAGTTCAAGGTCAATGTTGAGACGAGCCCGGGCGACGGCGACCCAGCCGCAGGCATCGATGATGAGGTCCAAGCGTCCACCTCAGACGATGGTCGCGTGGCCAATGAGGCGCCAGCGTGAACCAATGCGCCTTGAGATTGAAACCCGCTGTCCCACGTCCGCACAAATCGGGAGTCGCAATTGAAGGACGGCATGTCCCTTTTCGGAGGATTTGACAACGCCAACCGAAGTGGCCGTCGCCACGTTGAGCATCAGCATCTCGTTGTTGCGAAGACGGTGAATCGGTTCAGGAGCCTCTCCATCGCCAGTGACCATGGTGGCCATGAGTTCCACCTCCACTTCGATGGTCTCTCGGACGTCTGGCAGGTCACCTTTGCGGGCAATGACCTGTCCACTGAGGTTGTCCGCGGTGGTCGTGGCGGGGTCAAGCCGGGTGGCGATGCCGACAAGTCCGCCCGCGTGGGCGGTCTGCAGGTCGAGGCCTCCACCTTGGATGCTGGTCACGGTGGCCTCGATGGGTGTCCACGTGGTCTTGCTGCCCTTTTCTTGGCGACGGCCGGGGGCGATGAGGACCTCGTCCCCGACCTCAAATGTTCCTTCAACGATGCTTCCACCGATGACGCCACCCCGCATGTTTCCGGGTCGGGTGCCGGGGCGGTTGATGTCGAAGGAACGCGCCACGTGCATGAGGCTTCGCGCGTCAGCGCTGCGGTCCGGTGTCGGAATGAAGTGTTCAATCGCCGCGATGAGCACGTCCAAGTTGACATCGTGGTGGGCCGAAACGGGGATGATGGGCGCGTCCTGAGCAATGGTCCCCTCCAAGAAGGACTTGATTTCCGAATGGGATTCGAGGGCTCGTTCCCTGGAGACCAAGTCGATCTTGTTCTGCACCACGACGATGTTGCGGATGCCTGCAATCTCCAGCGCCATGAGGTGTTCACGGGTCTGAGGTTGAGGGCAGGGTTCGTTGGCAGCGACCATCAGCAAGGCGCCGTCCATCAGCGACGCACCGGTGATCATGATGGCCATCAGCGTCTCGTGGCCGGGTGCATCGACAAACGAAACCACACGTTGGAGTTCCTCGTCTTGGTCCTCACCACCGTCTGGGCGACGTCCAATCGCGTAATGCTCACCTGAAGCCGTGCGGTAGAAGGCGGTGTCGGCGTACCCGAGCTTGATTGAAATCCCCCGCTTTCGCTCTTCGGAGTGGGTGTCGGTCCAGACCCCGGACAAGGCCTGCGTGAGCGTCGTCTTTCCGTGGTCGACGTGGCCGACCAACCCGATGTTGACTTCTGGCTGGCGTGGGAGTCGACGCACCATCGCTCCCACTCCACTGTTGTCGACGAAGCCCCTCTCGGGTTCACTCCGCGGCCTGCTCCTCATCGGTGGAGCCGAAGATGGCGTCGAGTGGCTTGTTGCCGGCTTCGACGACTTTGAGGTTGATTTGACGGGTGTCTTGGGTCACCGTGTTGCCGCGGAAGGTGCGGCGGCGGCGCAGGCCCTCGTGAACGTAACGGAGCTTTCGCTTCACGCCCTTCTTGTTCTTGGTCACGAGCTTGTGGCCCTTGTACCCGGTGGATGCGGTGACCAAAATTGATTGCCGGGTGCCGCCCACAAGTTCGCGACGCATCGGGGTACCGGTCTTGTCCGAGCCGCCCGTGATTTCGAGTTTGTAGCCCGCAAGGGAGATGTCCCCTTCGCCCACGAAGATGCCGTCGACCACGTCGCCGATCTTCTTTCCAAGGAATTGCGCGTGGTTGTTGCCGCTGATCGGGACGTTGTACGAACGGCCCTTGCTGGCCGGGTTCGTGTCGTTGACGACAGCGATGAATCCTCCATCAGCCATTTGCTCACCTACAGACAGGTGCGCGACAAGCGGCCCGTATTTATGCTCACCGCAGCCTGAACGTGGGTCAGCGGAGCCGTCGGGGAATCTGAGCGTCGATCCTTGGAACGAGGTCTCCGGGAAGGGCGGAGGGCATCGTGACGTGCGTGGTACGTCCCCGCCCTTGCTCGACGGGAGCGACTTCGGTGCTGATCAAGCCACGAAGTTCGAGTTCCTTCACGATCTTCCACACCGTGGTGTGGCTCCGCTCTTCCACCTCGTGTTCCTCGCACACCACGGCATACAGTTGGTCGATGTCGCCGCTGGTGACGTGGTCGGCCCGCCGCAGCCGTCGACAGACGGCAAGCAGAACGAGGAGTTGATGCAGGCTAAGTTCGTCGACGAGCCCGTCCCCAATCGAACTTGGCATCTCCTTGGCCGCGCGACGAATGTCGTCTGCGTCAAGTTCGCTGCGACCGTCGCCCTCAGCGTTTCGTACGGCGGTTTCGAGCAGTTCGATGGCGGCCCGTGCGTCTCCGGTTGCGGCAGCGGTGTCCGCGATCATGGTCAGGTGGGCTTCTTGCCACGATCCGGGGCGAAGGGCGAGTTCCGCACGTTGCCTGGCGATCTCCGTCAGTTCCTCAGCACTATAGGACGGGACTCTGAGGTGGTTTGAGGCCCCCAACCGAGAGATGACGGCGCCTTCGAGGACGTCAAGCACCTGCTCTTGGCTGATCAGGATGAGGGACAACGTGCCTTCTGCGTCGGCGTCTTCATCGATGCGAAGCAGGTGGTAGAGGATGTCGTTGCCCGCCCGTCGAAGCAGGTGATCCACCTCGTCGAGCACCACGATAAGATGGCCCCGGCGGGCGGAGACCAAGCGCCGTATGCTTGCGAGCAGTTCGCCGCTGGAAAGTCCTCGGTCGGGGTGACGTGCGTCCATGTGCGCAACAATCTTGTGCATCACCTGCATGGTGGTGTTCTCGTTTCTGCAGTTGATGTGGGCGACCGCGATATCTCGGCTTCCAGCGAGCCGGCGAGCCACGTCATCGCAAAAACGGCGGACGAGGCTGGTTTTACCGCTCCCGACGGGGCCCGTGATGACCGCTCGACCCGCACCTGTGGGGTGGCCGAGGCTTGTGAATCGGCTGGCAAGGCTGCGTTGCACCTCGATGCGAGCAACGAGGCGCTCCGGCAGGTAGTCGAAACCGAGCGGCGTTGGATCCTTCAGGATCAAACCGGCGCCGATGACCTCGAGGTAGTCCGACATGACACCGACTATGCTCTGACAGCCGTTCTTGAACATACGCTCCGCGGCTCACGGAATTTCATCGAACTGGTATCCGTCGTTCCACTCTTTTTCGCCGAGCGCCACTTCAAGTTCGTAGGGCGTGATGAGGGGCTTGGCGTACTTCACCGCGTCGTCAATGGCGATGCGCGGGCACGCGGTGTTGACGAACGCGTCCACGGGGTAGAAGTCGATGAGTTCAGGGCCCACGTGCTCAAGGGCGAGCAGGTACCCTCGCTTGCCGTGCTGCTCAAGCAGACGTTTCATGCGTAGGGCGAGCGTGCGGCGCATTTGACCTGGCTTTTCACCGATGAGGATGCCAAATCGCTCAGCGTCTTGGCTGGCGACGATCAGACCGAAGCGCTGCCGAAGGATGCGCTCAATGCGCTGGAGGGACATCTCCGTGGCTTCCCCGGTGTACGGGTCCAGCATCGCCAACGGCTTGCCGGTGTGAAGCACGAGGCCAATCGGATGGAAATCGCCGCTGCCGAGGAAGAGGTAGTGTCCAATTCGGTCGTCGTCTCCCGAATAATTGCAACCGAGAACCTGACCGGGGAAGGTCAGACGCGCCCCGCCCATGGGGACGATGACATCGAAGCCCGCTGCTTCGAGACGTTCCGAGAACTGAGGGAGCAAGTGGAGATGTTGGATGGAACCGACAAGACCGAGTTTCGTATCCGTGAGGGCGGCTGAGCGTCCAACGGCATCGAGGAAGCGTGCCTGAGCCTCCGCTTCGTTGAGGGGTGCGTTGGTCTCACCCTCACGTCGGGCCTCCGCCATCGAGCGATGCGCGTGCAGGATGGGGAGGACGGGGGCGAGGTCAGGGTCGCCATCGTAGGTGACGTCGATGAATTGGGTGGGCATGCCCGAGTCGATGTTCATCTGGGAGTGGCCCATGTGCGCGACGAGTTCAACACCCATCATGCGCATTTTGTCGTGCACGAGGTCGCAGGCGCCGTAGCATGGGTCGGCTGCAAGCACGACCTTCGCGCTCGTTTTGGTCTCGATGGCGTCCATCATTTCGAGGGCCTGCATTTTGAGTCCTTCAGGGACCTGCAAGGCGACGAGGCGGTGGTCGTCGGCCTTGATCCGCTCGACCAACTCGTCGAGTTGGAAGTCGTGACGGTCGAGGTCCATGCGACGCCGTCGGGCGGTTCCGATATCAAGCCATGCTCGACGGAGCACGCGTGATGATGCGACCGTCTTCGACGTCGAGGGCGGTCAGCGCCTTGATCGAAAGGTCGGGTTCATCCTTCAGCAAGCGCTGCATTCCTTCCCCCTTTTCGACGATGACGACGATTTCAGCCACGGAGGCGCCGCACCGTCGGATGCCGTCGATGATGGCCCGCAGGGTGCCGCCGGTCGACAAGACGTCGTCGACGATGAGCACCCGTTCACCAGGCTTGATGTCGTTGAGGTACATCGCCCCTTTCGAGTATCCAGTGCTCTGGTCGATCACGACCTCGCCGGGGAGCTCGTACGAGCGCTTTCTGGCCACGACCAGAGGAACACCGGTCTGCACCGACAAGGGTGCGCACAACGGCAGGCCCATGGCCTCGATGCCGAGGATGAGATCCACGTTCGACCAATCAACGGCCCGTTCAACGAGACCGACCACGGCACGGAGCACCTCTCCGTCGATGCGTGGGACCCCGTCCATCACTGGGTGGATGACGTACGGATAATCGTCGCGCCAGATGAGCGGCGAAGCCTCAAGGGAGGCTCGCAGGAGGTGCATGGCGTCGTCCATGCCGTCCCGGGGGGGTGAGGGACCTTATGCCTTGGCTCAGGCTTCTTGGAGGTATTCGATGTATTCCTCGTGGGTAAGGAGTGTGTCTTCGGTTTCGTCGTGCGGTTCGATGATCATGACCCAACCGTCGTCGTATGGGGAGTCGTTGATTGTCTCAGGTGTGCTTTCCAGTTCGCCGTTCACTTCCACCACGCGGAGCGAAAAGGGGGCTACGAAGCGAATGGCTTCGTATTCGGAACGGATCGAGAAGAGGACATCGCCCTCGTCAATCTCCTGACCCTGGTCGGGAAGGTTGACGCGCAGAACGGCGCCCGTGTCCATCACAAGCAGGAATTCGGAAAGTCCGATTTTCAACGTACCTTCTTGGTCAATGAACCACAGATGGGCGTTTGAATACTTGCGGTTGTGGGCGATGGTGAACTCGATGTCCTCGTCGTCCATGGTCAGACCTCATCGCACGGCTCCAACATCCTGTATTTGAACCCGTCTCGACCCGACGTTGGGGCGAAGCACATGCTTCAAGTGTCCCGGGCCGGTGCTTGGAACGGGTGCGACGATGGACTTCAGGGAAACCGAAGAACACGAAATGATTCGTGAGATGGTCCGGGACTTCGCGGAATCAGTGCTCGCGCCTACGGCAGAGGCGAGGGATCGAGACCAGCGCCCTCCAAGCGAAGAATGGACGGCGTTTCTTGAGTATGGACTTCAAGGCGTGACCATACCTGAAGCCTACGGCGGCCAAAAGTTGGACGACATCACCGAGGCGATCATCGTCGAGGAACTTGCTCGTGTGGATCCGTCCTTCGCTGTGATGTTTTGCGTCCACGTCGGTCTGTGTGCGATGACGATCAACCTGCACGGAACGGAGGAACAGAAGCAGGCCTACCTTCCGAGGCTCGCTGCAGGAGAAGTTGGTGCCTATTCGTTGAGCGAGGCTGGGGCAGGAACCGATGCTGCTTCGATGACATGTCGCGCCAAGTTGGCGGAAGACGGAACCCATTGGGTGCTGAACG
>JAURMD010000079.1 GCA_030830875.1 Thermoplasmatota archaeon | reverse complement strand
TGCGTCCACAGGCGGGGGGGGATGGTGTAGGTCGTCCCGCCCAGGGTAAAGCCGATGTCGGGCAGGGCCGGCACGGCCGCGCAGCCGCCCGTGATGTTGTAGTAGCCGCCCGCCGGGTTGTAGGCGACGCCCGGGATGGCGCGGTGCAGGCGGGCGGCGTCGCCGTCGGACATGAGGATGGCGGTGTGCCGGAATCCAGGATGGCGGCCTTGGCGGACAGGGGCAGGGCGGTGGTGCCGACGGAGCCGCCGGACATGGGCACCGTCCAGTAGGCTTTCTCCGAGACCGGCACCCACTCCAGTTCGCCGTGGTAGTGCGCCTTGTCGGCGGCGCCAAAGGTCAGGATGCCGGCGGGCTCCTGGGCGGGGTCGGCGGACAGCCACAGCCCAAAGACGTCCTCGTCCAGGACCTCCTGGCGCATCATGTTGAAGAAGGCCGGGTTGACCTGCATCTCCGACAGTTCGGGGAAGGCGAGGCCAAACAGGCCGTCGCACGACGCGGACAGGAAGTCCATGGACGAGTCGAAGACGATGCCGAAGCCCTGGTTGACGACGGACAGTTTGGGGGCGCCCGGCGTGTCGCCCAGGGTGAGGACGTCGGAGCCGACAAAGCCGGCGACGGAGCCGGTGCCGTAGGTGATCTGGAACGGCGCGTTGAGGGTCTGGTAGGTCGACGACGCGCGCGGCTCAAAGCGGGTGTGGGTCAGGCACGACGGGTTGGCGCACGCGCCCGCGGGCAGCCAGGTGTCGGCGGAGCCGGTGTCGAAGCAGCCGGTGTACTTGACGGGCGGGGAGCCGAACTCAGCACGGACGGGAACGCCCCAGGGATCCTGACCTCCTTGACCTACCAGTCCATCACCATGCCAACCCCGAGGGACGAAGGTCTTGATGGCGAGGCGATGGAACGCTGGGTTCAGGACCTCATCGCCAACGGGGAGGCCGAGGACGTCGACCAAGCCAGAACTTGGATCCTTGACTTGCGTGACAGCAACGAGAAGTTTTTCGCTGACAGACAGGGTTTCTATCGAAAGAAAGTCAGGGATGAATTGGTCGCGCATGGGAACGCGCTTCACGTGCTTCACGATGCAGCGAAAGCCACCCTCAAGGCGCTCAAAGACGCCAACATCGGCCTCGTGATCCTCGATGAGTGCCACCACATGCTGCATCATTGGGGAAAAGTGCTTGACGAAGTACGCACCTACCTCGGGAACCCGGTGGTGCTGGGGTTGACCGCGACGCCTCCGGACGAACACGATGTTGACGAGGAGGAATGGCTCCGCTACACTGGATTTTTTGGCGATGTGGACTACGAAGTTCCTGTTCCGGCTCTGGTGCGCGACGCCAACCTCGCCCCGTACCAGGACCTCGCCTTGTTCGTTCGACCCACGGAGGTTGAGATCGACTACATCTCCGGCGTCTCCGAAAGTTTCCATGCCTTGCTGGAGGAATTGGCGCAGGGCCCCGTGAACGCAGGACAGGTGGACCGAGTCCCTGGATTGGACGATTGGCTTGCCGATGTTCTGGCTCAACGTCGCCTGCCCACCGGGACCTCCCCCGATTGGGCCACCTTCCGTCGGCGTGATTCGGCCCTTGCTGACCTTGGCCGACTCAGGTTGCTCGCCCAAGGCAGACCCTTGCCAAACGGTGTCCCGATGGACATGAATGCACACGCCTTTGCCGAGACCTCCTCGAAGGACCTCATCATCCCCCTCATCGACCGGTACGTGCGCTACGGATTGATGCGGTCCACCCACAAGGACGATCACGACCTTGCTGAGGAGGCCAAGAAACGACTGATGCTCTATGGATTCCAAATCACGCAGAACGGATCACGACGCTGTGCTGCTCCTGTCACACGGATCCTCGCCTACAGCGAAGCCAAACGACGTGCCGTCGTGAACATCCTTGAAACCGAGATGCAATCCCTTGGACCGGACCTTCGTGCGGTCGTGGTCACCGATTTCGAACGGACCTCATCCATGGCGCTCGTCGATGACGTGCTCGACGAAGAGGCGGGTGGGGCGGTGGCCGTGTTTCGAGCCCTGCTCACCTCGGAGGCGGTCGACCGGTTGGACCCCATCCTGATGACCGGTTCCACCGTGCTCGTGGACGACGACCTCTTGCCTCGGTTGCTGCCCCGCATGGAGGCGTGGGTCACGGCGCAGGAACTCGACATCACCTTCACCGACGTTCCGTTTGCTGGATACCATTCCCTTCGAGGCATAGGAAAGGACTGGGCCCCGCGATACTACACGCGGATGCTGACCGAACTCTTTCAGGAAGGCATCACCAAGTGCATCGTTGGCACGAGAGGGCTGCTTGGGGAGGGGTGGGATGCAAGCCGCATCAACGTCCTCGTGGACTTGACGACCGTGACGACAAACATGAGCATCAACCAACTTCGGGGCCGTTCGTTCCGGCTCGACAAACTGTGGCCGGAGAAGGTGGCGAACAACTGGGACGTCGTCTGCATGCTTCCCGAATCCGACATCGGTGACTCGGACTACGATCGCTTTCAACGCAAGCACACCAACCTCTTCGGGGTGTGCGACGACGGTGCCATTGAGAAGGGCGTCGGTCACGTTCACCCCGGGCTGACGGAACAAGGTGCCAAGGACGTTGTCAACGAGTCGATGAGCGTCGTGAACGAAGAGATGTTGCTCCGCTCAAGGAATCGGTCCAACACGAGAACGCTCTGGGGCATCGGGCAACCGTGGAACGCCGTCGCGAAAGAGGCGGTTGAGGTCAAGGGACTTGGCGGCGGAGCAGGTGGCTTCCCACCGTTCACAAGCACGCCCATCGCAGGGTGGAAGGACAGCGACCTCGTGCTGAAGTTGGGCACAGTGGTGCTGGAAGCCCTGCAGCACCAAGGGGAAATCGGGCAGGCGGTGACCCTCTCCGGAGGCGAGCGTGGAGGGGCCTGGTCACGTCTTTTCCTCGAAGGGGCTTCACCAAAGGAACAGGCCCTGTTCACCACGTCCATGCATGAGGTGCTTGGCCCGCTTGACAACCCCCGTTACATGGTGATGAGGGTCACGAGGTACTTCTCCACCACGCTCGAGCCGACGTTGCTTTCGCGAATGCTGCCGTGGTTCTTCGACCCGAAAGAAGTGGTGCTGCACAGGGACCAAACTGCGATGTGGCATACGGTGCCAAAGGCCCTGTCGAAAAACCGAGAGGGGGCGGACCTGTTCGTTCGCTGCTGGATTCGCCACCTTGGCATGACACACCTCATGTACGGTCACAGCGACGATGGACGGCAAGCTGTTGCGGACGCCGTAAAGGCCGGCCTGAGCCCTGATTGCAACGTGCAGGACAAACTCGTGTTCACGTAGACGCACACAAGGGGCAATCCACACCAGACCCCTTGTGGGTCATGCAGAAGCGCAGCCTGCATGAAAAGCACCGGTAATCGAAGTCCGTGACCATGCGGTTGCACGTTGCCGCGCCACAGGTGTCGCTCGCCGATGCATCGGGCAACAGGTCGTCGGAGGAGGGGACGTTCGCGTCGTTCGACGTCGAGGTGGCCCAAAACGCAGCGGATTCGACATCGGACGGCGGGCGATCCGCTGGGGAGGTCATCGCCGGTGCTGCCGTCGTCAAGGCCGGTGCCGACGAAGGATCGGGTTTTTTCCACCAGTCTCCGGAGGGTGACGCAGACGAAGGTGGAGCGAAGACGTCGGCGCTTCGAGCCGGTTGAAGCAGCGCCATCACCTGTGGATGATGGAGCAGCGATTCGATACGCTCCAGGGGCATCGGTCGGAAGAACGCTGCCAACTGTCGAGCAGCTTGCTCTGGGGGCATGCCCAAGACGTGATGCGCCGAAAAAATGCCCAGCAAGCGGTCGTACCCCCTCTGTCGGCTTGGGCTGACCTGCTCAAGAAGAAACGGGGCAGCAGTGAGGGTAGGCTGGGCACCCGTGTGTTGCATCTGCACGGCCACGAAGGGAGAAGCGAGACGTTGGGTGGGGGGGCCTGAAGACGTGTTCGCTTGGTGGAAGGCGAGCATGATGAGGACCACGCTCATGCCGTAGGTCGGCAACAACAGCATCAACCCGACCACGAGGAGGGCCACCTGCTTGGCCTGCCATCCGTTTGACATGGTGAACACCGGCAAAAGGTGGCCACGGCGCCGTCCCGAGCGCCGTGGCCGGTGGGGTCATGGCGTGCGTAGCACGTGTCGTCATCGCCCGAAGGCTCCGTGTGGGACGGTACTTCAGAAGGACATCGGGTGCTTTTACCTTACCCGCGCGGAGCGAAGCGGTAGGCCGGCTCATTGGTGCCTGCGACCTCTCCATCGGAAGGAGGAATCGTCAGGCCGAGCCGGTGGCAGACCTCCACATGAGGCCTGGACCACGGATGCAACACGTGATGGTCAAGCCGATGGAGCGAGCATGGAACGACGCCTTCCTCAGTCATGTGGTCGGTGGCAGCGAGGGCCACCCATGCGTGGCCGTCCGCACTGTGACGCGCTGCCAGCGCAC
>JAURMD010000078.1 GCA_030830875.1 Thermoplasmatota archaeon | reverse complement strand
TTCTTTCGCGGTGAAGGCGCCGGCAGAGGGGTCGGCTCAACCTCATCTGCTTGGGGCAACCCCACGATGTTGACCTCACGTTGCTCGTTTGATGGAGAGGAGGCCACGGTATCGAACTCGACCGACGTGCCCACAGCCTCACCTTCAGGACCCGAGGCTGCAGGCAGGTCAAGCGCATCGAGGTCGAGAAGGGTGAGGTCAGGGATGGGAACAGCGCCCTCCTCGGTGACAAGCAATGATTCCTCGACCGCAGAGTCGTCCAGCAGCGCACGAACGCGGTCGACCATGCGGTCGTCGTTGACGCCACCCTCCTCGTCGGACGCCACGGATGAAGACCGCGCGTTGGCCACTTCAAGGCAACGATGGGCGACCCTGTCGAAGAAGCCGGTTCACGTTGAATCGTTCATCGCCGACCGTCCATCATCAGTCTCGCGAGGCCGTAGCTCGACCACGCGTAACCGGCATGCGTGACTTCCAAACCGACAAATTGAGGGAGGTCGACCTGTTCATCCTCGTGCTCAAGTTCGACTTCGGCGACAATGAGGCCGGCAAGCGGCCCCTCGAATTCGTCAACCTCCCAGAGGTGATCGTCAGGCCCACGCCAGAGGTATCGAATTTTCATCAGCATGGGGAGCGACATGTCGTCGAGGTACCTACGAACGAGGTGAACCGGGACCTCAAGTTCCTCCTCTGGGGCGATCGCACCCTCGCGCGGCCCTTTCAGGGTGAGCGTGCCGCGCTCCCCCTCCTGTCGAAGTCGAACGGCCCAATCCTTCCGGGCACGAATCCTGTCCATCATGCCCACGTCCACGCCTTCTGCAAGCAGCCGACCGTTGGCGAACAGGGCGCCTCGAGCAGGCTCGACCTCGAGGCACCCGTCGGGCAGGTAGACCTGCATCATCGGGACCACGCCCTCGTTGCTGTCCAACCAAGGGCGTGGACCCCGACCGTCGACGAGGAAGCGGCGCTCGATTTCAACGCCGTCCATGACGGCTGCTCGTGGCGCGCCGCCATAGTCGTGACGATGCCCTTCGTGAATCAACACACCATGGGCTTCAAGAACACACGCCACGAGCTACAGGCATGAATCGACGGGCCATGCTCGCGCCCCTCCTTGTGCTGCTGATGTTGACGTCGGGCTGCCTTGGCCTCATTGATGAGGTCACCGACCCCGACATGCAACCCATCGAACTGCCTCAAGGGTGGGCCGACCTGACCGACCGCACCATCGCCAGCCCGCACCTGGTCGCGTACGAGGGCTGCGACGACCTCGAAGCCTCCCTGAAGCGTTCCCTCGAACAGGAGGTTCGTGTTCAACTGCTCCAAGCGGTGCAGGAGGTCTACTACTACGGCTGGGGGTGGGCCGAAGACGACATGATGTTCGACGGCGAGGCGGCCATGGACAGCGGTGCGCCCGCCTCGGGCGCGGCCAACGGTGGAGCGCAACCCCGTGTGGCCGGCGAGGACTTCTCCACCACGAACAATCAGGAGCAAGGTGTGGACGAAGCCGACTTCGTCAAAACCGACGGGTACCACATCTTCTTCCTCAACGGTCAGGCCTTGACCATCGTCGACGTGCCGGAGTTCGGTGAATTGGCGTATGCCTCCAACATGACGATCGAGGGCAACCCGCAGGCGATGCTGCTCAACGGCGACCGTCTTGTTGTGATCTCCTCCGTCTCTGCGTGGAACCTCCGGCGTGCCGACCTTTTGTCCTCTGCGATGGGTTGGGACGGCGCGTGGGGGCAATGGCGCACCTCGTCCTTGACCAAGTTCACCGTCATCGACGTCAGCGACAGCAGCGAGCCCGTGGTCGAGCGCGAACTGTACATCGAGGGGTGGTATTCCACGGCCAGGGAAGTTGGTGGCAGCGTTCGCACCGTCACCCACACATGGCTCGACGTTCCTGGCCTTCGGACCTGGCTCGACCTTCCCGACGGCTACTGGCGTCTCGAGTACGACGACCCCTTGCGCTTGCAATTGCGTGAACGCGCAGCATGGGAGGCCATAGAGTCCAACCGGCAGGTCATCGAGAACCTGAGCCTTGAAGACCTGCTGCCGCAGGTCCACGAGCGCCTTCCTACCAGCATCGTGACCCACACGATGTCCGACGGCGACTGCGCCTCGTTCAGCGCCCCTGAAGACGGGTTCAATCGCGGCTTCACCAGCATCTTCACCCTTGACCTGAGCACGGACGCCCTTACCTTCGAGGCGGACCACGTCGTGGGCAATTCACCCCTTGTCTATGCCTCAAGCGACGTCCTCGTGATCGCGGAGGCCGCCTTTGGATGGTGGTGGTTCTGGGGCCACGACACCCTCGACGAGATGACCAACATCCACACCTTCGACATCAGTGAGGCCGACCGCACGGTCTACACCGGGTCGGGACGGGTGAACGGGACCATCCTTGATCAATTTTCGATGTCCGAGCACGAAGGTGTGCTTCGTGTTGCCACCACGACCGGCCAATGGGGCCGCTGGTGGATGGACGATCCGGAGCCGATGATGAGCCACGTGGTCACCCTCGGACGCGCTGCGGACCTTGAGACGGGCCAGCAAATCCTGACCGAACTGGGCCACCTCGGCGGCATTGCGGAAGGCGAACGCATCTGGTCGACCCGCTTCGACGGCGACATGGCCTACATCGTGACCTTCGAGCAGATTGACCCGCTCTGGACCATCGACCTGAGCGATCCCTACGAGCCCCGGATCCTCGGGGAACTGGAAGTGCCTGGCGTCTCGACCTACATCCACCCGATGTCGGAGGACATGCTGCTGACCATCGGACTCGGCCCCGCCAACGTGGACGGCACCGGTCTTGACTGGTCGAGGACACGCATCCAGACCTTCAACGTCAGCGACCCGACCCAACCGACGCAAGCCGACTTGCTCGACCTCGCCCCCGTAAGCAACCCGCGTGACGGCGGTTGGTCGTGGGCGTGGTCCGAGGCGACGTACGAACACAAGGCCTTCCAGTACTGGGCCCCGAAGGGACTGTTGGCCATCCCGCTCTCGACCTACCGTTACGATACATGGACGGATTCGTCGGGCGACTACCGCTGGAGCTACCGCTACGTGTCAAAGTTGATGCTCATCAACGTGGACGAAGAAAGCGGCGACCTGAGCCTCTACGGCACCGTGGACCATTCCGACTTCTACAACACTGACGGGCACCGATGGTGGGACCAAACCACCATCCGTCGTTCGATCTTCATGGGCGATTTCGTTGTCGCGGTGTCTTCGGGCGGCATCACGGCCACCAACCTCACGACGCTCGAGACCACAGCATCCCTCGCGTTGGAGCCGGAGTGGCCTGATTACTACTGGATGTACGACGACGCGGTCGAAGACGACAAGGCCGTTGAGGAGGACGGCACCACCTCAACCGATGCCGAAGACCCCGCCACGGACGGCACTGGCTCAGCGGAAGGAAGCGAGGCAACCTCCGAGGGCGAGGCCACGGCCGACGGTTCCAGCGGCTCGACCTCGGGCAGCGGAGGCGGCGCCAATGGGGCGCCGGACGACGGGTCCGAGACGGGCGACGCCGATGCGAGCGATGGTCAGTGACCGAAGGCGAGCCGGACAACGGCCACGATGGTATCCACGTCCTCATCCGACAGGTCCCCGGGCAAGCGAACATCGCACAATCCCGCGAGAACAGCATCACCCTTGGGCAGTGGCCGCGTTGGAACGTAGCCCCAATGGCGATGAACGCTGGTGAAGCCGAGCGGCGTTGGCCGGCCAAACCACTTGATCGGCACCCCTCGCTCAGCACAAGCATCGAGCTTTTCCTGCAGCACTTCGGCAGGCAGGTCCGCAACGAACTGAAGCGATGTCGGAGCGGGAAGCACCTTGGGCAACGTCACTGGAAGGCGGAGGTCAGGGAGGTTCGCCAAGCCAGCAGCGAACCGGTCGTGGATGGTGCGCCAGCGCGCGTTCCGTTCTTCCAGGGTGGCGAGTTGTGGCAAGGCAACAGCGGCCGCGACCTCGTTCAGGCGCATTGAGAGGTTCGGTGTGGAGGCGGCCCAGCGCTGCACCACGTCTTCAGAGGGCGGCGTGCCGTGCTGTGCGTGCAGCATGTAGGCGCCGGAGGCGAGGATGGCGCGCGCCGCAAGGTCCTCGTCGTCGGTCACGAGGATGCCCCCTTCACCGGCGTTGATCTGCTTCCACGTCTGCAGGCTAAAGCATCCGGCAATGCCGAACCGGCCGGTGGGTTTCCCGTCGTAGGTCGCCCCGAGCGTGTGCGCACAATCCTCGATCAACGCGACGTCATGTGCGGTGCACATGGCAACGATGGCGTCCATGTCAGCCACGTGTCCGCGCATGTGCGAGAGCAGGAAGGCTTTGGGTCGCTGCTCAACAAAGCAGCGTTTGAGGTCGTCGAGGTCGCAGCGAAGGTCCTCATCGATGTCAACGAGCGCCACGGTGGCTCCGAGGTGTTCCACAGCGCCTGGGACCGGGGCGAGCGTGAAGGCGTTCATCGCCACGACATCACCTTGTCCGAGACCAAGGGAGCGCATGGCAAGGTGAATGGCTGAACCTCCGGAGTTGACGGCGACCGCGAAACGCGCTCCGAGGTGCTCAGCAAAGGCCCGTTCGAGCCGTGCGACCCAGGTGCCTTCTGCGGCGTGCTCGCCGTACCGAAAGAGGTGCCCAGAGGCGAGCACGGAGGCCGCGGCCTCCAGCGCGTCCTTCGGCAGCGGGGGGACGGACGTCAGCGCGCGGCGCAGGCGTGGGCCGTGCATGAACGCCGGGTGCGCCTCCGCCTTCATGAACACCTGCGCCGGCAGGCACGCGAGGTTCAAGAATCGAGGGCCGGTGCGCTGCACCATGTCCCTCTCGATGACGGCCGTCCGACGCATGTTTGGACTCGCCGGCGGCCTTGGCGCACTCGCATGGTGGCGCTCGGGAAGCATGCTAACGGGCATGCTCGTGGCCGTTGCGGGGTGTGCCGTGACGGCCCTCGTCTGGGCCCTGACCGACACGTCGGTGCTCGACGGCGCTCTTGACACCCGGCCCGGGACGCTCGTCGGCCACGTCATCGCCCTGCTCAGCGGCGTCCTTCTGACCATGTGGATGGCCGGCCCTCTTGGTTTCCCAGCCGTCGAATCGGCGTTGACCGTTGTCGGGTTCGGTGGAATGACCTACGCCACGTACCTCTGGATGGAGCCCAACCGTCGGGATTGAGCAGCGAAGGGTGAAAGGCCCTGCGAGCCAGCCTGAGCCATGGCCACGCATGGCGACCATCCCGACCTGCCCTCGGCTGTGGATGTGCTTCTGACCGAGGAAGTCTCCACGCTCTTCCTGAAGGCCGGGTGCACCGCCCGGGTGAAGGCCGGCCACATCACAACGCTCGTGCTGCGAGAGGCCGAAGAGGACGGAACGGCGTGGGACGCCCCCTCGATGATGCAGTTGATGGACGAATTCCGGGCCTTGGTCGACGCCAACGACGACCGCAGCGATTGCTTCCTCGAAATCGACCGCAAGGGGTGCCAGGTCATCCAACTCGGCGACCTCCGCATCACCATGGCGTGGCCGCCCTTCGCCGACGCACACGAGATCACCATCGTTCGACCCGTGGCACGGCTGGAACTGGATGCCTACGACCTTGACCAACGCCTCATCGACCGGCTGTCCGACCACCACCGTGGCGTGTTCATCTCCGGACGTCCCGGTTCAGGAAAGACCACGCTGGCCCAAGCCATCGCCTCCTACCTCGACCACACGGTCGGTGCGATGGTCAAGACGATGGAAGCCCCTCGTGACCTGCAACTGGCCGACCGAATCACTCAATATGCTCCGCTTGAGGGCGATCTTGAGAAGACGGCGGAGGTCATTTTCCTCGTCCGACCGGATTTCGTGATTTTTGACGAAGTGCGTCGCGCACGCGATTTCGAGATTTTTGCAGACGTTCGACTTGCCGGCGTTGGCCTCCTCGGCGTGACCCACGCGAACTCCGCGTTGGAAGCGGTGCAGCGCCTGATTGGCAAGGTGGAACTTGGTTTGGTCAGCCAGGTGTTGGACACCATCATCCACGTTGAGCGTGGGCAAGTGGCGCAGGTGCTCGAACTCCGCATGACGGTGAAGCCCCCTTCCGGGATGCAGGAGGAACTCGCCCGTCCGGTCATCGAGGTCGTCACCTTCCCCGATGGCGATGTCACCCACGAAATGTTCGCCTTCGGTCAGGAGATCGCCGTGGTCCCCGTTGGCGCGCCCGGCGGTCGTGAATCTCCCTTGCGTCGCTTGGCCAAGGATCAGTTGCTCCACCGCATTCGGCAATGGGTTGGCGTGGATTGCCAGGTGGTCTTCACCAGTGATGTCAGCGCCACCATCTACGCCCCTAAGCACATGGTCGCCCCGCTGATTGGAAAGGGGGGCGAGAACGTTCGCCAACTGCAGGACGAGGTGGGCGGGCTTTCCTTGCGCATCGAATCCTTCGAGGACATGCCCGATGGCGTGGAGCGCCCTGGTCGTCGGCAGCGCGGCGACGGCTGGATGGACGAACAGGACCGGCGTGCGAGGGACAGCCGCGCCTGGGAAGACGACGGGCACCATCGCCACCCCTCAAAGGGCAAAGGCGGGAAGGGCAAGCGCCACCGCTGAGGAAGCGGGCCGTTCAAGTGCCGACCCACACATCACGTTTCGATGGACCTGATCGACCACGTCCGGACCGTGCCCGATTTCCCTGTCCCTGGCATCCTTTTCTACGACGTGGCTTCCTTGTTGGAGCAACCCGAGGTCTGGCGTTCCGTGCTTGACCGGCTTGCGGCGCACCTCCGGGCATGGGAACCCGAGGTGATCGCCGGGATTGAGAGCCGCGGATTCTTGCTGGCCGCGCCTTTGGCAGAACGCCTCGGTGTGCCGATGATGATGGTTCGAAAGGCAGGAAAACTCCCCGGCGAGACCCTGCGTTTTGAGTACGACCTTGAGTACGGCACCGACAGCATCGAAATCCAAACCTCGGCCCTTGGTGCATGTCAACGCGTTGCCATCGTGGACGACTTGCTTGCGACAGGCGGGACCCTCGCCGCTTCCGTGGCCCTCTGCAGGCAGGCCGGGGCCGACGTCGTAGGCTGCGGTGTCATCATTGAGCTGCCGTTCCTGAACGGCCGGGAGAAGGTGGCTGCGCCATTGGTGTCGTTGATGACCCCGCACGACGGATGAACTCACGAACGCGATGTTCGTAGATGAATGCTGTTATTTTTCAGCCAACGTATATAATCCAACCGTCGAATCGAACTTCGTCGAAAGACGGTGGTAACGATGACAAGTTTGGAGGAAAAACTCGGAGCGTACTTCGGATTTGAGGAAAAAGGAGCAACGCTGAGCGGCGAATTGCGCGCAGGTGTGGCCACCTTCCTGACGATGGCCTACATCTTGCTCGTGAACCCAGCCATGCTGTCGCTGGCTGGCATCCCCTTCGATGATGCGCTCTTTGCGACCGCTGTTGCCGCCTTCGTTGGCTGCATGGTGATGGGGCTTTGGGCCAACCTTCCTTTCGCGATGGCGCCGGGCATGGGGTTGAACGCTTTCTTCGTCTTTGGCGTGGTGTTCACCATGGGCGTTGGATGGGAAATGGCCCTCGCGGCCGTCTTCGTGGAAGGACTCATCTTCCTCGTCATCTCCCTTCCACAGGTCGGCTGGCGAAGCGCGATGATCAACGCCATCCCCCGCGACCTCAAGATCGCCACCGGCGCGGGCATCGGGATGTTCCTCTCCATCATTGGCCTGCGCGAAATGGGTTGGGTCGTGGACCACCCCGCTACCCTTGTGACGCTTGGACCGACAGGTAGCTTCAGCTACGACCACGGCGCACTGATTGGTATGGTGGCCTTGCTGGCCATCGCCGCCATGATGGCGAAAGGCATCAAGGGTGCCATCGTATACGGCATCCTCGGCGCCTCCGTGTTTGGTTGGATCGTCGGCGCCTACGACCCCTGGATGGACAATGCTGCAGGCCTCGGCACCGACGGGTGGGCGTGCATTCCCGATGGGAACGGCGGCTACGTCAACCCCGAGTGCATCTACGCCAGTGCCCCCGCCTTCAGCGAGATCTTTGGGTGGGTTGGCTTGCCCTCCGAGAGCCTCTTCGCATTCGCTGGTGCGTTTGGCGACATTGGCGGGAACCTCGACACCTTCATCCTCGTGATGGTGGCCTTCCTCTTCGTCGACATCTTTGACACCGCGGGCACCCTCTACTCCGTTGGCCGCCAAGCCGGCTACGTGGACGAAGAGACCGACGAACTTCAGCACGCCGACGAGGCCTTCATGGCCGATGCGGCGGCGACGATTGTGGGCGCGATGATCGGGACCAGCACGACCACGACCTACATCGAGTCCGCCGCTGGCGTCGAAGAAGGCGGCAAGACGGGCATGACGGCCGTCACGGTTGGCGTCCTGATGCTGTCCGGCTTGTTCCTCGCGGGCCTGTTCAAGTCGATTCCTCAGTACGCGGCCGCGTGCGCCCTCGTTGCCATCGGGGCGCTCATGATGCGCCAGGCAGCGGACATCAACTGGAACGACAAGGACATGGCCCTCCCTGCCTTCTTGACCATGGTCATGATGCCCTTCACCTACTCCATTGCGGTCGGCATTGCGTGGGGTGTCATCACCTACGTCGTGATCAAGATGGGCCTCCGCAAGTTCGACGAGGTCAGCCCGGTGATGTACGGCATCGCTGGTTTCCTCGTGCTCTACTACATGGGTCCGGGCGACGGGAACACCTTCCAGTGGCTCTTTGGGATGATCTTCTGAGCCGGCCAGTTGGCCGATGAGGTGCCGACTTCGAGCACCAAGGAGGTGCGCGGGGGGCATCGGCCGTACGGCCAGTGCCGCTGCGTGCTTCAGAGGGCCGTCCGAAACGCGGTGAGGATCGAATTGTCGAGCTTCTCCCACGGGAAGGTCGGACCGTCTGGGTGTCGACCAAAGTGGCCGCCTGCGGCGGTGACGCCGTAGATGGGTGCGGACAGGCCAAGGTCACGGATGATGTGGCCGGGCTTGAAGGAAAAATGGGCCTTCACAAGGTCGGCGATGGTCTCGTCGGTGAGGCGACCGGTTCCGAAGGTGTCCACACGGATGCTCACCGGGTCGGCCACGCCGATGGCATAGGCGAGTTGAATTTCACACTCCGCCGACAAGCCCGCAGCAACCACGTGTTTGGCAGCCCACCGTGCAGCATAGGCCGCGGAGCGATCCACCTTTGTTGGGTCCTTGCCCGAGAAGGCACCTCCGCCATGCCGACCTCGTCCGCCGTAGGTGTCGACGATGATCTTGCGCCCCGTCAATCCTGCATCGGTGTAAGGACCGCCCGGGTCAGCGAAACGACCGGTCGAGTTGACGTGGATGGTGGTTTTGCCCTCCACGATCAACGCAGAGGGCACCACATGCTGAATCACGTGTTCGATGACCTGCTGGCGAATCCAGTCTTGTTCGGCGGCTTCGGAGCCGTGTTCCGAGATCATGTCCTTGTGCTGAACCGCGATCACCACGGTGTCTACGTATCGGGGCTGCCCGTCTTCTCCGTGCATCAGCGTGACCTGTGATTTGGCGTCTGGGCGGGCCCATGGAAGGGTGCCATCAAGGCCAAGGTGGCTGATGCGGCGCGTCAAGGCTTGAGCGAGGGCAATGGCCAGCGGCATCCACCGCCCTTGATGTTCAGGGAAGGCCTCCGTTTCGTCGCACGCGTATCCAAACATCAGGCCCTGATCGCCCGCGCCTTGTTTGTCCACGTCCTGAACGACACCACGGTTGATGTGGTCGGACTGGCTGGTGATGAATTCTATCACCTCGCACAGGGCCTCGGAGGTGGCGTCCATGCCAATGCCGTGAGAGGTGTAGCCAATCGCGGCGGCCGTGTCTCGTGCAATGGCGATGTAGTTGGGAGCCTCGATGCCGGCAGCGAGTTTGACTTCCCCCGCCAACACGATGTGGGAACGGTCATCTCGGCCCTTCACGAGCGTCTCGACGGCCACTTTGGCCGTCGGGTCCAGCGCAAGGCAAGCGTCCACAATTGCATCAGATATGGCGTCGCAGAGTTTGTCTGGGTGGCCAGCAGCCACCGATTCAGACGTGAACAACCACGTTTGCGCCATGCCCGCGGGCTTTCACGCCTCTACTCAAGACTTCCCCCAATCCAACCAACGTCGTTTTCGCGTTGCGGAAAGGACGTTCCGCAGGTGATTGGCTTCAGCGGGAATCGGGGCCGTCTTCGGAGGGGTCGCTGAGGTAGGCCTTTGGCGCAGGTGGCCATTTAGGCGCCTTGGCCCCTTGCTTCCCTTCGATGTGGTTGACGAAGGTGCGGCTCGTCGGGTAGGCCATATCGATGGTGTCTTCCTCCCCAAAGGCCCGAAGCAGGGCGGTCCATACCCGATCGTCGCTCTCTCGACGGTCTCGCACGTCCACAAGGTAGCGCGCTGTGAGGAGCACACCGGAGTCCCGAACGGTGAGGTAGACCCGTGGACCGAGGGAGCCTGGTTTGATGAGTACCTCGCGGACGGCTTTTCGGGCCCGCTCCCTTGCCTTCAACTCGTATCGCTCCGACTCGTGCCGCGTGATGCCTTCGACGATGTCCTTTGCCTTCTCCCAATCGGACTCGAACGTGATGAGCACCGGGACCTCATGCCAGAGCATCCCAAGGCCGCGAGAGGCGTTGATCAGGGTGAACTCAAGCATCATTTTGTTCGGAACGTGGACGATGCGCCCTGTGGATTGTTCGGCATCCAACGGGCCCCTGACTTCGTACAGGAGGGTGGAGAACAGGCGAATGTCCACCACTTCGCCCATGCGGGAGCCGACTTCGATCCGATCGCCGATGGAGAAGGGTCGTCGCGCAACAATGTAGGTCCAAGCAGCCACGCTCTGAAGCGGTTGGTTCAACGCGACCGCGATACCGGCGACCAGCAGACCGAGGAAGGTTCCAACCCCGCTCAGACCATCGATCCATAACCGTAGAAGGACGATGACCAGCAGCGTCCACATCACGTAGAAGCTTCCACGCCGCCAAGCATGGATGGCTTCGTCCGCCTTGACGTGACGGTCGACGGCGCGCATCAAAGCCCGACGGCCACCCCTGACGACCAACAGCACGACGATGGTCGCCAGCAGCCGCTGTTGAATGTCGAAGGACAAGCCGAGATGGTCTTGGAGCCACCCCGCCATGTCAGGAACGCCTGCCATGCTTCACCCCTCCAACCAGATGCGCATACGCCTGAGGCCTTCATCAATCTCCGGTGCTGCGGTAGCGTACGACATCCGGATGAGGCCCTCGCCCCATTGCATCAAGGAACCTGGAATCACGGCCACCCTCGCCTCTTCGAGGGCGCGTTTGGTGAAGGTCACGTCGTCCATCCCCGTTCCCGTGACATCGACCAAGGCGTAGAAGGCCCCCTCGGGCAGCGGTGTGATCAAGCCAGGAACGGTTTGGAGTCCTGCATGCATTTGGACGCGCCGTGCGTCGAAGGATTCCCGCATCGCACGCACCTCGTCCTCGAGCCCCAAGGCGAGTTCCGCAGCCGGCATGAGGAAGGTCGGGACGTGGGTTGCGGCGCTGGTTTGCAAGGTTTTGACGGCTGCCATCAACTCCGATGGGGCCGTGATCCATCCGAGGCGCCACCCGGTCATGGCCCATCCTTTGGACCAGCCCCCAATGGTCACGGTACGCTCAGCCCCCCCTGGCAACGTGGCCGGTGACGTGTACAGGTGCTCGCCGTACACGAGGGGTGCGTAGATCATGTCGTCCAAGATCCACAGGTCCGACGTCACCGCCATCTCAACGATGGCCTGCACCTCCGTTGGCGTGTACACCGCGCCGGTCGGGTTGTTTGGTGAATTCAGAAGGATGGCCTTGGTTCTCGAGGTGATCGCAGCACGGATGGCGTCAAGGTCTGGGTGGTAGTTGTCACGGCGAACCGGGACGTGCACCGGCACACCGCCAGCGATGCGGACCATCCCGTCGTAGGAAGGCCAGGCTGGAGAGAGGAGCACGACTTCGTCTCCCGGAGCGAGCGTGGTCATCAGGGCGTACAGGACCGCTTGCTTGCAACCCGGTGTGACGACGATGTCGGCGGGCGCTGCCCCGATGCCGTAGCCGCGAAGGTGGTTCGCGACCGCTTCGCACAGGGATTCTGAGCCTTGGCTACGCGTGTAGCCATGCGCACCACTGCGCAATCCCGCCACCGCTGCTTCGACCGCTTTCGCGGGTGTTTCGAAGTCTGGCTGGCCCACAGTGAAGCGAATCACGTCAGGAGGTGGTGGCGCGAGGAAGGCGGCAAAGCCTCGTCCAACGTCGTCATACACCGTGTTCCGTCGCGGCATCGTCACCCACCTTGGAGGCCGTCCGTGCGTTGCCGGATGGTCGAGCGACGAGATTCCAGTCTTCAATCCTGCGTGTCCTGAAGCAGCCTCTCGGCCGCTTGGTGAGCAGAGGAGCACGGACGGAGACTCGAACTCCGGTTTCAGGATCTGCAGTCCCGCTCATAGCCACTCTGACATCCGTGCGGCATGTCGGCGAGCCGGGACCGATATTTCACCCCATCCCTCGCCGAACCACACGCCGTGACCCTGATGTGGTGGAGCGTGCAGGACGACCCATGCAAGGTGCTCCACCCGCGGCGTGGAACCTGAGCGACCCAAAGGAGGGCACCAGTGTTCCACACAACGGGGAAGCGCCCGCCCCGATGATGTTGGGTACGACCTTGTCGGGGACGCCTTCGCTCAGCGGTTCTGTCGGTCCTTTTGCAGGGCCTGTGTCCAACGGCACACCGTGGCGCTGGAGCGCCTACCTTCGCTTCGCGGCCGTGGTCGTCGGGGTGCAACTCGTGCTCGGCGCCTTCCTGTTCACGACCTCCCTTCAGATTGCTCGGGTGAACGATCAATGGGACTATGCCAACAAATCCTTGGTCATTGAGAACGGTTCTGGGGCCGTCGTGCTCGGCCCAGGACACGACGGGTACAGTGTGGCTTCCATGTGGGGTGACGGACGGACGGCAGACGGAACGTGGTTGGAAGCGTCGTTGAGCTTTGACGATTGGACATCGTGGGACGACCCGGCGCTGGAAGTTCAACAACGAACGGTCGTGCTCAGTCGCCCCCGCCCGCTTCCAGAGAACTTCACGTTGCGCTTTGAACACGATGCAGCGACCAAGACCATGTGGTTCAACGGTACCGCGTTCGAGATGTCGTCGTTTCTGGGCGGTGGAGTCGAGTTCTATGACGACGCTGCACGTCGTTGGACGGAACTCGAGCCAACGGTGCTCGGCAACGGTTCAGCCAAGATTGCCTACGGCGAGCACACGGATGCCTCCGTGTGTGAATTCGGAGGCGTCCACCTCCGCTTCGACCACCCCGGGCCCAACGCCACGAGGTACGACGAAGCCGTCCTGAACGCTTGGCCATCGAATTGTTGGTACCGATTCGATGAGAGCAACAACAACCCGACCTTTGAATGGTCTTTTTCATGCGCATGCGAGTGGCAGAACGAGGTCGTTGGTGGCTGGTCACCCGACAACCGCACGCTCTGGGTGGACGGGCTCGACATGGAATCGGCCGAGTTCAGCATCGGATTCGACCTCATCAACCCCAACGACGCGAAGGCCTATGCGTCCGCTGAACTCAGCCACAGCGTGATGTTGACTGTGTTCCCAATCGGTTGCATCCTCACCTACATCGTCGCCCCCATTGTGGGGGGGCGTCGCCACGGCAAGGCGGGCGCATTCGGGGCATTGACGGGTGTCCTGATGGCTCCACTCGCCCTCATTGGCTGGATCGCTGCCATGTTTGCAGGTTGGTGATGCCGTGTCGCATGACCTGCACGTGGCCCTGCCTGGTCAGGACCTTCCAGAGGCCTACTTTGCGACAAGGTATGAGGTGCTTCGTCGACCGCTGGGGCGGCCGCCCGGGTCGGAACGGTTGACCGACGAGCACGAAGCGCTGCATGTTTGGGTGGCCGTTGAGGGCCAAATTGTGGCCGTGGGTCGGGCCCATCTCCTTCTCGGAGACGGTGCTGCTGCGGACCATGCGGGGCTCGGAGCAGCCACGATACCTGCCTTTGAACCGCTCCGTGGACCGAACGACGCCCCCCTTCGCCCCGCTGTCCAGATTCGGCAAATGGGCGTCCTCAGCTCCTTTCAGGGGCGAGGCTATGGTGCCTTGGTGCTCGACCACCTTGAACGAAACGCTTCCGCACACTTCCACGCCACAACAGGTTGGCTGCAAGCCCGGGAAGCCGCCATTGGCTTCTACGAACGGTGCGGTTGGGGCGTGGTTGGTGCTTGGTATGACATCGAGGGCGTTGGACGGCACCGCTCGATGATGAAAACCTTCACTCCATCCTCATGACCACGTCGCTCTCAGCGTATTGATCGCTTTTTGTTTCACAAAAAGCATGATTGGTTAAATGCCCTCGAAGTTTTTTCTGAACGAATGGCCACACAACCGTGAGCGAGGTTATCGTATGCACACTCCTGCACGAAAGAACTTAATCAGTGCCGAACAAGAAAGCATCATGGAAGGCGTCAGCACGGCCGCCCCCACTTCAAGAAAACTGGAAAAGCGAAGGGAGCAACTCCTCGACGCCATACACGTTCTTGCTCGGCGTTCTCCGGAAATGTTCGAACTCGAGGCTGAGGATTTTATTCGCCGGGCGATGTGGAGCGAGCGCGGAAGGGATCCTTCTTTTGCCAACACGCTGGAACGTTGGCTTCATTCTGAATTTCAATTCGAAACCTTTGCAACGGTTCTCCCTCCAGATGCAAAATTAGAGCGGAGAAACATCCCTGATCCCGATTTAACCGAACTTCGACAGGTTGACCGGGCTGTTTTTGCCGCAATTCAGACGAAATTCGATGGAACGGAAGATGAACCGTTCAACCACCATCGCTGGGACGCCGCGACGCGAGACCAATTCATCGTGCTCGGCATGATCGCGATGGGTGGGAAGCGGGGCGAACGGCAATCACGAATTGTCCACTACCTCGGCCTAGGGACGCCAGGTCCCGATGACCTCCGTGGTTCGAACACAGTGCGCGCCGCTAAAATTGCAATCACGCGGTTCCTCCGCGCCCGCGTGCCCGAGGCCATCGACGTGTTTGCACCGGCAACCGGCAACGGTGGTCAGCGTTTGCACCGGATCAGAGACACAGAAATGGCTCGAATGCTCGCAAGGTACGTGCTCAATCACCCGGCCTCGTTGCTTCTCCCGGATTTGCCGATCATGGCTGAACCCCTGTGAGCCTGACGCGACGCACTCCACCGCTCCCTTCAAATAGGGTCGAACCGGTGTTGAAGGCAGAGGGAACATCGGGTTCCCTATGAACGACCCCGTGAACAGCGATGAATGAGGAGAACGAGAACGGCACACTGAGCAGCTTTTTCGGCGTCTGGAGCAGCACCTGGGAAGCCCAGGGTGAGCGCCAGCACCGGGCTGCAGCCGCCCTCACCTCGCTGCCTTCCCGAGCGACGGCTGTGTCCTGCACTGCTTTCGGCTCGGAGAGAGAGGACAGCGGGTCCTCTGTGTAACCACACCCAAACAAAACAAAGGAGTGAACAACATGAAGACAACGAAGATGAACAGCACGCAGCTCGTGAGCATCCTGCTCGCGCTCTTCCTTGCGCTCAGCACCGCTTCGGCGGTCGCTGGCGAAGGATCCGACCCGCTCGACGGCACCGACGGTGGCGCCGACTGGGACGGCGATGGTCTGACCAACGCCGAAGAGCAAGCGCAGGGTACGAACATGAACAATGCAGACAGCGACAGCGACGGTCTGCCTGACGGTTGGGAAGTGGCCAACGGCCTCAACCCCACCTCGGGCGGTGACGCGAACGCTGACCCGGACGGCGACGGCCTCACCAACGCCCAGGAGTACGCGAAGGGTACCAACCCGAACAACTCCGACACCGACGGTGACGGTAAGGCGGACAACGTCGACCAGTTCCCGACCGACCCGAACGACGGTGAGTACTCGGACTCCGACGGCGACGGCATCCCCGACGCCTACGATCCGGACTTCCAAGAGTCGAACGCTGGCAGCGGCGACGGCGGCACCGAAGGTGGCGGCGAGTCCGAAGACCAGGGTCAGGGCCAAGGTCAGGGCCAAGGTCAGGGCCAAGGTCAGGGCCAAGGTCAGGGCC
>JAURMD010000077.1 GCA_030830875.1 Thermoplasmatota archaeon | reverse complement strand
GCCGTGGCCATCGTCGAAGACGGGTGGGCCCTTCCCCCGGTCCGCGCCTATGGCGGAAGCCCGGGCTGCACCATCGATGGTTGCGACCAGGTGGTCCTCCTGATGAGCGAAATGATGGTACAGGACATCATCGCGAACGAGATTGTGTGGGCCTTGCTCGACTGGTCCAAGGAGCACGAGCTCGGTCGGGGGCTGGTCATCGACGCCTTCCCGAAAGCCGGCATGAAAGCCATCGGCATGGAAGGGAACGAGCCTTCCATCACGTACGACGATGAGGAAGGCGTGGTCGACCTCCTCGGCATCGCCTCAAACGAGAAGATGCGCGAAGCCGTGCAAGCCCTCGGTCTGCCAATGGTGCAAGGTGGTGTCCTGCGCGGCATGAACGCCGCCCTCCATGGCGAAGCCCACCGTCGGGGCATCGACATCATGGGCATCATGGCCGAGGCCGACCCACGCTACCCGGACGCTCGAGCGGCGGCGGAAATCATTCGCTGCATCAACCAATTGCTGCCGATTGCCAACTTGGAGATTGACGAATTGTTGGCCGAGGCCGAAGAAATCGAACAGCACGTCTCGTCCATGATGGCCGCGGCCATGGGCGAAGACGGCGGGAGCACGCCGAACCCGATGCTCTATGGCTGATCAAGGTCCCTGCAGCCAACGGTCGAGGGTCCCAAGTGGGTCGACGTTTGGTTCAATCGATGCGGGCCCGTCGGAAGCATCGCTCGATGGCGCGCCGGTGTTGCTTCCGAGTTCGGTGACCAGCCTTGCCTCGTCCCACACCTCCACACCCAGGGCCAGGGCCTTGCTGAGTTTCGAACCCGCGGATTCGCCTGCAACGAGGACGTCGAGGGCGTTGGAGACGCTGCCAACCACGCGACCGCCGGCCGCTTTGATGGCGTCCTGCGCCTGTTTTCGTGGCATCGTCAAGGTCCCCGTCAAACAGAAGGAACGCCCGCTCAGGGTGCCACCTGCTGCCGGTGCAGGTTCGTCCGCCACGTCGAGGACCGAGAGCAAGGCCTCCACGGTGCTTCGACGGGAGGACAGGCCGTCGCGTACGGCACACGCCACGACGGGGCCCACGCCTTCCACCGTGCACAGTTCCCTGATGGCCTCGGCGTGTTCGTGCGCCTTTCCTTTCTCGTCCTCAAGCGGCCCGAAGCCCTCGGTGCCCGGTTCGGCCTGGGCACGCTCGAGCCACGGGAGCACCGCCTCAGCCCCTTCAAAATGGCGGGCGATGGCGGATGCAAGTTCCGGACCGATGCCCGGCAAGCCAAGGGCGTGGAGGAAGCGTCCAAGCGTGAGGGACCGTGAGGCTTCGATCTGCCCCATCACGTTCCCCGCAGAGGTCGCGCCCATGCGGTCCAGCGATGCCAGGGCGGGCGCCGTGAGGGTGTAGAGGTCTTCGATGCCAACCACGAGCCCTTGGTCAAGCAATTGTTCGACGAGTTTCTCCCCGATGCCGTCCATCTCAAGCGCCCTGCACCAGTACAGGACGGCCCTCGAGGTGCGCGCCTCGCACATCAGGTCGTCGCAGCGAAGGAAAGCCCCGTCCAAGCGAAGGGGGCCACTGCACGACGGGCAGGCCGTGGGAGCGTGGACGGCGCTTGACGCGGGGAGGGTGCCCTCAAAGGGGCGCCCGTCCGCATGCATCCGGCCCTGCAGGTCGGCCTCGGCTGCGGGGCCGAGCGACGCCTCAATCTTCGGGATGACGTCGCCACGGCGG
This sequence comes from Thermoplasmatota archaeon, assembly GCA_030830875.1. GTDB lineage: Archaea > Thermoplasmatota > Poseidoniia > Poseidoniales > Poseidoniaceae > MGIIa-L3. Next base: position 1,736 of record JAURMD010000077.1, on the reverse strand, counting down.
ACGATGCGCACCTTGTCGCCGAGCCGGACGCCGAGCCGCTCCACTTCACCGAGGTTGTGGAGCGTCGTGTTCTCCACGGTCACCCCCGCGACGCTTTGAGGTGCGATCCGAGCGACGGGGGTTACGGCCCCGGTTCGTCCCGTCTGCCAATCCACGGCCAGCAGCACGGAGATGGCTTCCTCGGGCGGGAACTTCCACGCCAACGCCCAACGTGGGTGGTGGGCCGTCATGCCGAGGCGATCCCGGTCGTCCAACGAGGCGACTTTGAACACCACGCCGTCGATTTCGTACGGATAGGCGGAACGTGACGCCGTCCAGAAGGCCGTGTTCCGAATGAGGGCCTGCGCGGCGGCGGCAGGGTCCTCACCTTCCAGCACCTGCCACTTGGCCGGGCGAACGCCCGCCTCATGCTCCAGCCACGCCAACAGGGCGTCGTCGGCGTCGTTCTCCGGAGGCGTGGTCGAATCGGGGTGCCGGTCCTCGGGCGGCAGGAACTGAACGTCGTAGGCATGGAACACCAGGTCTGCGGCGTCGGCCTTGCCGACGTCGTGCTTCTGCCTCAACGCTCCAGCCGCAAGGTTGCGCGGATTGGGGGACACGTCCCTGTACTTCGCATCGAAGACGGCGAGGGGCATGACCACTTCACCTCGAACGTGCGCGTCCACGGCCACGCCAAGACGTTCGGGAACGTTGCCCACCTTCCGAGCGTTGCGCGTCACGTCTTCGCCGCGTTCGCCGCTTCCACGGGTGGCCGCCCGAACGAGCCGCCCGCAGCGGTATTCCAAGGACAAGGCGGAGCCGTCCAGTTTGGGCTGAGCGATGAACCGGGTGACGCCGCCCGTGGTTTGGTTGACGAAATGGAGCAGGTCCTCATTGGTGGTGCCCTTGTCGAGGGAACGCATGGGAAAGCGGTGGTCCACCTTGAGCGAACCAGGGTCGACCTCCGCGCCCACGCGCTGGAGTTGGGGGTGGTCCGGGGCCAGGCGCTGCAGTTCCGACCACAACGCATCGAAGGCTGCGTCGCTGATTTCCGGGGCTGCAGCGTTGTAGTACAAGTCGGAATGGCGGGCGATTTCGGACGCCAACAGGGCGATGCGCGCCTCGTCCGCTTCACTCACGCCTCTCAACTGCCCACGACCGCCTTTGAGCCCTCGCCCTGCACCTCGTCACCGAGCCGTAGGGCGGTGAACTGGCTGTTCTCCAGCGGGCAGCGCATGGCGACGGCCGCGTTCATCCGTCGGAGGTGCAGTTCTGCAGTGACGTGAACGGTTGCTTCGAAGAGGTGCCCCGCGGCCGGGCGAAGATCATCGTCGGAGAGCACGATGTGGAGGTGGGTGAACGGGTGTCCCTGTTCATGCCGCACAAGGTTGCCCTGAAGCGCCACCAGTTCCGCGCCCCCTTCGATGGTACGCCGATGGTAGACGTGGTCGTCGTCCATGTAGCCGTACACGGCGTTGCGGACCCGTCCAATGCCGCTCGTAATGGCGGCAGCGTTCATCCCGAGCGTGTCGGCCAAGGCATGCAAGGAGGCATGGAGTTCCTCTCCGGGGTCGAGCCTCAACATGATGTCGTCGCCGCTGCAGGTCCACTCCATGACCCAACGAGGTGGGGCTTGCCCTTGAAGCGATGCCTCATTCTTCCTCGAACATCGAGGCCCACGCGTCGTCACCAAGCAGGGCTGCGGCCACCCACGCTCGAACCCGGGTCAGGTCTTCCCGTTCAGCACCCAAGGGGAG
>JAURMD010000076.1 GCA_030830875.1 Thermoplasmatota archaeon | reverse complement strand
ATCTCATAGTTCGTGTAGTTGGTGTGGTTTTGCTTGTCGAGGTAGACGCCACGGTACATGCTGTTGGTGACGGTGAGGTCCTTGACGACCGCACGGGTAAGGACGGTGTCGTCGACGTGGCGGACGATCAAACCGGTGTCCGAGCGGTCGACCTCCATACGCTGCAGCAGCGGGACGCTGTCTTCGACCCACGCACCGGCCACGAAGGCCCATGTTGACCCGCTCGCGTTGTCGATGGACACGTCTTGGAACACGCCACCTGACCCGCCCCATATGTTGAGCCCTCGGGTCAGCACATCGCTGATGCCGGCGCGACGAACGACCGGTGCGGAGCCCGCGCCCACGGAGAGACCAATGCCAAATCGCCAATCGGTCTGGACGATGCTTCGGCCCGCTTGATCGATGATGAGATCCTCGATGACCGGTGTGGCGCCAAACAGGTCCATCCCAACACGGTCAGGATTTTCGATCGTCAGGTTGTTGATTCGTGCATCACCGCCAAACATGGTCACGCCGTACGTGGCGTCAACGATGGTCAGGTTGTCAATCTTTGAGCCTCGCCCGGTGGAACTGCTGTTGAATTGCAGGCCCTCGTGGTCAAGGCTGCTTGATGCCTCAAAGAGCACAGGGCACGTTGTGGTTCCTTCTACGGTCAACCGGCCATCGACCATGAGCCGCACGCCCGCCGCGAACTGCACCGTCGTGCAGGCTTCAATGACCAATTCATCGGTGACGGGGATCGTCATGGAAGCGGTCAATTGTACGGTACCAGACCACGTGGTCTGCGCTCGTCCAGCAACCAACTGAGCCGCAGTGTCGTCCACCGTGACCGGCGTCGCAGGCAGGATGGGAAGCATGCTGGAGAGCAACAGAAGGAACAGCAGCGCGACGGCGCGGGAAGCATGCTGCGAACGCACCATCGTAGAACGGTCAAACACCACGGTGTTCAACCTTGCCTCCTTCTGGTCACGGACGCACCCTGCGCTCAGCGGAACGCACTTGACCTTCTGCAGCGACCTCAGGGCGTGCTCAGCGAGGCCCAAGCGCGCCTCCTCCGTTGGCTCGGAGGGTTTCCCGCCAGCCTTGACCAAGCATGGGACGTGCCGCGGGGCCTAAGTTTGCCTGGCATCGCGGAGGGGTTGGGTGTGGTTCGGTCGGCCCTGAACGATCCGATGGAAGCCTTGATCGAACAAGGCTTGGTTCAAACAAGGGACGCACATGTGATCGGTGGTGGTCATCGTCGACGCCGCGTCCACCACCTTACCGCGACCGGTCGTGACGTCCTCAACGTCTTGGGTGAGGATGCTGGCCTCCCTCGAGACCGGTCGTCACGGTGGACTGGACCACGTGGTGATGTGCTTCGCGCTATCGGAAGGGAACAAGACATCGTTGACCTCAAGTCCGCCTTGCTCAAGGCCTCTCCTGTCGTCTTGACGGGCCTTGCTGGCATCGGCAAGACCACCGTCGCGTCCATGCTTGCCGAGGACCACCTCGAGGGTGGGGGGTATGTGCATTGGTGCTCGTGCGGTTCCTACGATGCGCTCGCCGACCTGCTTGGACCGCTCTCTCCCTCAAACGCCTTCGCGTCGGACGAAGCGGCTGCGGCTCATCTCGCTGACCTTGGGCCGAAGCATCTTGTGGTCATCGACGGGATTGAGCACCTCCACCCGTCTCACGCGTCCGGCGTGTGGGGGGCGCTTTCCAACACGCTCGATGCGCGCGTGATGGTTGTCGGGAGAGCGCCAGTGGAGGCTCCGGATGGTGTTCATCGGCATCGGCTTGGACCGCTGAGCGTCGAAGCATCCTGCGTCCTGCTCGGCCGAGACCCGTCGAATGCTGCAGCCCGTCGCATCGCAGAGCGGCTTGAAGGGCACCCCCTCGCGCTGTTGCTTCATCCTTCAGACCTTGACCTCACCGAGGCACCAGAAGACGTCACGAGGTTCGTGCTCGAATCCGTGCTCGATGACCTCAACGATGAGGAACGATCGAGCATGAACGAACTGTCCCTGCTGCCCATGCCGGTGCCCGCACCCTCGCTGCGCACGAAGGCCATCGGTGATCTGGACGAACGGGCGTTGCTGCGCTGGTCGCACGAAGACGCCATTCGACTCCATGCGCTTGTTCACCTCGTGCACAGGGAAGGGCTACCTCAGGCGCACGTTGTGGAAACGGCCTTCCTTGGCGTCGAGCATTGGCGAAACTCCCCGGACCCGTTGGCTCCGCTCATGCAACTCCACCACCGCCTCCTCGCGGGGGATGACGGACTCGCAGAGGCCGCAGCGAACATGCTGCATCACGCTCACGGCGATGGCCTTGGGCGCTTGGCCGCCGTGCTCGACGATGCCCTTCAACGAGGTTCGGACGTGGAACGATTGCACGGCATCGCAGCAGAGGTTGCCGTTCGACGAGGACGAATGGCTCAAGCGAGGGAGCACCTTGACGCGATGGATTCCCCCGACCCTGTCGTCGAGGCGGACCTGCTGAGGTTGGAGGGCCGGCTCGTGGAAGCGGATGCGGCCCTGTACGCCTGCCTTGAAGCGGGCCAAGACCTTCGTGCACGCATCGCCCTCGTCACCGCCCACATCGAAGATCGCCTTCCAGAAGACGGCGTCAGCGAGGAGGCCTTCCGGTTGCTGGACGGCATCCGTCCTTCCACCCTCCCATTGGATCAACGCGCGACCGCCGTCGCAGCGGTGGCCACCCTCCGATGCGCCATGCTCGTGCTTGCTGGACGCTGCACTGAAGCCACAGAACTCGTGGCCGACCTCGGCGCAAGCGATGCCCTCGATTCATCGCTTCTTGCCGACCTCAGGTGGCGCATCGCCATCCGCACCGATGCCGTCTCCGAGACCTTCACCAAGGGGCTTGAGCAGCATCTTGACGGGCGCGACGACCTGCGTGCGATGGCGTTACGCATTTCGTTGGTCGAGCGGCTGTTGCCTGAGGACCCCGCCCAAGCAGCAACGCTGTTGTCCAACCTCCGACCTCCACCCAACGCTGGTCTCGCTGGCCGACGGTTGGAGGCCCGAATCGCGACCTGTGCCGCACGGCTTGGCCGTGGAGGTGCGTCCGGTGCGTCACGGCTCCAAGCCGCCGCCCTTCACCGCCACGCCGGTTCGCTAAGGGCGGCGGCTCGGCTCATTGAGGAGCACGGGAGGTCTGGGTGAGGTCATGGTGGTGGACCTCGCGGGCATCGACCTGCCCGCGCTTCCTGGTGTGTACCTGTTCAAAACGCGCAGCGGACGCGTGCTCTACGTCGGGAAGGCCACGCGCCTCTCGGACCGAATCCGCTCGTACTTCGCCAGCAGCCCGGACCGGGCGATGATCCCTGAACTGGTGGCGCGCGCCGACGAAGTGGAATGCATCGTTACGCCTTCGCCGTCCGAAGCGCTCGTCCTTGAACGGCAACTCATTCGCGAACACAAACCACGCTACAACTCGCTCTTGAAGGACGACAAATCCTTCCCTTACTTGGTGCTCACCGGCGAGGCCATTCCTCGAATCATGTACACCCGCCACCCTCCAAAGGGGTCCACAACGTGGGGTCCTTTTCCGAACGCCGGGGCTGCAAAACAAGTCATGCAGTTGCTGCGTCGTCACCTTGGTCTTCGGGACTGCAAGGAGTTGCTCCCCCAAGGGTGTTTGGCGATGCACATCGGTCTTTGTGCTGGCCCGTGCATCGATGTAGCGGGCTATGCTGAACGTGTGGAGACGGCGCGACGAATCCTCAACGGTGACGCCAGCGACCTGCTCGAGGAACTGAGCGCACAGATGGACGAAGCATCGACCGCCATGGCCTTTGAGCAAGCGGCGCTCGTTCGGGATCGAATTCGTGCTGTGCGTGAAGTGATATCACAGCATGTGGTCTCCAGTCGAATGTACAGGGATTGCGATGCTCTCGGGGTCGCGGTTCAGGGGGACCTCGCAGCAATCGTGGTCCTGCATGCAGACGAAGGCGTGGTGCAAGGGCAGGAGGTGTGGCCCATGGTCCACCGAGGCGACCTCGGTGAAACGGTCTCCGCCTTTGTAGCAGAACATTACGAATCCCGCTCGCCACCTCGCCTCCTCTTGACCCCTACACCCTTGCTCGACGGGGTCGAGGCGTGGTTGGAGCAACGGCGAGAACGGCGCGTGGAATGCAGGGTCCCCGCACGCGGCGACCTCGCCACCCTTCGCCGCTTGGCCGACCAGAACGCTGAGGTGCAGGTTCGTCGCCTTGCTCGTCGAGGCTCAGGCAGCCTTGAGCAGCAAGCGGCGGATGAAGGCGCGTTGTTGCTCGGCCTCGACACCTTGGACCACGTGGTCTGTTTCGACATGGCCCAACTTCAGGGGGCGGAGCGCGTCGGTGCAAGCGTGGTGATGCGCAACGGACGACCGGCGAAGAAGGAGTACCGGACCTACGCGGTGAAGGGAGACGCCATGGACGACCTTCGCATGATGCAAGAGGTGGTGGCGAGGTGGCTGAAGCGCCAAGACGAATGGCCAGACCTGCTCCTTCTCGACGGAGGACAAACCCACCTCGATGCCATCCGTCGGACCCTCGAAGAAGCGGAGGTTTGGGGCCGGTTTTCCGTCGCTGCCTTGGCGAAAAGGGAGGAGACCATTCACCGCACAGGACACGACCCCTTGGTGCTGGACCGGCGGGGGCGGGTCCTCGTCCACGCCCGCGACGAAGCCCATCGCTTCGTCAACACCTTCCATCGAAAACGAAGGGGCCGTTCGACGCTTGAGGACCCGCTTGAGGACGTGGAAGGACTTGGAGCAAAGAAGATGCAAACCCTGCTCAGGTTTTTCGGAGGACGCAAAGGCATCGAAGGGGCGACAATTGCGGACCTTCGCACCGTTCCGGGCATCGGGCAAGCCTTGGCCGAGCGGATCCACGAAGCCCTGCACGGCACCGCCGGCTGACCGTCTCAAAGGTCGTCGATGTTGCCCACCATCATTCCGGTGCTGTTGACCCCGGAATAACCCGCAAACATCTCATCGCTGAGGGCTGACTTTTGCGCTGCATCGCCCATTGCGGCAGCCTTGAGCGCTGCTTTTCGCGCCTTCTTTCGCTTGCGGCGCCGCCTCCAACCCATGAAGAGCAACGCGACGATGATGAAGAAGGTCGTCGGGTAGACCCAAATCTGGCTCCAGATGAACAGCCAGCCCACGTTCACGCGGTATTCGATGACGTCGTCAAGCGCATAGGGAACGAGGTAGGTCACCTGTTGCCGCCCATCGACCATCTCAAGATCGAGGAGGCCCTGTTGGGAGGTGGCGTCCACGGTGATCCCTTTGGGCAACACGATGGAGATGGGACCGGTGAGGGTCAGGTCGAACTCAGGTGCAATCATGGTGTTCACCTCACCGGTTTCAACCACGTTGGCCGACTGTTCAGGCGGCGGGAAGGTCACGCCGTTGGAGGCGACAAGTCCTGACGTCATGGAGCGGGCGAATCCCTCCATCATGGCCGCCATGGGTTGAATGACGGGAGAGGCGATGGCCCGTGCGGCTCGGGTGTTGATGGCGAACTCCGGCTGGGCCCCGTTGATCACGTCCAAGAGCGAGGTGGCCATGTCGACTTCGATGCGCACGTTCGGAATGGTCACCGCGAACGTGATGGCTTCGGCATCGCTCACCACCGTTCCAGGCGCTCCGATGCCGCTGAGTGAGGTCTCGATGCTGAAGGCGTCAAAATCAACGGCGCTCAACGATGCTCCCTCTCCGTTTTCATTCATGCGTTCCGGCAAACTTGCCATCCCATCCTGAATCAGTGCGGTGACCATCTCACCTGCACCGCTCACAAAGGAGGTCAGACCTGCTTCGGTGAACTCCAGAGGCAGTTCGAGGTCGCAGACGTCGCCCGTGAGGTTGAAGTCTTCGCAGGGAACCATGATTGGTTCGGAGAGGGCCAAGGGCTCGTCCATGCGGCTGGCCACGTCGACGATGAGGCGAAGCAAATCGGAGGGGATCACGTCGAACTCCACGTGGACAGGGTCACCCGGCTCCGTCACGTTCTCGAGGAAGGCCAAACGGTGCATGCTGACTTCAACGTCGAGTCCAAATTCGACGCTCGCGGACTGGCGCCACTCGTTCACGTCGACGTCCACGAGGTCAAAGACGACCGAACTCGAAACGCAGGTGCGCTGCACTGCGGTGCAAATGACAATCCCGTCGTCGTTCGTCACTTGATGATCCCATTGGAAGGGGTTGGGCCCCCTCACCGAAATGTCGACCTCGTTCTGCCCGTCGGCGGCCAGGGTCATCGAAATCTCGTTGCTTCCGGAGGAGGTGACCACCCACGAAGGCAGGACGACGGTGACCTGAAGGTCGACACCGCCGAGGCTCGAGGGAACCACGTCGTCCAGGAGCCCCGCGGGCGGGTTGATGCTTGCGGCAAAGCCCGCATCCATGAGGCGGCGAAGGTCCTCGTCCTGAACGGTCGTGAGGAAGTCGTTGACCATCGGGTCGTCGACGTTGGCCGACAGCAAATCGAGGAAGCGCAGGTTGACGGGCTCGCTCACGCTGCGCAGCACCACAGGGTGGTCGTATCCCATCGCTGCAGGACCTGACAGGCAATAGTGCCGGTCAACACCAACGACGCCAACTTCCGTACAGCCCGTGGAGTGCGTGTAGTTCAGGCCGCCCGCTGGACCCACCATGCCCTCGGCGACGGTATCCGACACCCATGCGAGCTCGCTCATCTGAAGGCCTTCGAGGCCAGGGATGCCCGACGTCGCCCCGTTGATGATGTCCGACACGGGGAAGGCGTTGGTGAACAGGTTGAGGTCGACCAGTTCGTTGTGGTGTGCCAATCGAAGTCCGTCCGCGGTCAACAGCGGCACGTCGGCGAGTTCACTGAATTGAACGACTTGAATACCCCACTCTTCAAGCAAGGCGGTTTCGACATAGAACAGGCTGGCGCTGAGGTCGATGATTGCGTTCTGCTCGTCGGAGAGGTCGAGGCGGAGGTCCAAGCTGAAGCCGGGGTCGCCTTCCTCGACGGTGACGACCGATGTTTCCGTCGTGTTCCTGTACCCCATCGTCAGTGACGTCACGCGCTCGATGGTCCCTCCGCCTGCCGGAGCCTGCGTGTTGTCGATGGTCCACTCTCCAGCGAAGTGGTCGCCCATCACAACTCGTGAACCGTTGGCGTCGACGGACACGACGTTGGAGAAGGCCGGAGGCTCGATGAGGAAGGTCGAGCGGTAACCGGGTTCGGCAAAGATGGAGAAGTCCGTGCGGATCTCACTGCCCATCACAAGCAATCCTTCGTAGGCACGCTCGATGTCGAGGTTAGGCCCGCCTTGAAGGTTAAATTTCCCGACGTCGAGACCGACGGTGGCGGTCGCAGAGAAGCAAATGGGAGGGTCAAACACGTTGTTGTCGGCTTGCCCTTCCGACTGCGCGTCAATGGCGGCGTTGGTTGTGCAGCCGGTCGGAACCCCTTCAACCGTCACGGAGTTCACAAAGGAGGTGCTGAGGCCCTGCACGTCGCCGAAGCCTTGGGTGAGGAGCGTGAGGACCGAGTCGTTCACCGAGGCCATCAATTCTTCACCGACAGTGTTCGAGCCGGGGCCCGCGGTGGGTTCGTCGAGGAAGGAGCGCATCAGGTCGGCAGGCACACCATCCCCGTCTTGGAGCCCATCGAATTCCAACGAGGCTGCGAGGATGGGTTCGTCAAAACCGAGGGCACTGCGGTTGAACTCGCGGACGATCCACGAGAGTTCCATGTCGATGGTCGACGTGTCTTGCACTTGGAAGTGGTATGCGCCTTGAATCCAATCTTCCTGGTCGGGTGTCCCGTCCATGGACCCGTCGTACGTATCGCACGTCTCGCCAAGGTTCGTGCAGGTTGACATGCCTGAGGCAGCAGCGAAGGGGACGGTCGCTTGAATGAGGAGCATGGACAGCAGAAGGAGGTGCACCGGCAGGCGACGCAGCGTCATGCCTCAGGACGAGGCAGGGTCCTTGAAGAGCGTTCCTCCATCCGAACGTGATGCCGCCCTCCCCGCCTCGGCACGCGCTTCGCGTGCCCCGTCTTGAAGCGGAAGCGGCACGCGTGATGCTGGAGGAGCTCGGACTGCTCGACAGATCGCTTCGACCCATCGTCGAGCAGGACCACGTCTCGTGGGCGGTGACGGCGCCCTCACACGACCCGCCAACTTTTGGCGAGTGGGTGCACCTTGCCAACGACCCTCAGCCTGCCCCTCCACCCATCGATCCGCACACTCGCCTTCGTGCGGAGGTCGATGCGTGGCTGGGGGGTGCTGTGGCATCGACGAGGCGCTCCCTGTTGCTCACCGAACTTCCCTCCCGCTGGGAACGGCTTGGGAACCTTGCTCTGCTCCCAGAGGACGCTTTTGCCAGTGAGGGATGGCAAGACGTCATCAAGGAACGAGGCGATGGCCCATGGACGGCGGTGGCCTCGGCCTTGAAGGTGGAGCGCCTCGGCCGACAGGCGCCCGTGGCCAACGACGGCCACCGCTCCTCACAGGCGACCATGCTGCTTGGGACGAGCGGGGTCGTGGACGTGTTGGACCATGGTGTCCGCTTCCGCTTCGACGCCACCCGCCAGATGTTCTCATCAGGCAACGTCACGGAACGCCACCGCATGGGCAACCTCGACCTTCGCGGTGAAACGGTGGTCGACGCCTTCGCTGGAGTCGGGTACTACACCCTGCCCATGCTCGTTCGCGGAGGTGCTGCGCACGTGCACGCCTGCGAATGGAACCCCGAAGCGGCGGCATGGCTGCGACGCGGTGCGGAGGCCAACGCCGTGGACGACCGACTCACGATTCACGTGGGGGACAACCGCAGCAGCCTGCCGACGCTTGCTGGCCTGGCGGACCGGGTCGTGCTCGGCCTCCTCCCCTCGTCGGAAGCCGCATGGAACCTCGCCCGGGCGTGCCTAAAGCCGGCGGGCGGGTGGATCCATGTCCACATGAACGTCGAAGAGGAACGCATCGAGGCATGGGCCGAAGCCAGCGCTTCGCGCCTTGGTGGACGCGTTGCCCACGTTGAGAGGGTCAAATGGTACGCACCGCGAATTCGTCATGTCGTGCTCGACGTGCGGGTGGCGTGACCTCAGCCGTCGACCTGTTCGGCCACGAGGACCGCTTCGTAGACCTCGTCGTCCTGAACGCTCGAATCCGCAGCGTCACCGACCTTGAGCAACCCGGGCGGCTCGGTGCGGGCGACGATGGCCGCCGCGCCAAGCGCGCCAAGGAGGAGGAGGCCTCCGCCTACGCGAACGAGGACCTGCCCCGTCGTCAGGCTTTGGGCTTCGACGGGCGACTCGTCGGCCGCGGGGACCACACCAAGCATCGCCACGCGGGTGATGCGCACCTCGTAGACGGGGCGACCCATCGAGGAGAAAGGGTTCTGCAGGTCGGTACCGCTCGGGTCGTCGCTCGTCGGCACCTCCGCGATGGCGCGCACGTGGCTCATGCCGTCCCGAACGACGCCAAAGGTCGCGTATCCCTCGTCGTCGCGGTTCTCCGGGTCAAGACCATGCGCCTCCGTCTCGGCAATATACCACTGGGCGTCGGCCGAATCCGGGTCCGCGGACCGCGCCATGCCAATCGCGCCGTCCACGTGGCTCAAGTTCTCATGGTGTTCCAAAGGAATGGTTTCGCCCGTCCCACCGCTGGCGCAGGACGGCGAGGTGGCCGGATAGAGGCCGATGGTTTTGCAGGTGGGGTCACCTGCTTGAGTGACGAAATCGTCGATCACGCGGTGGAAGAAAATACCGTCGTAGAGGCCGTCCTCCACGTGCTCGATCATGTTCTCAACCGTGATTGGGGCCCACTGCGGGAAGAGTTCGATGACGATGCTGCCCGTCACGCGGCTTTCGAAATGGCCCGGCTGATAGTCCACGTCGATGACCAGCACAGGGTCGCCCGGATAGGAGACGTCCATTGGCGAGCCCTCGAGTTCCGGTCCATCGGTCCACGCCTCTGGGTCGACCTCGGTCTCGCGCCAGCCCTCCGCCTGTGCCGGGGGTGTCGCGAGCAACAGAAGGACGGCCACGACAAGCAGGCGTCGCTCCATGCCCTCACGTGGCGCTCGGACCACATCAATGCCTCGTCCGCCTCGGCGCCCGCGGAGACCACCGCGAACGAGGCGCGCTGACCAGCGATGCTCCGGCGGCTTGAAACCACCAGCGCCGGCGTGTGCGTCCATGTCCGACGAGACCACCACCGCCTCAGGGAACGCCAACCTGCTGAAGTTCGCCCGTTTCGGTGTCATGGGCACCGTCCTGCTCGTGTTCGTGCTGGCCGCGATGGGCCTGGCTCAAGTCACCTCAGGCGACGTTGGGCACGGCCATACGGCGATGCTCGGCCTCGCCGTCTCCGTCCTATCTGCAGTGCTCATCTTCGCGTCCGGCACCGACGACAGCGCCCTCAAGGGCATGGGCGGCGGCTTGGCCTTCGCATGGCTGCTGCAGTACGGCCTCGCCGAGATGGGCGTGCTCGGAACCTGGGTGGCCTGGGTGCACGCCCCGCTGGCCATCGCCATGGCCATGCACGGCATGGCGATGCTCCGCCGCTTTCCTTCTGAGGCCTGAAGCAACAGCGTCAGGCTGATGAAGCGGCGCATCAAGCCTCCACCGATGGCGACCGACGGCGCGTCCGAGGCAGAGGTCCTCGACGCGGAATTGGTGCCGACCGCGGTGGCGATCCCCGTCGCCTTTGACGTCGAGGCCAAGGCCGCCCACCGCGTCGAACGCTTGCAGTGGGCCGGTGCCGGCGTCTTCGTCGCCGTCGTGCTCGTGCTGCTTCTGTCCGCCACCGTCCAGAACTTCACGAAGGCGTCGATGGACGACGAGCCGTTCGACGGTCCGTGGTGGGCCACGCCACTGCAAGACCGCCACACGATGGACCTCCCGATGGACACCCTCCGGGCCCAGTTGCCCGTGAACGGGACCTACGAGGTGCTCCCCTACACGGAGCACTTCGTGGAGGTGGACCTGCCGGCCTCAGAGGAAGACATCGGCACGCCGGAAGACGACGTGATGCACGTGGCGCTCTGGTTGCCGGACGTGCCGGAGGGCACCAAGGTGCCCGTGATCATGACCATCCACCCCTACTACGACTTTGGCGGTGAGGGCATCGCGGGCGCCGACAGCGCCCCGAACACCGTGCCCGACGGTGGGGTTGGGAAGTGGGTCTACGACACCTTCGTGCCGCACGGCTACGCCTTGGCGCAAGCCTCGACCTTTGGCACGGGAAAATCCACCCACTGCCAGGACGTCAAGGGACTTGGCGAGCAGGTCGGCATCCAAGCGGTGGTCGAGTGGCTCGGGGAGCAGGAATGGTCCAACGGCCACGTCGGCTTGATGGGCAAGTCCTACGCCGGCACCACGAATTGGGAAGCCGCCCAGAACCCGTCGCCGTACCTGAAAACCATCGTGCCGATCTCCGGCTCGATTGGCGTTCAGGAGATGTTCTACCGCAACGGTTCCTCGGAAAGCCGAGCCATGCTCTACGACGCCCTGTACGAAGGCAGCACGGCCGACGCGACGACCGACGACATGCGCATGTGCACCGACGACGCCATCGGTCCGCTCAACCCCTTCACAACGTGGGCCGGCGCCGACTTCGGCGGTGCGGAGTTGAACGATTACTGGGACGAGCGCCGTCACCTCCCGGACGTGCTTGAAAACTACGAGGGCAGCGTCTACCTCGTCTGGGGCCTGCAGGACTGGAACGTGGACCCCTACCACGCCTTCCCCACCTACCAATTGCTTCGCGACGCAGGCATCCACGCCCGTGCCATCGCCGGCCAGTGGGCCCACAACTACCCCGACCAGCCGGACCGTCATGGGGAATTGAGCAGCGGCTACGGGGCCGAGGCCTACCCAAACACGAGCCGCATGGACTGGGCGGTGGAGTTGTACGCGTGGTTCGAGTGGTTCCTCAAGGGCGAGGGCGAGGAGCCAGAACAGCATGTGCAGGTCCAAACCAACGACGGACGATGGCACGTGGAATCCACGTGGCCGCCAGAGGACCTGTCGTGGTGGAGCATGGGCCTTGACGAAGGTCAAGCGGACGGAAGCATCGTCAACAACGGAGCCTCGATTGAGATCGTCTTCCCGCCGCTTGAGCAAGAGATTCACGCCTCAGGGATGCCAACCCTCCACCTGAGCGCAAGCACGCGCACCTGCAACGGAGGTCAGGTCTTCGCTACGCTGTACGCCGACGACCTGCGCCTTGGCCACGCCACGATGGACATCCGCTACCGCGGCGGCGGCATGGACGCCGCCTTCACATCCCCCCTCTCGGAGTACCTGATGCTGATGGAGTTCAACCCGCTCGACGTCGTCGTTCCCGCGGGGAAGAGCCTGCGGCTCGTCCTCAGCGAATCGGGCGAGGACTACCTCCCAAGCCCCTGCGCTGCGGTTGGCCTCAGCGTCTCCACCGGCAGTGACTCGGTCTTTTCGCTGCCCCTCATCGACCGCCCACCTTCCGACGAACGGTGGTTCCTTGCACCCGCGTGGTGGGAGCAACAACCCATTCCGTGAGGTTCGCCCATGCTGCGGGTGCTGGCCTTCGAAGACTCCGTCGACATCGAAGCCCTCCTCCTCTCTGGAGGGGTGGACATGTCGCAGGTCCATCTGACCCAGCACTGGACCACTGACGATGCCCTGTCGCGCATCGAAGCGTGGGCGCCCGATGTGCTGCTGCTCGACCACTTCATTCCCCCCGCCACCGGCCTCGAGGTGCTTCAAGCCCACCTCGCCTCGACCGCGAAAGGGTCACGCCGCGCCCCGACCATCGTCGCGATGTCAAGCGAACCAAGGTGCAACGAGGCCATGGTCAACGCCGGAGCGGACGGTGGCGTGTTGAAGCACCGCCTTGCGACCCTCCCATTCTGGCCCAATGCAACGACAGGACGATGACCATGGACGGCGCGGCCAATCCATGCAGGTCAACGCGAGCGGGGGTGACCTGCTCGCACGGGGCTTGCTCCCGGGACTGCTCGTCTCGGGCTGGCTCGTCGCCGTTCCCGGGGAATTCCACCTGCCTGCGTGGCCAGCGTTTCTCCTCGTCACGAGCATCTGGGGCTTGGCGCTGTCTTGGCTTCTTCACGATGCCGCGTGGTCGGGGAAGGACCTGAGGTGGTGCTTTGTTCCGCTGCTCCTCCTTGGCCTTGGTTGGACGGACCTGACGTGGACCTCGCCCGCCATGTTCGATCAGGCCGACCACCTGCAAACAGCGAACCGCTACCTCGGTCGCTGGACGTGGGAACCCTTCCACATGGAAACGGCCTTCGCCTTCCGACCAAAGGTGATCTCCGGACTGATCGCCGTCGAACTCGCGTTCAACGGCACCCGAGACGTCTGCACCGTCCTTCCGTTCTTGCTGGTGTTGGCCTGCGGATGGCAGGCGCACGCCCTTGGGGAACGCCTCAACCTGGGCGCATGGAGCCTCCTCTCCACCGCCCTCGTCCTGACGATGCCCACGATGCTCGACTTCGGTCGGACGTTGTACCTCGATGCGTTGGCTACAGGTGGGCTGCTGCTGCTCATCCGACTCGCGCTTGACGTGGTGGACGCCCCTGCACACCAACAGGCATGGGCAGGAGCCATGGCCTCCTTGGTCGGGGCGGCGAAGTACCCCTACCTCTACCTCGGTCCCGGAATCGCGGCGGTCGTCGGGCACCGAAAAGCGCGCGCTGCCCTGCCGGTGCTTCTTGTGTGGAGCCTGCTGCAACTCCCGTTCGTTCTTGCTGACTTGTGGCAACATGGACAGCCTATGGGCAGTTTTGGTCCGCAGGTACGAGGCACCGTGACGAGCGTGACCGGGGACGTGGGGCAGTACACGTTGTCCGATGCGTGGAGGGATGCTACGGGCGAGGTGAGCGTCATGCTGCTTCTGCTTGCCATGGGAGGCACAAGCCTCTGGGTCGCCCAATCGAAAGCGTCGCGCGGCGTCCTCGTTGCCTCGATTGTGCTTCCCGCCGTCCTCGTCTTTACCGTCGTCCTCAACTTCGGGTGGCCGCGGTACCACCTTCCTTGGATTGCTGCATTCATTGTGCTTGGACTCGCAGGACTTCGGCCGCACTTGCCCAGCCGTGGAACCGCCTTGCAAGGCTCACGTGTTGCGGCTGCTGTGGTGGTGCTCTTGCTCGCCAGCACCCACATCACGTCCGTGCTCAGCACGTCGCTGGCCGAACGTGAGGAGGAACAGGACCGAGTGGCGTGGCGCACTGAACTGCTGAATTCGCTGGTGCGGCTGGGAGACGACCTCCCTGATGACGCCGTCGTGCTGGCCGGGTACGACATCACCCTCGGGGTCCGGTACGGCACGCCGACCTTCCGCTTCGGACCCTCCGACGACCCCATCCACGACTCGATTGAGGTCGTCGACGCCACCCACGTCGTGCTGAGCGGGTCCAACCCGCGCTTCGCGTGGGAACTCGACCCCATGGTGGCCCTCGGGGCACCGTTGAACCCCGTTCGCTCGTCCACCTTCGGCGGGAAACACCACACCCTGTGGTCCGTCGACCCGTCTCGCGCTGCGCAGCACGACGCAGCGAGGGACCTCGACCTTGAGGGGGTGATCCGTCATGTTGGAGACGCCGTGCTCCTCGAGGCCGGCTCAACCTTCTCAGCCCCTGAAGGATGGGCCGTCGTCGAAGCCATCGTGCTGCCCGTCGACAACGATGGCGGTGCGGCTGTGGACCTGCGATTTGGACTTGAGACCGACGCCCGAGTGCTGTGCAGAGGTTCCTTGTGCGGGGACGTTGTCCACGTGAACGAAGGCGAGCGACGCCTCGTGTTCTTGGGGTGATTAGATGCGTGAGGCCTTGCTTGATGTCCTTCGATGGACGGCCGTGTTCAACCATGGCCTCACGGCAAGCGAGGTGCGACGCTACGCGGCCGTTGAGGCCGGGGACGCTGTGGTTGAGGCTACCCTCCAGAGGCTGCCAGAAGCCGACTTCACGTCGGGGCGATGGCACCTTTCGGACCATCCGCTTGACCCCGACCGGGTCGAGGCGGCTCAGCAGCGTGCGAAGGCACACCTCGAGGAATCGTCCTCCGCCTTGGCGACCCTCTGCTCAAGCACGGCGGTGCTCGGTGTTGCGGTCACCGGTTCGGTGGCGGCCGGTGTCAACGACGAAGACGGTGACCTTGACCTCTTGATCATCGCCCGTCAGGGCCATGTTTGGCGCGTTCGGGCCCTCGCCATCCACCTTGAGCACCACCACCCAGGAGGTTGGAGGTTGTGCCCGAACATGGTCCTCGACGCCCGCGACTTGACCCTTCGACCGTCCATCTACGCCGCACGGGAGATGAGCATGCTGAGGCCGTTGAAAGGGCGAAGGTGGTTCGAGGCGCTCCGGTCAGCGAATCCGTGGGTGAGCGAGTTCCTTCCAAACAGCGATCTGGCACCCGACCTGCAGGTCGAAGGCGAGGCAGGGACCGTTCCCTCATGGTGGACACTCATGCGTACGCCGGTGGTCGGCAGGGTGATCGAAGTGTGGGAACGGCAACGCAGGATCGCAGAACTGCGGCAGGCCTCCACCTCGCACGAAGCCGTGTACACTGCACACCGCTGCCTTGGGCACGAATACGCCCATCGCACCCGCATCGAGGAGCGCATGGCCGAGATCAAACATCGAGGTGGCGTCGATGCATGACGGTTACCACAGCGTGGTCGCCGACCATTACGATGCGGGGGCCGAAGAGTACGAGATGCGTGCCTGCAACAACCACGTCCTCGAGGGACTACGCGATGCGTTTCGAAAGGTCACGATGGAGCAGTCCCCGAAACGTATGCTGGAGATCGGGTACGGCCCCGGCGTTGACATGATGTGGTTCGCCGACCAAGACGGGGTTGAGCAGGTGCATGGCATTGACCTCACGCCTACCTTCGAGCGCATCGTTTTGGAGAAGGCCTCGAGCCGTGGAGACCGCAAGGTCCGACCACTGATGGGTGCCGCTGATCAGGCTGTGGAATTGCTTGGGGAAGCCGCTGTGGACACGGTGTACGTCTACTTCGGAGCACTCAACACCACGGAGGACCTTGACCGCACGGCCCAAGCCATCCATGACGTTCTTGCGCCCGGTGGCAAAGCGGTGCTGACCTTTGTCAACAAATGGTACGCATTTGAAATCCTCTGGAACCTCATGACGTTGCGCCCGAAAAAAGCCATGGCAAGGGTAAGGAAGGTCTGGACGGGTTACAGCCCAACGAAGCACCTCGCTTCGCATTGCCCCTCATCACGCGAAGTACGGAAGGCCTTCGGCAAGCGGCTCACGCTTCGGAGGAGGCAGGGGTATTGCATCGTGCATCCTGCGTGGTACCGTCACCATTGGGGTCCAGAAGGGTCACGTCGCAGCCGTGCGTTCCACACGATTGACCGGTGGTTGAGATGGACGCCGTCCTGGAACCTCGGCGAACACAGCCTCTACGTCTACGAGCGTGAAGCAACGACGGCCTGAACCGCATCGCGTAACGCGGCGCGGGCTCGCTCGCCTTCGCTCTGGTCGCCGTGGCCATCGTCCAACCGCAGGCTGGCGACGATGGAACGAGCGGCGTCGTGGCCATAACGTGCGGTCAGGAAGGGAACGCCAACTTCTGTCGTGGGCACACCGCGCACCTCAGCGACGGTCTCGGCAAACGCCGCTTGGCGCACGCGCGCGAGCATGGGAGGGTGCAGGACGCCGCGTGCTTCCGCTTGCGTCCACAACCACCGGGCGAGGCCGTCGGTGGTCACGATGGACATCCAGGCGTGCCCGCCCGAGATGACGGGGACCGTCGGTCCGGCGTACAGCATGTCGAACCATGACCCTGCACCGAGCACCCACGGGGCGCGCACCAGCGCGAGGTGTCCTGCATCGACCGCGTCACGCCACGGTGCTTCCCCGCAGGCATAGGCCTTCGCGTACCCTGTGGGCCGGACGGGGTCGCTCGTTCGCACAAGGTCCTCGCCACGGTCGCCGTACGACAGCGAGCCGTGCACGGCCAACGCCTGCAATCCCTCACGCTGAAGATGGGCGACGAAGCGACCTGTGGCCGCTTTCGTTCGACGGGCGACGCGCCTTCGCCTCCACCCGCTTCCCGCGGCGGGACGAGCAAGGTGGAGGACGCGACCGACCTCATGCGTCCACGCTGCGAAATCTGCGTTGGGATCGAGCAGGTCCCCATGGACCGACGGATGTCCGCTTGAGGGCGGAGTGCGGTGATGAAGCACACGAACCGGGCCCGGAGCGGCGTCGACCACGGCTCGACCAACAAAGCCGGAGGCACCGGTGACCAGCGCCAAGGGGCGGTCGCCCACCGACGTCACTCCTCGTAGAGGACCCAGTCCGCAGCGTCCGGCTCGCGGTACCACCACGAGCCTTCCTCGTCCTCGTACCACTCGACGCCGTCCTCATCAACCGTAATCCCGTCGTCGTCCTCCTCCTCAGCTGGCTTGGCTGATTCTGGCTCGCCCAGACCGGATTCGATGGCAATCTGACGTTTGACGTTCTCAAGTTCCTCGTCCGCATCAGCGAAAACGCGGGCGTCCGAGAGGACAGCGGCTTGGTGATCGCCTGCACGAACGGCTTCGTCTGCATCGTGCTGGAATTCTTCGGATATTTTGGCTCGGAATTCATCGAATTCATCGCGAGCAAAACTTCCCATGAAGGAGTCCTTCGTGCTGCTCATGAGTTGGTCGAGGTTCTTTCGACGTCCGAGGTCGGGCTCAGGTCCGCTCGGCATGTCCTCGTTGTAGAATTCGTCACCGTCGTCGCTGTATCTGTCAAAGGTTCGTCCATCGGGATCGATCTCCTCGATGGCTTCCATGAGCAGGTCGTGCTCCTCTGCATCGATTTCCTCGCCGTCGAGCGCTTCTTGGACGGTGTCAACGAATCGACCGAGGCGCTTGGCCAATTTTCCTTCATCGTCGCCAAACTCGTCCTCGAGTTTCCCGAGTTGCTTGAGCAAACGCTCGTAGGGGGACCCCGCGAGCGCACCCACGAATCGACTGAGCCCTCCACGCTTGCGCGCCATGACGGGCCTCCCTGCTCTGAACGATTTCAAAGATTGCCCGTCCACGGACGACGGAACGCTTCATGGTGCACGCAAGCCAGCACGCCGTGAGGCGCATGGTCGAAGCATGGCTGAAAGACGCGATGTCTCGCTACAACGCGGATTCGCTCGACCGCCGTGAGGCCTACGTTGCGCAAGTCCACCTGCCCGGAAGCCTTCTGCAGGACCTCGTGTGGTGGGCGCTTCAAGCGCTGCCCGACGAAATCCTGGTTGGCCTCGACGTCGATGCTGGACGGCCTCACCGTGACGACGTTGAAGCGGCCTTTGCAGGAGGGGCCCAGCGGAACGGTCTGTTCGCAGGCCAAGGGTACGTGATCGGCGAAGCGGCCGTGGTGAACCGCGGCGACTCCTACTCCGTCCACCACCTCCCCGAAGAGTGGACTGACGACCTGTTTCGGAGCGACCGTGGGTCACGCGGTGGACGCTTTACCCATTGGCTGCACACCCACCCAAACGCTCCAGCGATTCCAAGCGGAGCGGACGCGGACGCGGCGCAGGAAACGCTCGGTGTGGACATGATCCTCGGCCTTCGCTTCTCGCCAGAAGGTCCGCTTCCGTGGTTCGATGACGTGGACGGTGAGCGGAGAACTTTGGCTGCAGCCGAAGGGGCCACGCTTCGCCGGCGGTTCGGGCGCCGTGAACCTCCAGTCCTCGGCATCGCGCCAAGCGGGCATCGCATCCATGAAATCCAACTCATCGCCTTCCACCGCACCGGCGTCGGCGTGAACGTGGTGCTGGTCGATGAGGACGGCTGGCCCTATGGGTGGTCGGCGCTCACCTGAGCGCCTCAGCCATCGAGGACAGCCGATCTGGATTCACACCAAGGTCGGACAAGCCGACGCGGGACGAAGACTGAAGGATCACTTCACCGCTGGTGCTGTCGAGGGAGACCGTAACGTCGTCGACAAAACCCCAAAACTCGGTCTGGACAGCGTAATGCCGGAAGTGGCCGTCCTTGTGCAGCAGGGTTGTGCGCGGCTCGGCCTCGGCCCATGCATCGACCTTCTCCCAGAAGGCATCCTCGCCGCCACGCGGTACAGCGAGTGGGAGGATGCCGTCCATGCGGTGCCCTTCAGAGCCATCGAGGCGAGCGCAGTTCTCGCTCGAGGCCGCGCATGCCTCTGGCATCTCGACGAGCAAGGGGTGGGGTGAGGCGAGGGTGATGAGCACCCGAAGCGCAAGGTACGCCACCGCACCGAGCACCACGGTGGTGCGCGCGCGCTCGCCGAGGCTCATGCAAGCACCTCGTGCGGTCGACCGCCTTCATCCCATCCCCGCTCTGCGTAGTAGGCCCGCAAGCAGGCGTCCTCGTCCTCCGCATCGGCGAAGCTGACGCATCCCTCGGCCACACCGGAAGGCAGGGGTTCTTCCCGAAGGCGCCACGACAAGCGGTCTTCGACCTCGGGACGGCGACCAAGGCGGTTCCAGTGGGCCACGTTCCAACGTCGAGCAAGGTCCCATTGAACCGCCGCCCGCTCGCAGAGGTCCTCCCACGTGGCCTGGTTGCCGGTGATGGCCGTCCACATCGCGGCGAGCATGCCGTCGGGACTTGCGCCCTTTGCGAAGGCACACAGAATGAGCGAATCCCGAACGACGATGGAATTCTGGCTCTCCACCAGTTCAGGCACGAGGTCCAGCGCGCTCGAGGTGGGCAGGCCGGTGGGTTCCTTGTAGCCCGCACGCATGTGGGAGGCGCCGACGTTGGCCGTCATGTAGGCCAGGCCGTTGCCTCGCTTGCCGCGCGGGTCCCAAGCCGGCAGGTCAAGACCCTTGCAGTGGGCGGTGCACCGTGAGGCAGGGTGCCCGGTCCTGCGCTCCACCTCGTCCGCGAAGGCCACCGCCCCTGCGGCGAGCGTTCCAAAGAGCGAGCCGTCGCCAACTGAGGCCGCTGCCAGCGCCTCAAGCGCGAGCGGCGGGAGGGCCGCATCACCGAAGCGCCACGTGACCGGGTCGCCCGGCGCGTACGGGTCGAACGCCCTCGGGGCGGGGAAGGACGTCCCCCATGCTTCGGGCAACCAGCCCCGCTCGGCCAGTTCGCAGACCAGCCCGAGGGCCGCTCCGGAGGAGATCGTGTCCAGCCCCAAGCGGTTGCAAGCATCGTTGCCGTCCATCACCTCGAGGCTTGAACTGAGGCCAAGGTTCGACCCAAGCAGCGCCAGCGTCTCGTACTCCGGTCGCTCGACGCGCTCGAGGTGGACCGGTCGACCCTTCACTCGCTCGCCCTCCACCGTTGGTCGATCTGCGGCTTCGCACGCGATGGGACAAGGTGTGCAGCAGCCGGATTGCTTGGCGTCTGGATGCGCGTCGTGCCAGTGGTCGCCGGTCAAGCGCGGTACATCGAGGGCGACGGCGCCACCTGTGCTCATGCCTTCGGTCGGCGGCGAGGAGGACGGTGCCTCGGAGGACACCACGGTCCCGGAGAGGACAGGAACGACCCCGTCCGCAGCGGTGTAGTTCGCCGTGGGCATGCGGTCGTTCGCTGAGGCATAGTGCGGCGCTCGGCTCGTCCCGAAGGCGTAGAACGGGTCCCCAGCACGCCGCTTGACGCCCATTTCCTGCCGTTGTTCCTTCACCGCGTCCTGCAGGGCCTCGGCATCGGCCACGCGCACACGGGCGCGGGCCTCAGGGCTGGCGTCGACGGTGATCGCCTTCAGGCGTTTGAAGCCAAACTGCGCACCGGTCCCGCCGCGCCCGGCCGCGCGACGTCCGGCGGTGATCGGCGACGAAAAGCGCACTCCGGCCTCCCCGGCCGGACCGACGGAGAAGCATTCCCCGAGACCGTCGAGGGCCTGTTCACAGGCCCAGGTGGTTGCACCGGCGAGGCCTTCGCACGGCACGAGCCGTGCCTCCAGGTCACGGATTTCCAACCGCACGAGCGTCGGGCTCGCACCGAAGAGGAAGAGGCCGTCCCAGCCTGCTTCCCTGAGGCGATGGCCGAGGTTGCCACCAACGTAGGTGTCGATGTAGACGTCGGTCAGCGGCGAACGGGTCACGACCACGGCGCGGCCGGAGGAGCCGATGCGGGTCCCTTGGAACGGCCCGGTGAAGACCAGCATGGGGGTCGACGGATGCCGCGCGACGTCCGAGCCGCCGGTCACCGGATGCACAAGGTCGTAAGCCGCATCCTCCGTCGTGTCCCATTCCACGAGGACGCGGGTGGCGAGGCCCTTTCCGCCCATCCCCTCGTGGCACCACGCCTTGGGAAGGTCACGGGCCTCGATGGCGCCCGTGGAGAGGTTGACCACGAGCACGCGCCCGGGAAAACCGTCGAAGCGCCATCCGTCCATGCGCGTCCCTCAGGCCTCACGTCGCGTCCAACCGCCGTCCGTCCGCTCGTAGAGCAGGGGCACGCCGGTTGGCACCTCCAGCCCGAGCACTTCCTCACGGGAGAGCCCTTCGATGGCCATGATGATGCTGCGCAGGGAGTTGCCGTGAGCCGCCACGAAGACGTTGCGTCCTGCATCAAGCGCAGGAACGAGGGTGGCGTCGAAGTAGGGCAGCGTCCGCGCCGCGCACAGTTCGAGCGATTCGCCCTCTGGAGGCGGCACGTCGTAGGAACGCCGCCAAACGTGGACCTGCTCGTCGCCGTACCGCTCTCGTGTGGCCTGCTTGTCGAGCCCTTGCAGGGCCCCGTACATGCGCTCGTTGAGCTGCCACGCCACGTGCACCGGCAGTGCATTGTTGCTCGCAGCCTCGTCGTGGACGGTCGTCCACTCGGCCATGCGGCGCTCGTTGTCGCCGAGCCCTTCGAGGCCGCCCTCGGGCACGGGGTACTGAACGACGGGAACCTTGCCGCCCTGGTGCTGCGCGAGGGCGAGCATCGCGGTCATCTGGGCGCGGATCAGGGTTGAGACGTGCACCTCATCGATGGGCAGGTGGGCGATGCGGCGGCCGCCTTCGATGGCTTCCTCGATGCCGGCGGGGGTCAGCGGCACGTCGACCCAGCCGGTAAAGCGGTTCGCAGCGTTCCACATCGACTGGCCATGGCGCATCAGGATGAGCAGCGACATGGGCTTCATGTCGCTCACCGTGCGGTGCATGATGAGGCTTCGCACAGGCGTGGCTCAGAACAGCCACGGCAACAACGCAAGCAGAAGCAAGGGGGCCAATCCCATGGCCAAATCACGTGCAGCCAGCATGAGCGATGCCTTCGCATTGCGTCGAATCATGACGTCCACGCTTGCTTGGATGTGGTCGTCGATCCGGTCCGAAAGGTGGGCTGCACCACGCCGGGCGAGTTCCTCCGCAGCGCTCCAGGCGACCGCAGCGGCAAGCCCCTGAGGGGTGAACTTCCTACTCAGCAGCGCAATGCCACCCGCACGCTTCAGCACCTTCAAGCCGTTCGAAGGTTCCTGCTT
>JAURMD010000007.1 GCA_030830875.1 Thermoplasmatota archaeon | reverse complement strand
GCGCGTATGGCAAGCACACCACCGACGAATGAGCGCCGCCTTTGTTCACTGTTCGTCCTTGGAGGCCTTCAGGAAGGAAGCGAGCACGGTCAACCCCTCAAGCAGCCGAAGCGTCACCAAAAAGGTCGGCCCTGCGGCCGCGTGGGCCTTGACGTTCAGGTCGAAGGTGGTCACCAACGGCACGCTGTCGCTCCCACCAATCACCCCGTCTAGGACGGCGCTGGAACCGCCGTCGACGAGCCCACTCACCGGTGAAGGCGTAGTGATCTGCCAACAATTGACCTCTTGCCTTCGGCATCGGATGGAAGGTTGATGCACGAAACGCATGCTCCACCGGCATGGACGTACGTCGTACGTCAGCCGACGAACGGGATGCCCTTCTCGCCCTCTACGCGCAGGCCTCAGCACTCCAGCGAGCCAAAGGGCAGGTGGTTTGGCCCGCCATTGACCCGGCTCTCGTGGAGCGGGAAATCGAAGAAGGTCGGCAATGGCAACTTCGGATCGACGAAGCCCTCGCCTGCGTGTGGGTCGTGGCCTACGAAGACCCGCAGATTTGGAAGGACATGGAGGCGGACCCGTCCGTCTTTCTCCATCGGATTGCCACCACGCCCGAGTTCCGGGGCCGTCGTCTCGTTGGCGAGGTTGTGGCCTGGGCCATCGAGCATGCACGTGAACTCGGCCGGACGCACGTGCGCTTGGACACCGTCGGCCACAACGAGGCCCTCATCCGGCTGTACACCAGCCACGGCTTCACCTTCCTCGGGGCCACACAGTTGGACGACGTCAGAGGACTGCCAGGGCACTACGCGGACGGCCCTTGCCTCAGGTTTGAGCTTCGTCTTGATTCGCCGAACGCTTGAAGTCCCAAACCGCGAGTGCACCGTATGCTTCCAACGGACTGGGACATCAGCGCTGCCATGACCGCCCTTGCTGCGGCGATTTCTGACTCGGGTCGCTCCGTGGATGAGGTCTTCGCGGACCTCGACAGCGACGACGATGGTCGCTTGAGTGGCCCCGAACTCCTCAACGGGCTTTCTGACTTGTTGGGCGAGGCCTTGGACCCGATGAAGGTCTCTGCGGTGATCACCACGTTTGACCAGAACGAAGACCACCGGATCGACCTCGACGAGTGGAAGGCGCTCATCGAGCAGCACGGCGAAGAAGAGTGACGTCAGACGAGGTCGCCCTCGTTGATGCGGTGCCCCATTCGTTCGGCCTTGGTGCGCAAGTAGCCGGCGTTGTCCTCACCAACACCAACGACGATGGGCACACGCTCGACGACATCGATGCCATAGGTGCGAAGTTGTTTGACCTTGTCGGGGTTGTTCGTCATCAGGGAAACCGAGCCGACCCCAAGCGAACGCAACATCTCTGCAGCAATCGTGTAATCGCGTCCGTCGGCTGGGAGGCCCAGCATCAGGTTTGCATCCAGCGTGTCCGCTCCTTGGTCTTGGAGATGGTAGGCTTGGATTTTGGCGTGAAGGCCGATGCCCCGACCCTCCTGACGGAGGTAGAGCACGCATCCCCAGCCGCGCTCAGCCACGGCTGCGAGGGCCGCGTCGAGTTGCGGGCCGCAATCGCAGCGTAGCGAGCCAAAGGCGTCGCCAGTCAAGCATTCAGAGTGCACACGAACCAGCACCGGGTCTGGACCTGCGAGGTCGCCCATGGTCAACGCCACGTGGTCATCGCCAGTGGCTTCGTGCACCACGCGGATGGTGAAGGTCCCCCACCGGGTGGGCAACGTGGCTTCGCTGGGTATGTCTGGGCTCATGCCACCACCTCGATGAAGACGCGCCAATCGCCATGGCCTTCCTCCACGCCGAGCACGCGTTGCCCGAGGCGGGCCACCATCGGCGGCAGGTCTTCGAGCGCTTCGGGGTCATCAAAGCGGACCTCAAGGCAGGCGCCGACCTCCAAGGCGCGAAGCGCCTTGCGTGCTTCACCCACAGGCACAGGGCAGCGGTAACCACGTACGTCAAGACGGTGGCTTGGGACCGGGCCGCCGCTCCGCTCGGTCATGAGGCCCCCTCGGCCCGACTGCCTTCAAGGCCTTCGACCGACGGCCCTATGAGGCAACGTCGCAAGAAGGGGCCGTGGCCCGAGGGACGGACGCGCCGGAGGACCTGTCGTGGTCCGAGGTTGGAGCGCTTGGGCTACGGTATGCCAAATTCCCCGTGGCCCTACTCCTCGTCGAGGCCTTCTACTGGTTCCTGACCGAACCGAGCGACACCCTTGCACCCTTGCAGGTCGTCGAGGCATGGCTGTGGCACGGCATCACGCAGTTCATCTGGGGCTCCGATGCCGTGAGCCTCTCGATGCACAACGGATGGCTGACCCGCATTGATTTCCACCACCCGTCTTTTCCAGGCAGTTTCGACAGCGTCGGACTCTATGTTTCGGACGAATGTGCAGGCGTGCATGAGATGATCTTCCTCTCGACGCTCATCCTCATCACCGAAGATGTCCCGCAACGCGATCGCCTCCGTGCGGTGGCCGTCGGGTGCGTGCTCGTCTTCATTCTGAACCTTGCCCGCCTCGTCGCCTTTTACCCGCTGGCGTTGGGAGGCTGCCTTGAGGCACCCAACGACATCGCCTGCCTCAACGGCATGTGGGCGTTTCATCGTCACGTCTACGAATGGGGCTTCCTCGTCGTCCTGATTGGTCTGTGGCTTGCGTGGTTCACCTGGGTCGGCGGACCTCGACGTGTCAAGGACCGCAGCCTCGCCGGGTCCGAAGCATGGCGCATGGTGCTCCGCCGTGACTGGGCGTGGCGCTCGACACGCCCCGTGTGGAAGCAACCGCTCGCTGGCGTTGCGTTTGCTGTCGTGCTGGCCGTGTTCGCAGCCCTCTTGGTCACCAACAACCCGGACGCTATGGCGGCACGAGATACGGTTGCAGAATGCGCCTTCAGTGACCTCATCAGCGACCGCTGCGCGCAAGCGCAACTCGATTGGAACGACGCCATCGACGGCGCGTGGTCACTGGCCAGCCTCGGCGTGCTCGGATTGGCCGTAAGCACCCTCGTCTTCGAACGACCGCTCGACGACGGTCGTTGGCCGTCCAGCCTGACGCGAGATGAACGCGAGGCGCTCCTGCGGGCGTCGGACGTCGCAGCGGACGAGTCCGAATAATCAGAGGACCACAAGGTCGACCTTGCGGGTGGAGCCGGCCAGTTCCTTCTGCGCGAAGGCCTTCATGGCCCGGGCAGCGACGCTGCTGTGCAGGCCGACCTCGCTGTGATCGGACCCCATGACGATGCGCCCCACAGCCATCGAATCGCAACCAACGGTCTCAACCAGCCAGTCCTCCAGGTCCGCCTTGGAGAGGCCTTCGGCGTCGGTCACGTCCACGCGGAGGGTGATGAAACCGAAGGGGTCCGCTGCGTCAGAGAGGTCCTCCTGCCATGCAACAGGGTCACGCTCGACGCCATCGGGCAGGTCGGGCACGTCCACGTCCTCCACGGGCAGGTCGTAGGTTGCGATGATGTTCTGCATCTGCTGACCTGAGGTACGGTCGACAAGCGTCCACGCCTGACCCGTTCGGCCGATGCGCCCGGTCCGACCAATGCGGTGAATGAAAGCGTCCATGTCGTTCGGTACGTCGTAGTTGATGACCATGGTGACCGAATCCACGTCAATGCCCCGCGCCGCAACGTCCGTGGCGACGATGATGCGAAGCTTTCCGTCACGGAAGGTCCCCAAGATGCGCTCTCGCTGGTTCTGGCTGAGGTCACCGTGCAGACCGTCCACCTCGAACTTAGCCTTGCTCAAGCGCTCGATGAGCAGGTCCACCATGCGCTTGGTGTTCGCGAAGATGATCGCTTGCCCGTCCTCCTCAAGGTGAAGGAGCAACCGAGCGGTCGCCCAGAGTTTGTTCGAGCGGCCAACATGGGTGATGCACAGCCGAACGTCTGGCAGGTCGATTTCGTCTTCGTTCGTTTGCACGAACTCGGGTTCCGTCATGAATTCGAAGGCGGCGTCAACGATCTCCTGAGGGAACGTAGCCGAAAACAAGAGGGTTTGCTGCCGGGAGGTCATCCGCTCAAGCACCCAAAGAATGTCTGGGAAGAAACCCATGTCGAGCATGCGGTCCGCTTCGTCGAGGACGAACAACGTCGGGGACGCCAAATCGATGTGCCCACGCTCGGCCATGTCCATCACGCGTCCCGGCGTACCGACAATGACGTCGACGCCAGCGTCGAGCAGCGTCGCTTGTTTCTCAACGTCGGTGCCACCGTACACGGTTTGCATGCGAAGGCCGGTGTGCCCTTGCAGCGTGTCAAGTTCTTCAGCCACCTGAACGGCCAATTCTCGAGTCGGAGCAAGGACAAGGGCCTGCAGGCCCTGACCGGGTGCGCATCGCTCGATGAGCGGAAGGCCGAAAGCCGCCGTTTTCCCGGAGCCGGTGCGGGCTTGTCCAATCACGTCACGTCCTCGGCGTGCAAGAGGGACGGTGTCCCGTTGCACTTCGGTGGCGAATTCCCAGCCTTGGCTGTCGATGGCGGCCTGAACCGGTTCAGGAAGGCCCCAGGAGGTGAATCGTGTCTGCGTGAACATCATGCTCGCCTCCGTTCCAACGCTTCACGGGCCGCCGGAACGGTGGCGACCCTCGCACGACTCAGAAGGACTCTGCGTCCTTGAGTTCCTGCTGGAGTAGGCCCATCCAGTACTTGCGGGCGTTGTCCCGCGTGAGCGGACGCTTCGTCTGGCGGACGTGCTCGAGGATGTACTGACGGAACTTCAGCGCCTTGGTGCGGTTGATGCCCTTGGGGGTCATGCCGTCCCAAAGGCGGTCGAATTGCTCGGCCTTGTCGTCGTATGCGACATCCTCCATAGGTCTCACCTGACGAGTTGGCGACCGATGGCCCATCTTTAACGCTGTTGGCCCTCGTCAACGTCCCCGTGCGAAGGCCTCTCTTCGACAATCACAGGCGTACCGAGGAGTCCAAGTTCATGCTCATGGGCCGCTGCGATTTCAAGATCGAGTTGCGGAACGGGCTCCGCAGGTGCCAAAAATCGGTTCTTTTGCTCCTCCGTGCCTTCGATGGAGATGTCGGTGACCATGCCGATGAGGAGGCCTCGTAGGTCCTCGTTTGTCTCGTGCTGAATCCTGTCCATCGCAAAGGCGCGAAGATCGTCTTCACCCATGAAACGCGGCAGCATCTCGAGGCACGCTTTCCTGACTTCGACGCGGGGGTGCGCGGTGCCAGCGACGATGATGCCTTTGGCACGTCCAGCGTCGAGGTCGACGCGTTGCAGCACCTGCAAGGCCTTGTCTCGAACGCGCGCGTCGTCGTCGTAGAGGGTTTTTTCTGCCAAGATCACGGCCATCCTCGGTGCTGGGCCAATCAAGCGTGGGAGGCATGCGGAGGCGTTGCGTCGAACCTCGACGTCCTCATCAGCCAAGGCCCAACTCACGAGGTCCCAGGCTTCGTGTCCGGCGCTGGCCACGACCTTCTGCAACGCTTTCGATGCATCGCGTCGCAGGCCTTCGTCGTCTTCGAGCAGCAGGCTGTCGACGTGAACGCAGACCACGCCCGGCCACGTGTCGCCCATGGCGCGGAGGCCTTGCCATGCTGCACGTGCCAACGCCGGATCCCGGCTACGGAGGGCGTTCACGAGGATGTTTTCCACCCCTGAGGGGAACACCGGCGTCATGGCTTCGAGGGCTTGGTTGGCCGCGCTGCG
>JAURMD010000006.1 GCA_030830875.1 Thermoplasmatota archaeon | reverse complement strand
GAGCGGTCGGGTCCACAGCGAGGTGGTCCTGGACCACGTCGTTCCAGGCCTCCCGCTCCTCAAGCAACCTGCGTCGCACGTCGGTTGGCACCTCCTACAAGGCACCTCCATCCCACACCCAGCCCAGTTCTCCCGCCATCTCTCGGCAGGCAGCAAATCGGGCAAGGTCGTCGCCATCGTCGAGCCTCGACAGCGAAGCGGTCTCCATGCCCACGACGTCGCGGCGGGAGACCCCTCCACCCGGGAAGGCCCAGGTGTCGGGGAAGGCCTTCATCGTTGAAACACGTAGGCCCAACAGCACCTCAAGGCCGTTCGGTCCATCGCGCGTTAGCGTCACGGTGACGGTCGGCCGTGGCGGTGGACGCTGCACGGCATCGAGGTGGAGGCCGGCCGGAACCTCGCTCATGGGCAGACCTTGAGCGACCGGCGGTTGAAGCCTTGCTTAAGGCTCAGGCTTGAATGCCTTCGCTGCGTCGCACGAGCATGGCGAAGCACGCAACAGTTGAGGACGAACTCGCCGAGTTGGCTGCCATCGTTGCGGACGCCGAGGCGCTGGGCATCGATCCATGGCCTGAATCAAAACCTACAAGGCCATGGGCAAAATGGGGAATCGCTTCTTTCCTGTCCATCATGATGCTCTCCTGGGTAAGCAAACTGCTGTTTCGGTTGGTCGACATCAGCAGCGGCGAAGCGCCGTAGGCAAGGGCGGCACCGCTGCCTTCAAATGCGAACCGCGGCTCCCCGTGGAGCGCACACAGTCCCTTAGTGTAGCGGTCCATCATAGCGGGTTCTGGTCCCGCTGACCTCGGTTCGAATCCGAGAGGGACTACCTCTCATTCTTCCTCAATGTCCGGAAGCGTGAACGAGGTCACCAACTGCATCGGGTCTCCGTGCTTGAGGGTGCCAGAGAACTGTGCCACTTCCCCGAAGACCGTGGTGCGGAGCGTGAACTCGCTCGTTGTTGATGTCCCACGGCGCCGGTGGTGACGGTAGAAATGGACGCCTACGCGGTAGGTGCCGGACGGTGCATCGCTGGCCCACACCACGTTCTCAACCGGCGTCGAGGAGGTGGGTTGGGCATTCATGTCCACGTCGAGGACCCCACCGCACGCGCTTCGTCTGTTGTTGAAGTAAATCCGTTCGCCGCTCGGAGCGTACACGTGCAAGTCGAGGTCGTTGCGGTCCTCCCAAGCGAGGCTGATCTGGACCTGCCCCGCAGCACCCCCCTCGCGTGCCACACGGTCTTCGATGGTCGTGTCGTCAACATCGACCTCCTCAACACGGACACCAAGGCCAACGTTCTCTTCGAAGACGGCACCTCGTGCATGCCGCTCCATGCCTTGGTTGACCTCGGTGATGTGATGGTTGCGTTCCTTCAGTGCGATGGCAACCAGCGCGTCAAGGCTTGGCGCTTCAGGAACGCTGTTGTTCCTCTCGTCGTCTTCGGCGTCAAGGTGCGGCGGATTCAAGCGGAGGTTCATGGCTTCCAAGCGTCGACGAGCCTCTCGGTCCAAACGTTCCTGCTGGCGCGTTTCATCGAGGTCTGCAAAGAGCGGTCCGAGGACGGCCAAACCGAGGCTGACCGTCGGCAGGTCGTCGTCCATGCTTCGAAGGGGCGCGAGGCGACCAAAGCCGTACTTGCGTGCTCGCATGGCGTCGAGGAGGTCATCTTCGCGTCGTCGCCAAGCACGCAGCGCCCACCAACCTCCTCCTGCAAGGAGGGTCAAGCCGATGCCGACCTCGGCGAGCATGCCTCAAAGTATGGCGTGGTCGTCTTCAACGCTTCCGGTCGTCAAGCGCCGCGGAAGCGAGCCACAACCGCGTCGAGCGCTGCCTCCGAGGGCCTCAGGGCGTCTGCGGGGAGGTCGATGAGGGACGCTTCGGGCAGGCCGAGGTTGTCGTGCATGATTGGCATGTCCGGGTCAAAGTAGAGCAACCCGGTCACGTGATGGTCGTCGTCGGCCGCCTTGTGCAACGCAGCGAGGGCCGCGACGGCATCGCTTGGGTCGTGGTCCGCGTCGATGGTTTCCAGCCGAATCACGGAGCCATCGTGCAGCGTGATGTCGCGGTAATGGCCCTCGGGCACCTCGATTTCCTCCATCGGAACCCGTTGCGGGATGTAGTCGGCCATGTGGAGCGTGACTTCGTTCTCCTTCACGTAGCCGTAGGAACGGAAGGATTCGTCGTTGTTGTTGAAAGTCACACACGGTGAAATGACGTCGATGAGGGCGAATCCTCGGTGGGACATTGCGGCCTTCAGCAACGCGTTGAGTTGCTTCTTTGAACCTGAGAACGAACGCGCCACAAAGGTGCAACCAAGGTTGATGGCCAAGGCACAGAGGTCAATGGGGGGTTGTTCGTTCGCCTTGCCCTTCTTCTTCTTTGAACCGATTTCAGCCGTGGCCGAGTACTGGCCCTTGGTGAGGCCATACACCCCGTTGTTTTCCACGATGTAGACCATGTCGAGGTTGCGACGAATGGCGTGGATGAGTTGCCCGATCCCGATGGAAGCGCTGTCTCCGTCGCCCGACACGCCAAGGTACAGCAGATCGCGGTTGACGGCCGCAGCCCCGGTCGTCACCGAGGGCATGCGCCCATGAACGGTGTTGAAGCCGTGCGCTTGCCCGAGGTAGTAGGCCGGTGTCTTCGACGAACAACCAATGCCGGACATCTTCGCGATGCGGTGCGGTTCCACCCCGTTCTCCCATGCAGCGCTGATGATGACGGAGGAGATTTGGTCGTGGCCGCAGCCAGGGCAGAGGGAGGACGGCCCGCCCGTGTACGCGTCCAAAGGTTGATCGATGATGTTCAGTTTGATTGGCTGGCTGCGCGCAGGTGTTTCGCTCATCCCTCCACCTCCTCGATGGTGGCGATGATGCGTTCAGCGTAGACCGATGCGCGGGGAGGCATGCCATCGGAGTACGCCACCGAATGGACCCTGTCCACGAGGTGGTTGGGCAGTTCGCGGCGCATGATGCCCCAGAGTTGCCCATCGCGGTTGATTTCAAGCACGATGACCGTCTTGTGACGTGCGCAGAAGTCCTCGACCTCCGGGTGAAGCGGCAGGCTGCGGACGCGGCATTGTGAGACCTTCCGCCCACCGGATTCGATGATGTCGTCGATCTCCTGAATCGAGTTCTCCATGCTGCCAAAGTACACGATGCCAACGTCGCATTCCTCCTCTTCGCGAAGGATCGGAGCAGGAAGGTGAGGTCGAGCGCCGTCGATCTTTCGACGGAGGCGCTGCATCAAGTCGAGGTAGACGTGCGACTTCTCGGAATATTTGCCGGACGGGTCGTGGCCGGTGCCTCGGGAAAGGATGGGGGCCATGCCGCTTCCGGGTAGGGTTCGGTACGGGATGCCGTCGCCGTCCACGTCGCGGTACCGGCCGAAGTCCTCCATCGCTTCGAACACGTCACGGTCCCTGATGACCTTTCCACGGTCCATCGGAACGTCGGGGTAGGTGAACCCCTCGCAGGTCCATCGGTTCATGCCGAGGTCAAGGTCGGAGAGCCCGAAGACGGGCGTCTGGAAACGTTCCGAGACGTCGAAGGCCCTCCAGCCGAATTCAAAGCATTCCTCAACGGTCCCAGGGATGAGCACGATGTGCTGCGTGTCGCCGTGGCTTCCCTCGTACAGCATCTGCAGGTCGGACTGTTGGGTCCGGGTCGGCAGGCCGGTTGAGGGGCCGACACGGTTCACGTCCCAGAACACGGAGGGGATTTCTGCGAAGTAGGCCAGTCCGATGAATTCCTGCATCAGGGAGATGCCGGGCCCTGACGTCGCGGTCATGCCTCGCGCCCCGGCCCACCCTGCTCCGACCACCATGCCCGCTGCAGCGAGTTCGTCTTCAGCCTGAATAACGGCGCAGGTCGCCTCACCGTGTTCGTTGGTGCGAAGTTTTGGGATGTAGTTGATGACCCCTTCAGCGAGGCTTGAGGAGGGAGTGATTGGGTACCACGCAAGCATCTGGACGCCGCCAAAGATGGCGCCGAGGGCCGCGGCTTCGTTGCCTTCGATGAAGAAGCGACCGCCGGGATTTCCTCGTGCTTCCACCGCGTACGGGTCGGCTTTGGTGAGTTCCTCATTGGCAAAGGTTCGGCCAAGGCGGTAGGCTTGGGTGTTCAGATCGATCGCGCTCGCCTTGCCTTTGAACTGACCAGCGATGGCGGCGAGGATGGCGTCGTCCTCGATGCCGAGCATTTCAGCAATCACGCCGACGTAGATGACGTTCGCCACCATCCTCGCAAGTTTGGGGTTGAGGGTGCGCGCCATCGTGGTCATCGGGACGGGGTAGGACACCACGTCCACACGGTCCATCACCATCTTGGCGTCGGTGTTCCAGATCACCACACTCCCGGGTTGCAGGTCTGCGAGGTCCTCGGCCCAGGTGTCGGGATTCATCAGCACTTGGATGTGGGTGCGGTCGCCGGGTGCTTGGTATCCTGCATCGGACACACGGACGATGTACCACGTCGGAAGACCGGAGATGTTTGAAGGGAAGAGGTTCTTGCCGCTCACTTCGATGCCCATATTGAACAGGGACTGAAGCAGAATCAGGTTGGCCGATTGGGACCCTGTCCCGTTTGCGGTTGCGATGTTCAAGGTGAAGTCGTTGACGATGGTGGTCATCGGGAGGCCTCCGCGCTTGTTCTTCCACGCACGGTGACGTGGCGTCTCGCCTGATTGCGGGCCTTGACTTTCGCCCTTTGAACATGACGCCGCCGGTGCCAACCCGAGGTGGGACGGTTCAAAACGGGGTGGTCCATCGCGG
The DNA here is from genome assembly GCA_030830875.1 of Thermoplasmatota archaeon. Taxonomy (GTDB): domain Archaea; phylum Thermoplasmatota; class Poseidoniia; order Poseidoniales; family Poseidoniaceae; genus MGIIa-L3. Next base: position 13,318 of record JAURMD010000006.1, on the reverse strand, counting down.
GGCATGGCCAGCGAGCAGATGCAGAAGGGTTGGGAAAAGGTCGAATCCCACCTCGACAAAGGACACCCAGACCGTGCGTTGAAACTGCTCGAGGAGGTCGATGGCAAGGGCGAGCACGCCATGACCTGGATGCTGGCAGGACGTGCCCGATGGCTTGAAGCCAAGGATTCGGGCGCGGCGTCCACCTACCGTAAAGCGGCCTCCAACTTCCGCTACGCGATGCGATTGGACCCAAGGAACCGCAAGTTCAATTCAACCTACAACGACCTTCTCAACGACATGAACGAGAAGCGAATTGGCGAATTCATCATCCCGCCCTTGGTCCGCGACGGCACCCCGACCATCACGGCCTTCGCTGCGATGAGTGTGGCCTTTGTTGTGCTCCTCATTGCCGTCGGGCAACTCAGCGGTGGCGGCGCTCCGAGCACGGACCAAACCGTGCTGATGGCGGTCTCGTACACCGACGTCAACGGGCTCGCGACGGAAGGTGACATTGAGATCCGTATCCATGCCGATGCGCCGAGCCACGCTGCATCCTTCCTCGACCACGTCGAGGCAGGCACCTACGATGGGACCGTGTTTCACAGGGTCATTGATGACTTCATGATCCAAGGCGGTGACTTCCAGAACGGCGACGGCACCGGCGGTTACGCGGCCAGTTGGTATGGGTACTGCGACGGTGTACAGCAGTCCGCCTCGGCAGGGTGCAGCGCCACCTCCTACACCTTGCCCGACGAGGTCGACAACGGTCGAAAGCACGATTCATGCACGTTGTCGATGGCAAAAACCAGCAACCCTCACACAGGGGGCAGCCAGTTCTTCCTGATTCCAGAGGACAGTTCGCCGGAATGGTTGGACGGTGTTCACACCGTCTTCGGAACCATCACGGATGGATGCGAACACGTGACCGCCATCTCCGCCACGACCACCGACAGCAGCGACCGGCCTGTGGCGCCGGTCACCCTCGAAGAGGTCGTTTTGACCTCCAACGATGCCTCGCCGTGGTTTGTGTTTTGGTGAACTGGAACAACGGCCTGAATGGGGTCAAGCGGCGCGTTCATAGACGGGTCGTAGGTCCGTATCATCATGGCGGACGACCCCTTCAACGCTCGGCGCTCCTTGGCCAACGGTGGCGTGTACTACGCGCTCGATGCGCTCGACGAAGCAGGCATGAACACATCGACGTTGCCCTACAGCGTTCGTGTGCTGCTTGAAGGCGCCCTCCGAAACCTCGACGGTTTCCTCATTAGGGACGATGACGTTCGTAACATTGCATCATGGACCGCCAACGGTGAACGTGGGGAAATTCCGTTCCGTCCCTCGCGTGTCATCCTTCAGGACTTCACCGGCGTACCCGCGGTCGTCGACCTCGCCGCCCTGCGGGATGCGATGGTCGAGATGGGTGGTGACCCCGAGCGTGTGAACCCTCAGGTCCCCGTGGACCTCGTCATCGACCACTCCGTTCAGGTCGACGTGTCAGGGGCCGATCCGTCCGCACTGGACCTCAACCTCGACATTGAATACCACCGGAATGCAGAACGCTACACCTTTCTGAAGTGGGGCCAACAGAGCCTTGCAGACTTCCGCGCCGTGCCCCCTTCGCGTGGGATTGTGCATCAGGTGAACCTCGAATACCTCGCCACGGTGGCCCGTGAGGAGCACGGGGTGTGGCTCGCGGATTCGCTGGTTGGAACGGACTCCCACACCACGATGGTCAACGGCCTTGGCGTACTCGGCTGGGGCGTTGGTGGCATCGAAGCGGAAGCGGTCATGCTTGGCCAACCGATCTACATGCTTGCCCCCGATGTGGTGGGCGTACGGCTGACCGGTGCGCTGCCATCGGGGGTCACCGCAACCGACATGACCCTCCGCATCGTTGAACTCTTGCGAAAGCACGGCGTGGTCGGCAAGTTCGTGGAATTCTTTGGCACGGGCATGGCCGCCCTCTCGCTGGCCGACCGGGCCACCATCGCGAACATGGCACCGGAATACGGCGCGACGTGTGGCTTCTTCCCGGTCGACGAGCGCACCCTCGAGTACCTCACGCTGACCGGACGCGATGCCGCCCACATCGAAGGTGTCGAAGCCTTCTGCCGCGCTCAAGGCCTCTGGTACGACGGCGCATCCCCTGAGAAATCGTACTCAGCCCTCCTCGACCTTGACCTGACCTCGGTCAAACCTTCTCTTGCAGGTCCGAAGCGACCGCAGGACCGGGTTGACCTTGACGCGATGAGGGAGCACTTTCGTGCTTCGCTGACCGCTCCGCTTGGGCTCCATGGGCATGGATTGGACGAGGACGCCCTCAACCGTTCAGCCATCGTCGAAACGGACGGGCAAGTGTACGACCTGAACCACGGTGACGTGGTGATCGCGGCCATCACCTCATGCACCAACACCTCGAACCCGGACGTCATGCTCGCGGCGGGATTGTTGGCTCGCAAGGCGCGAGCCCGTGGTCTCGGCGTGAAGCCTTGGGTCAAGACCTCCCTTGCCCCTGGAAGCCGCGTGGTCACGGAGTACTACGAAGCCACAGGGCTCGACGAAGACCTCGCTGCCATGGGATTCAACGTTGTCGGGTACGGCTGCACCACCTGCATTGGCAACTCGGGCCCGCTCCCTGACGCAGTTGAGGCGGCCATCGATGAGGCGAGCCTTGTTGTTGGTTCGGTCATCTCCGGAAACAGGAACTTCGAAGGTCGTGTCCACGGCAAGGTCAAGGCGAGCTACCTCGCTTCACCCCCGCTGGTGGTGGCCTACGCCATCCGAGGGACGCTTGACGTCGACCTTGCCACCGAGCCCCTCGGGTACGACCTCGACGGCCGTCCCGTCATGCTCAACGAGGTGTGGCCGACGGACGACGAATTGGCAAAGGCGCGTTCGGTCATCACGCCCGACATGTTCCGACAGCGGTACGAGGACGTGATGAGTGAGCCACGTTGGGATGCCATTCCTTCCGAGCCGTCGCCGCTGTACGCCTGGCAGAACGACTCAACCTACATTCGACTTCCCACGTTCTTCAGCGGTCTCAAACCGACCCCGTCCCCGATCACGTCCATCGACAACGCGCGTGTGCTGTTGAAGTTGGGCGACTCCATCACGACGGACCACATCTCTCCAGCGGGCTCCATTCTCGCTGATGGACCTGCAGGGCTCTGGTTGCAAGATCACAACGTGACCCTGAGTGACTTCAACTCCTTCGGCAGCCGACGTGGCAACCATGAGGTCATGATGCGCGGCACCTTCGCCAACGTTCGCATCCGAAACCAACTCGCTCCGGGGACCGAAGGTGGCTGGTCCGTGGATCACTCCACTGGAGAGGTGGTCTCGGTCTACGATGCAGCGCAACGGAACGAAGGCCCGATGGTGGTGCTCGCCGGCGCCCAATACGGCACCGGCTCGTCCAGGGATTGGGCCGCCAAAGGCACGTACCTTCTTGGCGTCAAGGCGGTGATGGCTACATCCTTCGAACGCATTCATCGTTCAAACCTTGTTGGGATGGGTGTGCTGCCCCTGACCTTCGTCGAAGGGCAGGATCACGTTCGCCTTGGACTGGACGGCAGCGAGGCGTTCAGCATCCCCATCACCGACGATGTCCAACCCCTGCAGCGCCTCACCGTAACGGCGACCCATGCCGAGCGTGGCGCCTCCACCTTCGAGGTGGACGTCAGGTTGGACACCCCTGTGGAGGTGGAATACTACCGCAACGGCGGCATCCTCCATACCGTGCTTCGCCAAATGGCCAAGGGCGACTGACGGTGGCTTGAAGTCCACCCACTGAGGAGGACAACCGATGACGAGGCTGCGCGGCGACGTCCGTTACCGCTTCCGGGTCGAAGATGAGGAGGTCCACGTTGTCGTTGAGGGCGACGCGGAATGGGTCGAAGGCATCGTCGAACGGCTTCACCTTAGCGATGTAGGATTCACCATGCCCCTCGCACGCGCCAGCCGTCCAACCAACCTCTCAGGCTTGGCCTCGGATGAAGCAGACGAGGACGAGGTAATCCCTGACGATCGCCCCCCGGCCGACATGGGGCCGACCCCGGACCCGTCCCGAATTCCCGTGGTGCGCCGGCCTATCGGTCAGCTCGATCTTGCACGCGCCATCGAATCCATTGGGCTCAAGGACATGAAGCGGCCCGACCCTGTCGAACTGATGGACGTCGTGGCCGACATGGAGGCGCCGATGCCTGTGAAGGATGCCATGTCGGTTGACCCGATGGCCGAGGCCTGGCTCAAGGCGCTGATGGAGGTCGTCGTTCGGGAGCACGGGGCAACGGCCATGCGGACCCAAGACATCGAAGAGGTGCTCGGGGAGCGTCTCGGTGAACGCAGAGAAGGCGTGCTCGAGGTGTGGTTGCACTCGTTGTTTAGCGCTGGAAAATTGGTCAAAGTGCACGGTGGAGACGGCCTTGGGTGGGGTCCTTCGCCTGCATGGCTGGCCTCGTGAACGGATGCTCACGGATGCAGACCGTGTTACCGAGCGGCATTGCAAAGGCATTAAGGGGGAACCGAGGCTCGTGCGTATGAGTGGTCTTGATGCTGTCCAAGAACGACCCCCAGAACCGTGCCAAGAGCGTGATGCTCGTGGCCTTGATGCTTGCTTCCCTGATGACCGTCTTTGCCGCCCCAGCGTCCGCGTCAATGGCGCGGAACTACACGGCAGGACGTGACCCTCAGGACATCGCCATCGCGGACTTTGACGGCGATGGGCACAACGACATGGCCATCGCGACCGACGGCACCCACACCATCTCAATCCTGTGGAACGACGGCAACGGCAACTTCTGGGAGCGCTCGGACGTTTGGATCACCGGGAACTCAAGCCGCAACGCAGATTGGGACGAATTCTCAAACGCCCAATTCGTCGAGGTCGGTGAATTCACCGGCGACAGCAATCCCGACATCGCGATTTACCAGCGGAACAACCCCTTCAAGCGGGACGCCAACGGGGCCCCCGCAAGCGAACCGGGCAACCTGACCATCCTCGAGAACGACGGTCAAGGCACCCGAACCTTCTCCATCGGCTCCCGATTCACGCACTTTTGGGCATGGGACATCGAGGTCGGTGACTTCAACCAAGACGGCGACGACGACGTGGCCATCCTCAGCCTTGCGGCCGACATCACGACGCAATACGCTGTTGTGTACGAGGGTCCAATTTCATGCACCGAGTCTGTGGGCAATCCGCTCTCCTGCGGTGACTGGATCAACCTCGGCCAGTCCACCCAGTTCTCCTACCGGGAGTTCGAAGTGGGCGATTGGGGTGAGACCCAGAACGCTGTACCCCCAAGCACCGGCTCCTGCACCGACCAAGATCTCTTCCTGCTTCGTTCGGAAGGCGTGGACTACTCCACCGGACAAGCCACCAACCCGGGCAACAGCGACAACGTGACCGTTATCGAATACAACTGTCAAACGAACGCCTTCCCAACAAGCATGCAATTAGCGAATCCGAACATTGTCCAGATGGGCACCGTGTTCGGCGCACTTGACATCGCGGACATGGACAACGATGGCGTCATTGACGTCATCGCGATGACCGACGGAAACGTTCGCAACAACACCTTCGTCACTTCATCCTCCGTTGGAACCTGGTCCACGCCATCCAAGGCTTACTTCGGCCCCTACATCTCGTACAGCATGACCGTCGAAGACCTCAACAGCGACGGCCACCCTGACTTCGTCAACCCGACCATCGCCTTCCAGCAGGATTCGACCGATTCCGCCGGTGGCACGACCTCCAGTTACTACCTCAATTTCCCGAGCACGGTCCAAGTGACGCTCTCGACGGGAGCCAACCAATACACGAATCCCCTCTCCTACGAGACCGGCCGCCGCCCCTCCATGGCCGCTGTGGGCCAACTGGCTGGTGGGTCGTCCTCGGCTCCTGACATCGCGGTCGCGACGACCTCGTACAACTTCGGGTCTTGGGTGGACAACTTCGGCTGGGCCGGCCAGTACGACACCATCACCGTTGTCGAAATGGACAACAAGGACCTTGCCGTGACCGGCGTAAGTGTTGACCCCGTCGACCGCTGGTTTGGCGTCGCCGGTGAAGGAAGCCGTCAGATCAACGTCACCGTGACCAACACGGGCATGACGGTGCTCAACACCGGTTCTGCTGACGTGAACGTTGAACTTCAGATCGTCGACGAAGCGAATTCCAGCAACACCACGGTGTACGCCAACGACTGGGATTCTCCGGAAGACAAGAGCGGATGCGGTTCGGGTTGTACGTGGTCCTTCGAGGAGTACATCGATCAGTCCACCCACTGGCACCTCCAAACCAATTCATCCACCGGAGCGACGAGCGGCAACAACGATGCCAACGTTTCTGCGAACTACCTGAACCCGACCAATTTCATGTGGGCCGGCGAGACCAAGACCAACAGCAGCGGCGACACCTGGACCGGATACGGCAAAAACTGGGACGATGCCATGGTCCTTCAGGACGTTGACCTTTCAAATTCAGACCGCGCGTTCATGTCCGTTGAACTGTTCAAACACCTCGGCTTCGGCGCCCTCGGCAGTGCCGACGCGAACGGCTTCGTGGTCGGTGACGTCTGGGACGACCTTGCCATTGTGGAAGTTGGCAGCGATGCCACCGGATGGAGCGTCATCGGTTGCCCAAGCGACGCGCTCTTCTCCGGCGCCTGCGGCTCCGGTGCCTCGCTGTGGGGCGGCTTTGACAACGAGCGATTTTTCAAGCAAGCCAATGGCGGTGCTGCGGAATCCCGCTTTTACTACGGCGTCTTTTCCTTCGGCACCTACTACGGTTGGCAGAACTTCACCGCCGACGACCTTGGTGAGTTCGACCTCTCGCCGTGGGCCGGCGAGACCATCGACATCCGTTTCCGCTTCCGTACTGGCTTCGAGGGTTCCATCGCTGACAACGACGACCAGCAGTGGACGGGACGTGACGGCTTCGGCGTGGACAACCTGACCATCTACAAGCAGACCACGGCCTTCCTGCCGAACCCGCAGCAGCAGCAGGCGACCATCAACCTCGCGAGCAACCCGCTTGCCCCCGGTGAGGAATACACGACGTCCATTACAGCCAACCTTGTCAACGGCACGACCTACCGCGTGTCCGCGGTACTCTCCAACAACGCGTGGGACGAGCAGGTGCTGAACGACGATGCCGTCGGCTTCCTGACCCCCTTCAACGTCTTTGATCCTGCGGTGGAGGGCATCGAGAACTTCAGGGCAGGCGCCCTCTACGCCGAAGCCGAGTTTGACATTGTGGTGACCACCAACAATTGGGGCAACACTCCGATGGACTTCGACGTGAAGGCGTCGGTCTTCTCCGCGGTACCAAGCGACGTGTACTGCGGTACGCCAAGCGCCATCTGCGAGGAAAGTTTCGAAGGCGGTGCCGCTGGCTTCCGCTACGAGCACGACGGGAACCCCCAGGGGGCCATCTACACCGAATCCAGTTGCACTGAGAAGGTGTTCAACGAGGCAGCCTACTGGTTTGGCCACCCCTGCAACACCGCCACCAGTGGTTACGGCGATGCCTGGGAAAACGAAACCATGACCATCCCCAATGTTGACCTCACCAGCATGACCGGTGACTTCGTCGCGCTCAATTTTGAGTATTTTGCGGACACCTTCTACACCATCGACCCCAACGGCAACAACGGACCAAGCGACTACTCGCTGATCACCTTGGATTTCAACAAGGCAGGAACGGACTACACCGGTGCCCTTTGGGGGCAGTGGAACGACTACAACGAGGACGGTACCTGCGGCACCGACCTTGACGACGACGGCATCGTCAACGCTACGGAAATGCTGACGATCGACCAAGACGAAATTTCCTTCATCGGCGATCCAGCGCGCAACGACGGCACGGGTGGCAGCTACAACGTCTTCTTCAACAGCGATGGCCTCGTGTCCTCGCGTTCGATTGACCTGACCCACCTGTACTTCTACAACACAAGCTCTGCAAACAACGCAGAATGGGGCCCTGAATGCATGTCGCTCGCGGGCACCATGGTGCAGATCAACTTCGAGTTCCAGTCCGACGATGACGGCCGAAACGGCATCAACGACGGCTTCAAGGGTGTTGGTTTCAACAACATTTCCTTGCAAGAATTCACGTTCACGCTTGACAACGAATACACGGTCAGCCGTACCGGTGTTGACACCGATGACGTGGACTCGACCATCGTTGCCACCCACGAATTCCTCGCGGGTGTGTACATGATTCAAGCCGAAACGGTGTTCGACAACACCACCGTTGGGACGAACTGGTACGACCGACAGGAGGTCGCTACCTCCAACAACATCGCTCGCGTGATCTTCACCGTTGAGTCTGTTGACATCTCGCTTGGCAAGCCCGACACGCTTGCTTGCCTCAACGACCAAACCCTCGCCTGCGTCATGCCGATCGACAGCGCCGCCACCCATGACTGGGAACTCTCGGCCACCAACGGTGTGCTCACTGGCGATTATGTGTTCACAATGACCGTTGAGGACATCACGGACGCTGCAAACCCAAGCGTGGCCCACACCACGACCTACGGTTCGTCCAGCATGCCCATCACCCTCGACCCCCAACAGCGTGTTGACTTGCAGTTCACTCCTTGGAACGGCTGGCAGGACGGCCACACATACAACATCAGCTACAGCGCGGCCTTGACCAACGGGAATCCGAGCGGAAACGTGCGATATTTCATCGCCACGTTCGTCGACCATGCCGACGTCGCGATCCTCGGCGACACCACCAGCCGCACGTCCACCATCAAGGAGGACTTGTCCCTGCTCGGTATGACGTACACCCAGTACGAAATCAACGACTGGAACACCTACCTCGACACCAGTTGGATTTTCCATTACGACAAGGTCATCCTGCCTTGGCAGGACCTTGTGTCGGCCAAGGACGTCGAGGACGGTGGCCGAGGTTACTACCAGAAGTTGGGCAGTTCCCAGAACAAGCAGACCCTCGTGACGTTCATGTCTGGTGGCGGAACAGTTCAGGCTCACCTTGCACCGCTGGGCAGCCAGGTGTATGGGACGTCAAACAGCGGCTTCCGGCTGCCATTCGACATGGACGTTCAAAGCCGTGACACGGACACGACGAAGATCACCTACGCCGATCTCGACATTGCTGACCCCTACCACCCGTTGATGAACAACGTGGACAGCAACGCCTTCCAAGGCTTCAACGCTGACTCGACGGTGGCGACCTCTGTGGTGCGGACGCAGTCCGTCAGTTCTACGTCCATCCCATCGGTGTGTAACGGGTACATGGAAGACGGGGGTCACTTCCAGCGCATCCTGCGCACGGCCGCTGCCAGCCACCAAGAGAGCGACAGCATCCTCGGCGTCTGTTCCTACTACGACGGTGGCCTGATCGTCACCACGGTCGACGTGGCGACGGTATCCGATCGTGCGGACAGCGCCACCTTCCCGCTGCTCGGCAACATGCTCGCGTATCAGGTCACGCCCTACCCCGACGGTTTCGGAACCCTCGGCAACGGTCTGGACTTGACCATCAACGGTGAAACACCTGACATCGACCCATCGACGAACGGGTACGCCATCCGGTACATGAAGAGCGATGCGGACCTCACCTTCGCTTACACCACGACCACCCTTGAGTCGCTTTCCACCGATTGGATCCTTGACGGTCCGACGGCATGGGACGGGAGCGCGCTTGTGAGCGGCACCAGCCACACCACCGAGACCTCCCCGATGGCGTCTTTCTGCCAGGTGGACATCTCGGAGGTGACCGGTTGTCGAACCGATGCCGAATGGACCGTGACCCTCATGCTTCACGATGCCGCTGGACACGCACGGACAATCAGCGTCGTCGTCAAGACCAACGACGTGTACGCCGACGAGTTCCGCCCGACGGCTGACGCCGTCTTGCTCACGGAAGGGAAGTCCTATGCAGAAAACGTCGAAATGACAGGCACCAAGAACGTGTCCGGAGCAGAGTGGAACGTGTACCGTGTCATTCTTGACGAAAACGGTGAATTGTCAATCGACTTTGACGCGGGAGCCTCACTCGACCCAGACGCGCTCGATGGCAACGGCATTGAACGGTACCAGTGGAAGGTGCTCTTTGACGAGCCGTTCGGCAGCGTGGGCGGTGACATCAATGGTCACGTGTTCGAAGAAGGCAAGACGAGTCAGGGCGAATGGACCTACACCTTCCGCAACGTCACGGTGGACGCCTTCGGAGAGCAGGAGAGCCAAATCCGCATCGAACTCGTGGTCTACGACGGTGCAGGCAAGTATTCGGAAAAGCACAGGATGTACTTCGTGGTCGTGCCGGACGGCTTCGGCGACGAGGAGCCTGTGGTTCAGTTGACGTACGTCACCAACAAATCCAAGGTCGTGGAAGACGCAATCACCATCTCGGGGAACGTCGTGTCGGGGGCCGAGGACGAGACGGACGTCTTCGTCGAGGTTGCTTTCGAGCAGGACAGTTTCGACCAGAGCCCGATTTGGAAGTTCAACGCAGAGTCGGAAGGCATCTGGGCGAAGACCAAAAACGGACTTGGCGACGGGGATACCTTCTCGCTGAACCTCTCCCTCGACGGTCGTTATTCGAACGAGAGCCAGACCCAGCGGGTGTTCATCAAGATCTACGAGTACGACAGCGCCACAGGCGAGCGATGGGTTACCATCAAGTGGTTCGAGATCAACCTTCCTGCGTGCCAGGGCCTCGAAGCCCCAGCGAACGTGCTGGCCGAGGACGTTAACGGTCGCTTCGTGCTTGTCGACGGCGCCTGCCAGTGGGAAGGCGACTGGACCTACGACCCGGTCAAAGGCGAATGGACGGCTCCGGTTGTTGACAACGGCGACGGCAACGATGGTGACGGGATGGGCGTGGGACTCATCGGCGCGATTGGCGGCGGAGTTGTTGTGCTCGTTCTGCTCAGCCTGCTCGTGCTTCGCCGTGGTGGCGACGACGACGTCAAGAGCGTTGATTTCGCGATGGGAACCGGTGGCTATGGGGAGACCCTCGACCCCGTTGAGCAATACGTCCAGCAACTTGTTGCCCAAGGGTACCCCGAGGAGACGGCAAGGGCTCACGCAGCGCAGTACGCCAGTCAACTTGGAGGCGCTGCCGCTGCTCCCGCAGCGGCGCAACCTGCAGCGGCGAATGGCCTTTACGAGCAGTACTACCAGCAGTACTATGCGCAGTTGACGCAGCAAGGCTACGACGCCGCGACTGCGACTCAGTACGCAGCACAGTACGCTCAGCAGGCCCTGCAACAGCAGCAGTGATCCTGTTCAATCGTCGAGGATCAGCACCTCAACGGTGCGCCCCTCGTGGCCCCAGGCCAACCGGCCCGGTTCCGTGAAGTGGAAGTGCTTTGTCGCGAAGTCTTGCGTCATGCCTTCTGGGAGGTTGAGGTCGTTGTCAAACTGAAGCACGATCCTTGTGCTCCATCCTCCAAGGGTTCCAACCATGGCCGTGGCTGCTTGCCCGCCCACAAGCACTCGAGTTCCGACAGCTTCCTGCGTGCTTGCTTTCATGGGGCTGTGGTCGTGGTCTATGGGGACCTGAAGGTCCGCTTCGGTGGCAGGTCGTAGGTGCGGGGTGGTGGCTGAGTCTTCGTTCGACATCATGCAACAAACCTGCTCGACCTCATTTGAAGGTGTGATTTCGATGAGCAGATGACTCGAAGAGGTTCATTCCTCTTCGTCCTTTGACCAAAAGGCGTCCTCTTCCTCATCGTAGGGTGCTGGGGCATCTGACCCTTCATCGTCCTCGATGAAGCCGATGTCATCGAGGTGGGACTCAAAATCAGGAAGCCTTGGTCGATGGCCTTTGGGCCATGGGCGTCCTCGTTCGGTGATCTTCAGTGCTCGCTCTTGATAGGAGGGTGGTGTTCGCTGAAGCAAGGTCATGTGGAGTTTTGAGAGGCGGATGTCTTCAGGAATCACAACAAATCCAGACGAGACTTCAACGTCCATGGCTCGTAAGAGGTTCAACGCAGGGCGATTCACCTGCTGATGCCATCGGCGGGACAACCGAACACCAACGAGGCTCACCGTGAGGGTGGCGAGGCTCACCAAGCAGAGCCCTGACCATCCGCTGCCGGACACGTCCCGTGCAGCAAGGACAAGAAGCAGCAACGCCGGGCCTACGGTCAGAAGGAAGATCGTTGTCTCTGAAATCGGTGGCTTCGTCATCCGCATGCGAATGATGGACCATCCGTCGTGGTTCGCTTCCCACGGTCGGAACAGGGTCTCCCGCTCTTTCGTTGCGGCTTTTTTGACCAAGGCGAGCAATGCCATGATTCGCGCGTTTTGGGATGCCCCAACGTCCATGTTGTCCTCCACGATGCGCGAGAGGCGATCAGCCGCCTCATCGTAGAGGCCGAGGTCTGCGAGGATGGTCGCTTGCTCGACGATGGGGAGGGCTTCGTAGGGCATGTGATGCCGTGCGTCCTGCCACCAGGCCAGGGCGTCTTCCCAACATCCAATCGAACGCATGAGGTGCGCCCCGCGAATCCACAGGTCCGTTCGGCGTGGGTCGAGCATCACGGCCTGACGGGTTGCAGCAATGGCCTGAGCCGTGCGTTTGAGGTCGAGGGGTTGCCCATGCTTGCCGGGCATCAAGGATTCCGAGAGAAGCGCCCAAGCAGAAGCGTGGTCGGGTTCCTCCGTGACGATCGACTGGGCCAATTCAGCCGCTCTGTCTCGATGACCTGCCTCAAGCGCTTCAAGCGCGTCGAGGTAAGCCTCTTCGGACATGTGATCCCCTCAGTCGCCCTGTCCCCGCTTTCGAATGGGCTTTGGCGCTCGATTATGGGCGTGCCCTCCTGATTTTCCTTGCGCTTTGCGGAAGGGGCCTTTTGGTGCGATTCGCTTCCCTCCCCCTCCGCCGCGTCCAGGGTGACGGTCGTTCGGACCTCGGTCTTCTCGGTCACGGTTGTTGAATCCACCACGCGAACCTCCGCGGGGCTGGAATCCGCCGCGTGGTCCGTCGCGTGGGCCCCCGCGGGGTTGGAAGCCTCCACGCTGTCCGCCGCCTTGGCTTCCTCGCTGTGGGCGTTCCTCTCGGTTTGCTGCATCTGGTCCACATCGGAAGCAACTGGAACGACTCGCGAAGTTGTTGGCTCCGCACCCGTTGCAGGTCCAATCCCCCGGTTTGGGCGCATTTCGGTCGCTTCCTCCCCTGCGGTCGTTGCCGCGATCGAACCGTCCTCGACCACGGTCGTTACCGCGGTCGTTGCCGCGGTCAAAACGTCCACCGCCTCGGTCGCCACGGCCCCGCTGGTCGCCTCCATCACCGGGAGTGTCTCCACGGGGGGCGTTGCATCGGTTGCACTCGGTACGGAAGGAGAAGTTG
>JAURMD010000075.1 GCA_030830875.1 Thermoplasmatota archaeon | reverse complement strand
GGCTCCTTCACCACCGGTGAACCAGAGCGTGCGGTCGACCATACGGTCGAGTTCCCCGTGGGCACGAACGGCACCTACGACTTCGTGTGCGAGCCGCACGAATCGGTCGGCATGGTTGGCACCATCACCGTCGAGCCCGCGCCCCCTGTGGAAGCGGAGGAGGCGCCTCCCGAGGACCCCGTCGAGACGCCGCTGAACGCGGGGGCCTCGATGATGCTCGGTTTGCTGCTGGCTTGCGTCGCGGTTGCAAAGCGCGAACCTTGAACACGTTCGGTTCAGGTTTGACAGGTGGGGCAGGCATCGAGCCTTCGTCCACCGACCCTTCCGTGGACGACGGTAGATTGGCAGCGGTGGCAGGGCATGCCGTCCCGGTGGAACACAAAGTGCCGCGCGCTGCGCCGCGCCACGCCAAGGCCGCGCATCGTGTCGTAGGTGTCCTGGTCCACCGTGACCCCCTTCTGGAGGTAGGCACGGTGCGTGATGGCCACCGCGGCCTCGGCCAGCGCGTCCTTCTCGGCCGCATTGAGGTGGCCCAAGCGCCGCGAGGGGTCCACGCCCGCTTCGAAGAGGATCTCGCTGCGCAGGTAGTTGCCCACGCCGGCGAGGAAGCGCTGGTCGAGCAGCAAGCCGGCGAGCCCGCGCCGCTGGAAGCGCGCCTCCTCGAGGTGCGCGCGGACCTCCACCACGGTGGTGCGCAGGTCGGCCACGTCGGGGCCGAGTTGGGCGATGTAGGGATGTCCGTTCACCTCCCACGCGTCCATGAGCATGACGTCGCTGGCCGACCACAGGCGGCAGGCGTGCTGGTCGTTGACGAGTTCGACGCGCAGGCTGCGCTTCCAGTTCCGTGGCGTGGTCGTGGCCCGGTTGACCGTCCACCGTCCGTACAGTTGGTTGTGGCTGTAGAGCACCTGCTCGCCCACGTGGATGAGCATCGCCTTGCTGCGGGCCTCCACCGCATCGACCTCGCGGCCCACCCACCCGTCCAACCGTCCGGCCGTGGCAGGATGCTCGCCCCCGACCGAGAGGAGGGTTCGACCGACCAAGGCCTTGCGCAGTTGCGCAGCGGCGCGGTGGATCTCTGGGCCTTCCGGCATGGGGTGCGACCGACGTCAACGGCTCAAGAAGCCCTGTGTGGGCTCAGACGAAGACCTCGCCCTCAGGCAGTTCGGGCAGGAGGCGGAGGTCGCCGTAGAGGGCGACGCCGAGGTTCATGGTGCCGACGATGCCGATTTCGCCGTTCGGGTTGTTCGCGAGCGCGACCCAGGGGCGCCCTTCGTCGTCGATTTCGATGTCGATGAAGTCGCCAAAGCCACCGCAGCGCACCCAGCCGCAGTCCGCCGTCGTGTCGAGCGGGTCGCCAGGTTGGTTGACCTGCACGGTGGTGATGAGGGGGTGCTCGTTCCAACTGTCGGTCATGATGGAGATGAAGCCGTCCCACTCGGCCTGGCCCCGGGTGCCGATGTAGCCGATGGCCACGCGCCCGTCCTCGCCGGCAAAGACCGTTGGGAACCCGGCGCCCGTCACCCCGGGCGGAGCGACGGTCATCGGCTCAGACCACGTGTCGCCCTTGTCCTGCGAGTTCGCGTACCAGATCATCCCGTCCGCGCCGATCCACGTCGCGTGCAGGCCTCCCGCTTCGTCGGCGGCGGTGGCCACCTCGTGATCGCCGGGGTAGACCTGAACGGCGCTCGTGATGGTGTGCTCGGTCCACGTGTAGCCGCCGTCCACCGAGCGGTAGACCGCTGGCCCTTCACAGGAGGGGTTGCCGCGGTAGATGGTGCCGTCCGCAGCGCCGGCGAGGTGGGCGTGGAGGCCGGAGCACTGGGCCACGCCGTTGGGGTAGCCCGGTCGCTGAACGTCCCACGTCAGCCCGCCGTTCATGGAGCGCGAACACTGCGGTCCGAGGGCGGAGGATCCCGTGTTGATGCAGAAGACGTAGACCGTGTCGTAGGAGGGGTTGACCCCCTCGGGGGGCGGCATCGAAGCGATCGACTGATGGTCCTGAGGCGAATAGTACCCGTCCGCCGAGTACGGAATGGACCAACTGTCCCCCTCGTCGTCGGAGAACTCGACGAACATCGCCGTGAGGGCGTGCATGTCGAACTTGACGATGCGGTCGGTCCACTTGTCGACGTAAATGTAGGGGTCGTTGCTCGTTGGCACTTGACCGAGGTCGGGGAAGACCGGGTTGAAGGGCCCCACGTCCTCCCACGTCAGGCCTTGGTCCTGCGAGCGAATGATGTGCGTGCCACGGCCTGTTCCACCGTAGTTTGTGATCAGGATGGTGCCCTCAGACGTGATGCCGATGGTCGGCTCAAACGTCGTGAAACCGATGGGGTGGTAGGTTCCCGTGGCCGGGAAGGGCGTGTTGTTTCCGACGAGCCATCCCCACGTGCTCGCGTCTTCAACCACATTGGTTGCGTTTTGTGTGAGGTTTCCGGGGAGGTGGTAGAAGGTCAGCGCCGGGACCTCGAAGGTGAAGGGGTTCACCGCTTGACCGACATCAATCGCATCGTCGTCGCTTCCAAAACAACCGGAGAGCGTGGCGCTGAGGACCAGCAGGGCGAGGGCGGCGGAGCGAAGCCCGGACGTTCGCATGCCTCGCCCCGCGGCCGGCTCGGTGATGAACCTTCACCACCATCGGGCAGGTTCACGCCAAGCGGGCGTAGGACACCTGGGCGATGGCGACGAGTTTGCCGTTCATGTCGTGGATGTCAGCGTCCGCGACGCACATCGTTCGCCCGGCCCGGACGGTGCGCGCCGTGCACACGACATCGGTGTGGCACGGACGCAGGAAGCGGATGTTGAAATCGGTCGTCGCGACCTGTTCGTCGGCGCCGATCGTTGTCAGGATGGCCCAACAGGTGACCGAATCGGCGATCACCCCCAGCATGCCGCCGTGGAAGGTCTCGTAGATGCCGTCCCACTCGAGCCGTCGGGGCACCTTGGCCACGCACAACCCCGTCTCCATCCGCTGGATTTCGATGGCAATCGTGTGCATCATTGGCACCGCATCGATGCGCGCCATCATCGCCGCGATGGCAGCCTCGTCCATCGTCTCGCTCTCGACCATGCCTGCTGACCCACGGGCATCCGCCTTCATCCTTCGCCGGGACCGTGCCGAAGCGTCAAGGAGGCCCGAGCGCAGCAAGGCCCATGCGCGGCGGCCGCTGGTCGGAGGAGCGCCGCGCCACACGCGAAGCGGTCACGTGGCTTCACCTCCTGCTTCAGCAGCGGGGCCCAATGAGCACGCCCGCCATCATCGAAGCGCTCCAAGACGCTGGCCGTGAGGTGCGCGTGCACGAACTCCAGCGGGCGTTGCGGCGCAGCGAACACGTGCACGCGGTGGGCACCGAAGAAGGGCCGCGCGGGAGGGTCACGGTATGGGCCTGGGCCGTCGAAGAGGAATGAACCTCATCAGGAGCCACCTTCATAATCTGTCATGAGCTCAGGATAGCGTGACTTTAGCTCCATTTCGTCACTATCGAGAATTCGGGTCGCTGCCTGGTCTGCGCTTGCTCTTATCCCCCGAAGTACTCATTTGGATCAACCATCGGAAGACCCCAGGCGAACAGAAAAAGCAGCTCATGAGTAAGGTTGAACGCCTAGCACAGGACATCAGGGAAGTAGGGCATCCACGCCGTGGGAAAATCAAGCAAGCGAGAGGATGTGAAGGTCCAGTCAGGTACCTTCGTCTGACCAAAGATCAGCGCGTCATGTTTGAGTATGCATCTCCTGCCATGAATCGTGGCAGAGGCCGTGTCGACATCTATCTCCTCGCGGTTTCCGATAAATCGAATTTCCAGGAAATGTTGAATGCCTCATCCGAGCACAAAGTGCATGCAGCTACGTTTGATGAATTGGAGTGGTCGGAGGGGGACAGCGATGATGACCTCGATTATTCAACAGCGACAAAAGAAATCATTGACGATTTCGTCGAACGGTTGAAATTGGACTTTGGGGCGCTCCCAACGCAAGATCAAGAGGCAGGATGGACGCGGGAGAAGTATTGGGAGCGGATCAATCGCGCCACCATCTATGATTTGCGATTGCCCCACCTCAAATCCCTCAGCGATTTTGATCCAGACGACGGGTTTCCACCAATTCTGAAACTCCAAGAGCGCCAAGAAAAAATGCTCGAAGAGTCCAATCAGTGTTTCCTGCTTGAAGGGGTGGCTGGGACGGGCAAGACAACCATGCTGCTGTACCGCTTCGCCCGATTTGCCCGGGGTTTCATGGACGATGAGGCGATCGAATTTCGTCCAGAGAGGTTCATGTTCGTAACCCACAACGTTCGGCTGAAGCGATTG
>JAURMD010000074.1 GCA_030830875.1 Thermoplasmatota archaeon | reverse complement strand
GCCGGGGCCACCGCCGTCGCCGGCGAAGAGGGTGCGGGTGCCGCTGGGTTCCGCGCCTGTGGACTCTTGGAGGGAGGCCGTCAGTTGGTTCCAACGGTCGTCAGCACCGTTTATGCCGTCGCCGTTCACGCTGTTGCCGGTGATCCAAAACTCGACGGGGCCGCTGCCGGCGGCGGGGGAGGTCCACGTGATGGTCCAACTGCGGTCGGGCGTGTTGGCCGAGGCTTCGGTATGCGTCAGGGTGCCGGTGTCGCCCTGCCAGTTCTGGACGTTGTCACCTCCAAGGGTTCCGAGGCTGACGCGCATCGAGAAACCGCCGCTCCAGGCGCCACCGACGTCCGGTCCACCGATGAGTTGCAGCCGCATTTCGTAGACGGTGTCGGCCTCCCACGCATACGGCACGTGGTCGAGGATCACTTGGACGGTGTTGTCCGGTGCGGCGTTGTGGCAAAGGCAACCTTCCTTGGCCACGTCCTCGATGGTTTCTCCAGCGTTGTCTTGCTCCCCGCCGATGCCCAAGTGGTAGGACGTCGCCGTGCCGGGGAGCAGCAGGGCCATGAGCAGCAAGAGGGCGAGGGCGAGACGGGGTCCGGAGGTGCGCTTGAGCATGGCCTCACCCTACGCTCTTTGCGACTTGGATGGGACCCTTAAACATTGTCTGCTGCATGGCCCTTCGCAGTGGCGCAGTGCCTCGATTATATTCGTGAATCGGGGGGTGCGAACGTTCTTCACACGACGTGCTGAGCCACCAGCATGACGGACCACGCGTTTGACAACGTCTACGCCCTAAGCGACGAGCAACTCAGGCAACTCGACGAGGCCGAGGAACTGATGCTCCGTGGGGAGTTGGGGAAGGCCGAGACCCTGCTCCTCAGCATGCTTGAGCACGACGAGGAATGCATCCCGGTGATGGCCAACCTTGGACATCTGTATGGCCGCTACCTTTCAGAATTTGAAAGCGCCGTGGCATGGTACGACAAGGTGCTGGCCTTGGAACCGGACAACGCCTGGGCTCGGGACGCCCGACGCCGGTACCTTCGCTACATCGAGTAAGGCCCGTCGTGGCGATGTCAGGCGACGTGAGGATCGAATCAGGCTTCGCTTCCTTCGACGCTGGCTCAACTTGATGGACCCCTGCACGTCCCTGAGTGCATGGACGGGCAAGCAATCCTCATCGCCGGCGTCGGCGGTTTGGGCTGCGCTTGGGCTCGTTCCACCCACCGCCGCTGCCCTTCGACGCGGTTGTTGGTGGTCGATGCAGACGACCGGTCCTTGCGCATCGGGGCCGAAGGGCACGCGCTTCGTCTTGGCCACGTGATGGAAGCCGAGGGCTGTGCAGCCCTTCCGGCGCTGGCTGAACTGCGCATGCGCACGATCGACCAAATGGCGGCTCCGGTGCTTCAGGGTGCAGAACTTGTGGTGTTGCTTGCAGGAATGGGCGGTGGCGCCGGCAGCGGCGCCGCGGCCGAACTGGCTCGACAAGCACGGCGCTCTGGTGCCATTGTCATCGCCATCGCCTCGATGCCGTT
Source organism: Thermoplasmatota archaeon (assembly GCA_030830875.1). GTDB lineage: Archaea > Thermoplasmatota > Poseidoniia > Poseidoniales > Poseidoniaceae > MGIIa-L3. The sequence continues at coordinate 9,075 of JAURMD010000074.1, read as the reverse complement.
CGACGAGGACCAACCCCACCGGGCCTCCCTCGCACGCGCAGGCCTCGCTGCCTTGGAACGCTGTGCCGACGTCACGGTGCGGGTGTCCCTCCCCCGCCTTGCTCATCGGGCGCGTGAGCGTGGGGAGGATTGGTCGATGGGGTCGGAATGGATCGAAGACCTTGTGGATGGATTGGTGCATTCCCTGCTTCGAATGAGCCTCATCAACCTCGACATGATGGATTTACGGTCCATCCTTCGTGACGGTGGTGCTGCCACCTTGTTGGTTGGAAGCGGCCCGTCCGACGATGTCCAAGGCCTCATCGCCTCGGCCGCGTCCGCACCGCTCGCCGACGTGAACGTCGAAGGGGCGACGGGCTGCTACATCCACCTCGAAGGAGGTCGCGACCTTGCGATTGGGCAGATGGAGGCCATCGCGGACGCGTTCACACGACGCCTAAGCCGGGACGCCAAGGTCATCCTTGGGGCCCGCGTCACCGACGAGATGCACGGACAGGCTCGCGTGATCATGCTCTTGTCTGGGCTCCGACCTCTCTGAGGGCCTAATCGAGCACTTCGATGGGGTCATCGTCGACCACGGGCGTGATGGAAGGCTCCGGTGCAGGCCGAACGACTCCCGTCGTGCCTGCAGAAAGGACGACCCCCTCAGCAGCCTCGGGCTCTGTGTTCGCCCCTTTTGGTCCATGTTCCTCTGTTCGGACTGCAAGCCTCGCCGCAACCTCCTCGCCTTGGCGTGCCACGCCCATCGCGTGCGCATGGGCCGCGCCCAGCCGTTGGCCGGTGCTTCGAAGGAGAAGGAGAAGGCTGCCAGCGACCACCACGTGTCCAAAACTCAACACCCCGCTCACGTCACGCATCACAGTGGACAGCATCGCGACCGATCCCGCGTACGCGTAGCCGAAGCCGAGCCCCCAAAACAGGGCGTTGCTGGACCGCACCAAGCCAAGTTCGGACCCTCGAGAACGGCTGGTCATGGACCAGATGGCCATCAGCACCGTGAGCGTCATCAACAGCACCTCTTCGACCATGCCAACAACCTGCGAACCTTGACCGCCAACGTGGCGCGCCGCCGTCGCAAGGTGCCACCCAGCGAAGGCGACAGCGAGGATGTGCCACCGTCGATGCATGGCGCTCAACGAGGCGTCATGGTCGCACGCAGCCCGGCTGGCTCGACCGAGCACTTCGCCTCCCAACAACACCCCCCAGAGCACGACAACCAACATGGCGTTGGTTCGAAGCACGTCCATCAGGCTCACGTTTGGGTCAAGGATGGACGTGCCCGCGATGGCGGACTGCACCACGAGGACCGCATGAAGCAATACAGCCACTCCAAGAAGACGCCGAAGGTGTTCGGTCCGTCCTGGCCCCGCTCGTGTTCGTGGGACGTCATCAGGCGTTGGCCACCGAACGATGGCCGTCCGGAAGGACCGCGCTTGGCCGACCGACCACGCGATGAACAGGCTGGCCAAGCCGAGGGGCAACAGTTCTGGACCGCGTTCGCCAAGGAGGGCCGAACTCAGACCGGATACGCCAAGCGCCAGCATCCCTCCAAGCAGGACGGGCAGCACCAAGGGAGCAAGGGTTCGACGGAGGAGCCCTCCATTGGAGGGCACAAGGCTTGCACGAACCACTGGTCGTTCGACCAAGGCCGCAGCAAGAACATAGGACAAGGCCATGCCGAGGTAGAGCGAAGCAACTGCCGCAGCGTTTCGATCCACCGCCAAGAAGAACACGGAGCCGAGCCCGAGGAAGCCAAGCAGGTGGGGGAGGGTGGCGGGTGCAGCCAGCGTGCGAACGAGACCGAGCAACGAAAGCGCTTCAGGCTCTTCGACCTCAACCTCGGCTTGCTCCATGTTCCAAAGGACCTCCCACACGCCTTTGAACGTGCGGCACATCAGCGGCGACAATCAAGGGTGTTCGGATGGCCAAAACCACGAAGGCCCACCGCCCTAAACGCCGGTGGATTGGCCTCGAAGTGGATGCTGCACACGGCGACCGTACCTCGATTGAAGCCGCGGTCAGGGCGGTCCTTGGCGACGGCCCCCTGCTCTTCGATGCCATGACAGCGGCGAAGCGAGGTGAGCCAGTCGGCTGTGCCATCGTTCGTGTCAACCTCAGCGAAGCCAGAATGATACGAGCCGTGCTTGACGATGAGGCATCGTGGTCCGAACACGGTCTGCGGAGCGTGACCACGTCGGGAAAAATTCGGCTGGTTCGAGAACGACTCAACCTCCCAAGGCCCCCGCGACGTTGAAGTGACCGAGTGCTGACCGCGACGCATGGGGGCGGGTGGAGAGGCGCCGCCAATCAAGGCGCGCGACGTGCTTATGCTCGTTGGCCTGACCCTTCTTGTGGCCAGCATCGTCATGCGTGCGTGGGACGATCCTGTGCCCGTCACGCCTGACGCTCCCCTCGAAGGCTCTTCCATCATGCCCAACGGAGGCGACATCACCATCGCTTACGCGGTGGACACATCCTCGACGATCACCATCCGACTCCTTGTCGAAGGCGACGAAGTGTTCCGGCAGGTGGTGCCGGTCGCCGCCGGCGATGAAGCCAGCGTCACCTACAGCATGGAAGAGCGTGGGGAGCTTGTTTGGAGCATCGGCGTGGCCCAAGGAAGCGCCGAGGTCGACGTCGACCTTGCACGAGGCATCGCCCCCGTGATTGCGCCCCCGCTTCTTGGTGCGCTTCTGGTCGGCTACGCCATGGTGCTCTCCCGCAGTCAAGAAGGTGCAGATGCGGTGCTTGACCCGGACGTTGAAGCGGTTGTGGACGCCGTATTGTTAGAATGATTCAGGGCCATGCATCCCATTCCACATGGTCAAGGTCATCCAACGGAGCAGCCCCATCCTGCACCAGCATCCTGCCGTGCTCATCCAGACCAACGGGCGTGATTCGACCTCCGTCCAGCCCTTTCATCTTGAGAAGTTCCGCTGAGCGGCGCCATGCGCCGATGAGCGCCTCGACGACGTCGGTGTGCCCTTCCGTGCAGGTCAAGTCGGCCAGCCTCGCGAACAGTCGGAGTTCGATGGCGTCCATGACCGCCCCTCGGGTCAACCCATCCAGGACGCCTCTGGGTGTGCCGGCCACGTGCGACGGGCCAGAGGTCAAGTTGAGCCCTAGGCCCGCAACAACATGATGATGGTCGCCCTGCTGTTGTCCTTCAACCAGCCACCCTGCGACTTTGGCAAAGGTGCCGTTGGTGTGGACCACCAGATCGTTTGGCCATTTGAGGAGCAGCGGTGGCGCTCCCTCCGGTCGCAGGTCGTGGAGCGCTTCGAGGCTGGCCAGGCCGCATACGGCCTGGAGCATTCCAGCCGACGGTGCCGTTGTTCCGTCGTGCACGACCCAACTGCAGACCACGTCGCCGGGCTGGCTCAACCACGTGGAGGCACGGCGGCCTCGACCCTCCCGTTGCTCATCGCTGGAGCGACGGGTCCCAAAAGCCGAGCGTCGATGCAGGAGGTCGGTGTTCGTGGACCCGGTCGAAGCGACATGCTCGTGAACGGTCCTCGCACCTCGAGTGAAGTCGAGCACCACGATGTTCACGCCTTCCTCAAAGCGCTGGCCGGCCGCCACCCGCATCGACCATCCTGCCCGAGTCGCCCAACGGCGCAGATCACCACATTGTCCTTCAGCAACGAGCAGCAGGGCGTGTTCGTCTCTTCCGCCCCAACCGAGCACGTCGAGGTGCTGAAGAAGGTGAAGGGCGGAGCCCCCGGGATGAGGGTCGCTCAACGCCGCTTCCTCAAGCGGCCCCAAGTGCGCAGCGCTTGGCTGCACGGAGGGTAAGTACGGTGTGTTCCAAACCACCAGGCTCGAAGCACGCAAGGCATCGTCCATCCCCTCGAACACATCGGCTTCGTGAACGGTACCGTGCCATCCTCCCTCCTTGAGGTGCCCTCTGCTCGCAGCAACGGCGAACGGATTCACGTCGCAACCGGCTACCTTCCAGCCGTCCGACGCCAATTGCAGGAGCAAGGCTCCCGTTCCACAGCCAACGTCAAACGCTTTGCGGCCCGCCCCATCCCCTTTCCTCTGAAGGACCTGAGCAAGAAGGTCCGTGTCTTCTCGTGGTGGGTAGACGCCTACCGGCACGACGAGGCGGTGCGTCCTGCCTGATGCATCCGTCCAAAGGCAAGGTTCGGATGGACGTTGGAAGGCCTCCGCTTCGTGGTATGCGTCGGCCGCGTCAAAAGGGCCTTCTGACGCATCCACGAGCATCGGAGCCGAAGCCTATACATCAGCGCACCGACCGCCTGTGGCCGTGCAGAAGCGGCCAGAAAATGCCACCCGGAATCCTCATATAGGGGAGGGAGGTCGGATGGTCGCCCAAGCACGCATTGGGCCTGTAGCTTAGCCAGGTAGAGCGTCGGGCTTTTAACCCGATGGTCGCGGGTTCGAACCCCGTCGGGCCCGCCTGTCAGGCTACAGGTCTTGCGTTTAGGGCAGGTTGCGGGGGACACTTATGCCAGTGAAGAGCGCGACGAAGAAGCGGCTGATCGAACTCGGTGTTGAGGAAGAGGCGGCCCACAAGTTGGCCACCGACCGAAACATGGCCGACATCAAGAAGATGTCACCCGATGAGGTGGCTGCAGAACTCAACGTTTCCAAGGATTCTCAGGTCCACCAAGACGTCATGCGCATCATCGCAGACCAAGGCTCCCGACGACGTGCGGCGAAGAAGAGCCGCAAACTCACCATCCGAGCCAAGGCCATCGATGAATACGATCGCCCAGATCTCAGCGTTCGGTTCAACCCCCTCAACCACGTGATGGTTCCGCACCAGGAGCTCGTCGGTGCCGCCAACATCTCCGAAGACGAGCAGTACGTCGTCGAGGCGGCAGAACTCGCTCCTTGGAAGCTTGAGGTCGTGGACGAGGACACGGGGTCCTTCCGCCTTGCGAAGGAACTCCTCCCGAAGATCCTCATCACCGACCCAGCGGTTCAGGTCATCAAAGAGGCCGCTGAGGCCGAGGACATGGCCATGCTGGCCGCAGACCCGGACCACCGCCCCCTCTCGGCCGGCTGGATTGCCGACCGCGTGCTCAAGGTTGTTCGCCGTTCCCCCACCGCGGGCACGGCGGTCGCCTACCGACTCATCGTTGAAGGGAGCTGATTGGAGGGAGCATCATGCAGGAAATCATCGAGGCCTACTTCCGCGAGCGCAGCCTGGTCAACCACCAGGTGGCGTCCTACGACGACTGCATCCCCGCCGGTGAAAACCAACCGTCGCGCATGGAGAGCATCATCCAGAACATCCGTGTTGGGACGGATGAGGAAATTGACGACGACGAGGGCGGATTCATCCGCTTGGACGTGGCCGATCAGGACATCGTGATTCGTCTGAAGAACGTTCAACTCGGCGAGCCGATGACCAAGGAAGCAAACGGCTCGGAACACCCCTCCACGCCGATGGAGTGCCGTCTCCGTAAACTGACCTACTTTGCCCCGGTGACCATTGATTTCACGATTTACCGCAACGGCGTTCCGGGCAATCCCGAGAAGGGCGTTCAGGTAGGCAACATGCCGATCATGGTGCGTTCGCGCCGTTGCAACCTCCACCCCAACCACATCGCGGGCGACAAGGTCCTCGCACCCACGACGTCCAAGGACGACATGGGGGCCTGGCACGCCCTCCTCCGCCAGCGTGGTGAGGACCCCCTCGACCCCGGTGGCTACTTCATCATCAACGGGACAGAGCGTGTCCTGATCTCGATGGAAGACCTCGCTCCCAACCGCGTGACCGTCGAAATCAACAAGCGGTATGCCAAGCAAACCGAAGTCGCAAAGATCTTCTCACAGAAGGACGGCATGCGCAAGCCCCTCACCGTCGAAAAGCGACGTGATGGCATGCTCATGGTCAAGGTCAGCACGGCCGGCACCACCGCCATCCCCGTGGTCTTGCTCATGCGTGCCCTCGGCATCGAAAACGACCAGGAAATCTTCACCGCCATCGCCGGCCCCACGGAGACCTTCAAGTACATCGTGGCCAACATCAACGAGGTCAACGACAACGAGGAATATTCCACTCAAAACACCGCTGAGTCCCACGAATGGCTCCAGAAGAAATTCGCGGCAGGGCAGCAGCGTGAGTACCGTGAACAGCGCGTCAACTCACTCTTGGACAAGGAACTCCTGCCTCACCTCGGCGACACCCCTGCAGACCGCAAGAAGAAGGCCATTTTCATTGGTCGGATCGTTCGCCAGGTCCTCGAGATGGCCCTCACCGACCGCGCCCCCAACGACAAGGACCACTACGCCAACAAGCGCGTCCGACTCGCCGGTGACCTCGTGGAGGACCTCTTCCGTGTGTCTGCCGGGCAACTCGCTCGCGACCTCAAGTACCAACTCGAGCGCCACCACAACAGGAAGCGCGAGTTGCGCATCAGTTCCTGCCTCCGGCCGGACGTCCTGACCTCGAAGATCATGCACGCCTTGGCCACCGGGAACTGGGTCGGTGGACGCAGCGGCGTCAGCCAACTGCTGGACCGAACGACCTTCCTCTCAGCCCTCTCCCACATGCGCCGCGTGACGAGCCCGCTCGTGCGCAGCCAGCCTCACTTCGAGGCCCGTGACCTGCACCCCACCCAATGGGGCCGACTCTGCCCCAACGAGACGCCGGAAGGACAGAACTGCGGTCTGGTGAAGAACGCCGCTCAGATGATCGACGTTTCCGAACAGGTGGACGACCACATGATCTGCGCCCAGCTCGACGACATGGAAGTCTACCAGCCCGACGATTGGACGAGCGGGGACCGCGTGCACGTCAACGGCGACATCTACGGTATCCACGACGATGGCCTGAGCCTTGTCCGCCAGTTCAAGAACGCCCGTCGCCGCGGTCTGATCCCTCCCGAGGTGTCCGTCCGTCACGACCAAGAAAACCGTGACATCTTCATCAACACGGACAAGGGACGTATCTTGCGCCCGCTCCTCATCTTGCACGACGGTGCACCTCGCTTGACGCCGGGCCACCTCGCAGATCTCAAGGCGGGAACGGCCACCTTCGCAGACCTTCTGAACAAGGGCGTCATCGAGTGGGTCGATGCAGAAGAAGAGGAAGACCTCTTCATCGCCCCCAAGCCGTTTGAATTGCCTGAGCAAGTCCCAGCGGGTCACGACCATGCAGGACGACCGGTCACCAGCGAAAACGTGTCTTGGACGAACCTCGGTCAAGTCAACGCTGAGGCGGCAGAGTTGGAAGCCCGCGTTCGGATGCCAAACGGCTCCTGGGTCACGAGCCAGTTTTCGGTCCCGTTGGCGTTCACTCACGAGCACACCCACTGCGAAATTGACCCGCAGTTGATGCTCGGCGTCTGTGCCTCCCTCATCCCATACCCTGAGCACAACTCCACCCCGCGTGTCACGGGTGGCACGGCGATGGTCAAGCAGTCCCTCGGACTGCCGAGTGCCAATTACCGACTCCGTCCCGACACCCGAGCGCACGTGCTGCACTACCCGCACCGTTCGATCACCCGAACCGATGCGATGCAGACCACCGGTTTCGACGAGCGCCCCGGCGGCCAGAACTTCATCGTCGCCATCATGTCGCTCCACGGTTACAACATGCAGGACGCGGTCATCATGAACCGCGGTTCCGTGGACCGTGCCCTTGGTCGTTCCAGTTTCAACCGGACCTACAACGCCGAGCGGAAGCGCTTCCCCGGCGGTCAGGTTGAGGAGATCGAAAAGCCCGGCTCCTCCCTTCAGGAAGTCAAGGGCCTGAAGCCCGAGGAAGCGTACAAGCACCTCGAAGGCGACGGTCTGCCCATCCCTGAAGTGGGCCTCTCTGGCGGTGACGTGCTGGTTGGCAAGACGAGCCCGCCCCGCTTCCTCGAGGAAACGGGGGCTGGAGCCTTCCTCCAAGCACAGGAACGCCGAGAATCGTCCATGCTTGTTCGCCACGGTGAGCATGGGCACGTGGACAACGTCTACGTGACCGAGTCGCTTGACAGCGGTCGTCTCGTCCGCGTCATCGTGCGGAGCCACAAGATTCCCGAAGTGGGTGACAAGTTTGCGTCCCGCCACGGTCAGAAGGGCGTCATCGGTCGCCTGCTGGACCCTGAGGACATGCCCTTCACCGAAGACGGTGTCGTGCCCGACCTCATCATCAACCCCCACGCGATTCCTTCCAGGATGACCGTCGCGCACGTTCTCGAAATGATCGGCGGCAAGGTCGGTTCGATGGAAGGACGCCGCATCGACGGCACCGCCTTCCGTGGTGAGAAAGAAAGCAGCCTGCGCGACGCCCTCGTTCGCAACGGCTTCGCGCACTCCGGTCGTGAGCGCATGGTCAACGGTGAAACCGGCGAGGCCTATCCTGCAGAAATCTTCGTTGGGTGCATCTTCTACCAGCGCCTGCACCACCTGGTGTCCTCAAAGATCCACGCCCGTTCCCGCGGCCGCGTGCAAATCCTGACCCGACAGCCCACCGAGGGTCGCGCCCGACAGGGTGGCCTCCGGTTTGGTGAGATGGAGCGTGACTGCCTGATTGCACACGGTGCCTCGATGGTCATCAAGGACCGCTTGCTGGACGAGTCCGACGGCATGGATCTCTTCGTGTGCGCTGAATCAGGTCACATCGCGTGGCACGACCCCAAGCGCAACACCTACGTCAGCCCGATCCACGGCGACGGGGCGGAGGTCTACAAAGTGCAGACGTCCTATGCATTCAAGCTGCTGCTCGACGAGATGAAGAGTCTCGGAGTGGCCATGCGCCTGGAACTGGAGGACCGACGATGAGCCGAAAGAGCATTCTGATTCCCAAGCGCATCGCCTCGATTCGCTTCAGCCTGATGGACCCCAACGAGATTCGCAAGATGTCGGCGGTCGAAGTCAAAACGCCGGACACCTACAAGGACGACGGCCACGCCTACACGCAGGGTCTGATGGACCCGCACATGGGTGTCATTGAGCCTGGCCTCATTTGCCCCACGGACAACTGCAAGTACGACGAGAGCCCGGGCCACTTCGGCCACATTGCCCTTGAACTCCCGGTGATCCACATTGGCTTCGTCAACCTGATCAAGACGGCGCTGAAGGCGACCTGCAACGGTTGCCACCGCATCT
>JAURMD010000073.1 GCA_030830875.1 Thermoplasmatota archaeon | reverse complement strand
TGAGCCGCCAACGAGGATCAATCGGGAGCCACGTTCCACGGCCGCAAGCGCCCGGCGGGCAGCAACATCCGGTGCCTGTTTTGCAGGGTCGATGAGGAGCGCATGGCGCGGTCCGACGTCGGCAACGATGTGGGCGAGCACGCTGCCATGCTCCGACCGCATGGCCCGCATGTCCCTCGCGGGGACGATAGCCGTTCCCATGCCCAACCGCCACCATCAAACGCCACCCCACGACCACACAACATGGGCGAGCCGGGGCCGTTGCGTCGCCTTCTCGGCCATGTGGCCCACCGTGCGGTGACCCTCCGTCTTGCCGTGCTGTGTTCCGTTCTGAACAAACTCTGGGACCTTGCCCCGCCGCTGCTGATCGGCGTCGCCGTGGACGTGGTGGTGACCCAGGAGGCCTCGCTGCTCGCCGGTTTCGGGATCGTCGACCCTTGGCACCAATTGCTGGCCTTGGCGGCGCTCACCGTCGCGGTGTGGGTGCTGGAATCGTTGTTCGAATACTGGTACGGCGTGTTGTGGCGCAACCTCGCACAATCCGTACAGCACGACGTGCGCATGTCCACCTTCGAACGCGTCCTCGGACATGCGCCAGCATGGTTCGACGAACGGCGGCGAGGTGACCTGTTGGCGGTGTTGAACGACGACGTGAACCAGTTGGAGCGCTTCCTTGACAAGGGCGCGAACGACTTGCTTCAGGTGGGCACCACCGTGGTGGTGGTAGGTGCGGTGTTCTTCGTCATTTCATGGGAAATCGCGCTGCTGGCCTTCCTGCCGGTCCCGATGATCCTCTGGGGTTCGTTCCGGTACCAGCGCGCGCTTGAGCCCCGCTACCGTGCGGTCCGTGACGCGGCGGGTGACCTCAGCGCGTTGCTTGAGAACGACATTGCCGGCATGGCGACCATCCAATCCTTCACCGCCGAAGCTGCAGAAGCCGCACGGCTGAAACGCTTGAGCGAGGCCTACCGCTCACGCAACCGCGAGGCCATCCGCCTCTCGGCCGGATTTGTTCCCCTCATCCGCATGGCCATCCTCGTGGGCTTTACCGGTACGCTGCTGCTCGGGGGTTGGTTCGCCCTCGAAGGTACGCTGGCGGTCGGCGCCTACTCCGTGCTCGTGTTCATGACGCAACGGCTGCTGTGGCCGTTGACGCGCCTCGGCGAAACCTTCGACCTGTACCAACGGGCCATGGCCTCCACCGCCCGGATCCTCGACCTGATCGAAGCGCCGAACAGCCTTGTGGACGGGGACATCTCGCCTTCCGCTGAAGAGGCGGCCAACGCCGACATCCACCTCCATGACGTTGACTTCGCACATCCTGGGCGGGAATCTGTCCTTCGTGACCTGAACCTGACCATTGCCGCACGGAGCACGGTGGGAATAGTCGGCTCCACCGGCTCAGGGAAAACCACGCTGGTTCGGCTGCTGATGCGCTTCATCGATCCTGACAACGGCGCCGTCGAGTGGTGCGGGGCGGACCTTCGGTCGTGGTCGGCCGCCAGCCTTCGACGCCATATGGCGCTCGTCGACCAACACGTGACGTTGTTCCCGACCACGGTCATGGAGAACATCCGATACGGCCGGCCCGAGGCCAGCGACGAGGAGGTGCGACTGGCGGCTGAAGCCGCCGAAGCCTCCGGGTTCATCGAGGGATTCCCCGAAGGATACGCAACCCTGGTGGGCGAGGGGGGGCAGCGGTTGTCCGGTGGGCAACGGCAACGGCTTGCGTTGGCCAGGGCTGTGCTCAAAGACGCACCTGTCCTCCTGCTCGACGAAGCGACCTCTGCGGTGGACAACGAGACGGAGGCGGCCATTCAGCGGTCGTTGCTTCGCGTATCGGCGAACCGCACGACGGTGATCATCGCTCATCGCCTGTCCACGGTGCGCCATGCTGACCGCATCCTCGTTCTTGACGAAGGGCGCGTGGTCGAGGACGGAACCCACGAAGCGCTGCTTGCCCTCGAAGGTCGATACCATCGCCTTTGGGCAGTGCAAACCGGTGGGACGTGATCAGGAGATCCGCCGCATCATGCCTTCGAGCGTGTAGGTTCGTGCATGATCAGCCAACTTCGAGCAGATGGGCCACCACATCAAGGTCCCGAGAAGCACGATGCCGGTGGCCATGAGGCCGGTCCAGCCACGCGACGGTTCGATGGTGTGGAGCCACCACAGAAGGGGGGTGTGGGCCACGTAGACGGTGAGGCTGCATTGCCCCAGCGAGGCAAGTCCCGGTGCTCGAGCAAGAAGGGGCCCGGTTGCCCACAGAAGCAGCACGCCGGCCATCGCGGCAAGCAGGAAGAGGGTGTTGGCAGGGAAGAACACGAGCAAGGCCTCGCCGTCCGGACTCGTCGGTGCTGCCCACGTTCGGTCGGACGAGAGGCTCAGCGCGAGCGCAACGGCGCTCGACGCCAGCCCAAGCGCGACCAACGCCACGTTCACACGCAGCCGTACCGGGCCCGCAACCTCCCTCAACTGCACACCCAACAAGGCCAACAACAACCATGGAAGAAGGGGGTACAATCCGGTCAGCATCAGGTGATGGAGCAGTTCTGACAGGGACGTCACCGAAACGCGAGCCGTCCACATCGAAGGGCCTTGCCATGCCGGGACGAGCAGCACGACGACGAGGCTCACGACGGCCCCCGTCCACCTCGTCAGGCGTTGCACGCCGGCGCGGTCCGATCGAAGGGGCAGGAGGGTCAGCAACGCAAACAAGGAGAGCACGCCCGGCGTCCACGGATCATAGAGGTGGGGCGCGCTCAAGTTCACGGCCATCTGGCAGGCCACCAACACGCCGGAGCGACGCGCACGCGCCGAAAACGGGCGGGGGCGCCCGGCCGCCGACCATCCAGCAAGCACGACGAACAGTGGCGCAGCCAAGCCGCCCAGCCCTGCGACCACGTAGGCCAGCGCGGAGGTGGGGCTGGCGTCCACGGGCTGAACGGTCGCGGCAAGGTGGACCATCACCATCAGCAGCACCGCAAGGCCGCGCAGTGCATCGACATCATCGCGTCGTCCGGCCATGGCCTCGGCCACACGACCACCTCATGCACGCGTGGATCGGACGTGCTCCACGGCGTTGCGGAAGATCTGCAGGCCTTCGCCCTCCCATTCGCCGAGCACCCGCTCTTCGGGCGACGGTGCCACGTCCGGAGCGTCGGGGGCCGTGTACCGCGAGTGGTCAGGATGCAGCCACTTTGCGTAGATCGCTTCGGGATGGGGCATCAACCCGAACACGAGTCCCGTCGGGTCGGTCACGCCGGCGATGTTCCTGGCCGAGCCGTTCGGCGAGAGGGGGTAGGGGAGGAGGTCATCGGTCAATCCGTGCCCTTCGTCGGTGGCCGGGTCCACGTAGCGAACGGTGAGGAGGTGGGCGGCGTCCATCCGGTCAAGGAGGGTCGGGTCGGCAACAACGAATCGGCCTTCCCCGTGCCGCACGGGGCAGTCGATGCGGGTGAGGCCACGCGTCCACACGCACGGGCTCTCCGCATCAAACTCCAGCGTCACCCAGCGGTCTTCGTAGCGTCCGCTTTCGTTCAACGTCAGCGAAGCGCGTTGTTCGAAGTCCGGCATGACGCCCTCGCCGTCCACGGGACCTGGAAGCAACCCGGTCTTGACGAGGACCTGGAAGCCGTTGCAGATGCCGATGACGGGCCCGCCACGAGCCACGAATTCACGAAGCGGTTCACGCAGGGCGAAGCGAAGCCGGTTCCCGAGCAGGCGGCCGCTGCCCAGATGGTCGCCAAAGGAGAAGCCGCCGGGGATGGCGAGGATGTCGAAGCCGTCGAGCAGGGTCGGCTCGGCGATGAGCCGGTTGACGTGCATCCGCTCGGCCTCGGCGCCGACAAGGCGGAAGACAGCGGCCGTCTCGTGGTCGCAGTTGATGCCGAAACCGTGCAGCACGGCCACGCGGACGTTGGAGGCGGACATCACGCAGCACCTCCAACGGGCAAGGCCAAGGTGCCCTTCCACGCTGTCACAAGGTCATCCACGGGGATGTCGATGAGGAGGTCAAAGCCGTCTTCGACGGTCAGGCGGCCGTTGCCAACAACCAAGCCGATGAGGGTCAGGCCATGCTGCTCAAGGGCATCGCACACCTCGGCCTCGTGCTGCGCTTCCACGCCAATCACGATGCGGCCGTGCGACTCGCCCCACAGTTGCGCGAAGGTGTCGGCCCCGTCAAGCCCCAGGCCGTCGAGGTCCACCAAGGCCCCGCGACGGCCGCCGATGCACATCTCTGCAAGGGCGACGCCGAGCCCGCCGTCGGAACAGTCGTGCGCGGTGCGGATGCGCCCCAATTGAATCTGTCTCGACAAGGCGACGTAGGCCTCGCGCTGCGCCTCAGGGTTGTCCACGGCAGGAACAGCACCCCCAATGCCCTCGGCTTCGCCCGATTCGGTGAGCATGCAGGCGACTTCGGATGCACCGAGTTCCTGCCGCGTGCGGCCAAAGAGGTAGAGCCGCTCCCCTTCCCGCTTGAGGTCGGACGTGGCCGTCATGCGAACGTCGGGGTGGTCACCAAAGAGCGAGAAGAGCATCGTTGGTGGAATGGAGATCTTGTCGGAACCGCTGCCGTAATCGTTCTTCATTGAGTCCTTGCCCGAGACGCACGGCACGCCATACGCACGGCACATGCGCTCCAATTCACGGTTGGCACGGACCAATTGCGCGAGTTTGAAGCGCCCGTCTGGGGTTTTCTCGGAGGTCACGGGGTCGGGCCAGCAAAAATTGTCCAGTCCGGCCATGCGGTCGAGGTCCACCCCAGCGCAAACCGCGTTGCGGACCGCTTCGTCCACGGCGGCCACGACCATGGCACCTGCATCGATGTCGGCGTAGCGTGGCACGATGCCGTTGGACACCACGAGGCCGCGGCTGGAACCGTGCAACGGGGCGAGCACGGCCGCATCACCTGGCCCGTCACGCTGCACGCCGACGAAGGGCTTCACTGCGGTCTGGGCGATGACCTCGTGGTCGTACTGGCGGACCCAGTCTTCCTTGCTCGCGATGTTCGGCCGTGCCAACAAGCGGAGAAGGAGGTCGCCATGGTCCACGCCCTCCGGCGGGACAAAGGCCGGGTGCGTCGGCCGCTGCCAGACGCTTTCCAAGCGGAGTTGCGGCACGCCGTCGTGCAGGAAGGACAGCGGCAGAAGGGCCACCGTGTCCTCGCCGTGCCGAACGTGGAAGCGCCCGTCGTCGGTGAAGGTGGCCACCACCGTGGCTTCGACCTCGTGGACCGCCGCCATCGCCTCAAAGGCGGCGCCGTCTTCAGGCCGAACCGCGACGGTCATGCGCTCCTGCGATTCACTGACCAGAATTTCCCAGGACGACAAGCCAACCTGCTTCAGCGGTACGGCTGCGAGGTCGATGTCGACACCACCCGTCTGTTCGGCCATCTCGCCGATGGAGGAGGACAACCCGCCCGCACCGTTGTCGGTGATGCTGCTGATGAGGCCTGCATCGCGGGCTTCGAGAAGCATGTCGAGCATTTTCTTCTGGGTGATGGGGTCGCCGATCTGCACGGCGCTTGAAGGGGAATCCTCGGTCAGTTCGAGGGAGGAGAAGGTCGCGCCGTGGATGCCGTCGGCCCCGACACGGCCACCGACCATGTACACAAGATCGCCTGGCGCGGCCGTCTTTATGTGGGCCGGGCGGCCATCGGGCAGGATGCTCGGCATCAGGCCAACCGTGCCGCAGTACACCAGCGGTTTGCCGATGTAGCGGTCGTCGAAGACGATGGCCCCGTTGACCGTAGGGATGCCGGATTCGTTGCCGCCGACGCGCACGCCTGCGTGCACCCCACGAAGCACGCGGCTCGGGTGGAAGAGGTTCGAGGGGAGGTCGCCCTCCCACTGCGGCGGGCCGAAGCAAAACACGTCGGTGTTCGCGATCGGGCGGGCACCGAGGCCGGTGCCGAGGATGTCGCGGTTGACGCCCACGATGCCGGTCATGGCGCCACCGTACGGGTCCAGCGCGGAGGGCGAATTGTGCGTCTCGGCTTTCATGCAGACGCTCCAGCCGTCCGCCCAATCGATGACGCCGGAATTGTCGTGGAACACCGAAAGCAGCCACGGGCGCTCGTCCTGCATCTCGAGGGTGGGCCGCATGATGTGGGTCTTGAACAGCGAATCGATCGTCACGTCCTCGCCCGTTTCCTCGTCGCGGTGGTGGATGTGGGCGGCGAAGATCTTGTGCTTGCAGTGCTCGCTCCACGTTTGCGCAAGGCACTCGAGTTCCACGTCCGTGGGGGCGTGGGGCGGCAGCCCAACGGCCGCGCGCGAGGCCTGAACCTCAGGGTCGCGGTAGTGGTCGCGGATGGCCTGCATCTCCTCGAGGTTCAGGGCGAGGAGCCCTTGGTCCGAAATCGCCTGAAGGGCCGCGTCGTCGACTTCCAGGTCCACCGTTGCGGGCGCCTGTCGAGCGATGGCGGGGCGCTCGGGAAAGGTCAGTTCCGGCCACGTTCCCTCGCGGCACGACTCGGCGTCCACGACCACCGCGCGTTCGATGAGAGGGTTGTGAAGGGCGGCCGCGATCGAAGACCCGCTGGCGCCCTCGGGAAGACCCCAGAAGGCATAGGTGAGGTAGGTGCTGACCCCGGCCCCCTCCACTCGGGTTTCGGGGAGGAGGGTCCGCAATCCGTCGAGCGCCGCGGTGCCGGCGTTGTCGGTCACGCCCGGCTTGGGGCCAATGGTCACCACGAGGTCAGGGGCCTCGGGAAAGAGCGTGCTGTCCGACAGCAGGGTACGCCCAGCACCGCCAACCTCGATGATCGGGTCCGCAAAGAGGTCGTCCACGATGGCGGCCAACGACGCCTCGTCCGCTGGGCTGCGAACGAGGAAGCCGACGATGGAGCGGACCGCGCCGACCGAGAACCCAAGGTCGGTGGCGAGGCGTTGCTGGACAACGTTGCCTCGGACGTCGCTAGCAAAGTCCTCGAGGCGGGGCGTGGCTTCGATGCGAACGTCGTGCATCGCCTCACCTCGCTGCTGCAGAGGCGCTGAGCACGCTCCTTGAACACTCCGAAGGGAAGCAGGCGTTCAAGAGGGCCACAACCGACATGCCATCATGCTCCCCACGCGCCCCGAAAACGGCGGCATCGTCTGCCCGCATTGCCTGCACGTGATGACCGCTACCGAGACCCAACCGCACGGGAAGCGGGAGGTGGTCCCCGAGGACAGCACAGACTGGCCGCAGTGGACGCTCGCCAGCATCCGAAATCCTGGCGATGCGCTCAACAAGGGCGCGGACGCGATCAAGCAGGTCTGGTGCGCTGCGTGCGGAGGTTTGCTGCACACCGCGTTCGTCGCGTGGCAACCGAAACGCACCCACTGATGCTGCACCGCTCACCACGAATCGTTCAGTTGAATGGGTGTGCAAAGGTCGGCTCTGACAAAACCGCTGCGAGCCTTTTGATAGGCATAAAACGAATCAATGAGTTGGACTTCAGCGTGTTTCGGGAAGGATTAATTCCGACTTGAATCACGTTCAGTCATGGTGCCTCTGCATCCCGTTGTCAGTGATGAAGAATGGGTGGAGGCGAGGATCGCCTTCATGGAACTGGAAAGGGAACACAAAGCAGCAACGCTTGCTCTTGCCGAAAAGCGTCGCTTGCTTCCTTGGAGGAAAATTAAGGACGATTACATCTTTGATGGGGGACCACTCGGAAAGAGGTCGCTTGTGGAACTGTTCGGAAAGGCTGACACTTTGTTCGTGTATCACTTGATGTATGCAACGGGAGACGAGCGGGCGTGTCCACGATGTACATCGCTGCTCGATCAATTTCAATCCATGAAATTGCATATTCAAGCATCTGGCCTCATGACGTTCGCCATCGTTGCGAAAGGAGAATATCCATCGCTCATGAAAGCCGTCGGCCACAACAATTGGATTTGGGACATCTACTCAGCCGCCGAGAATCAGTTTGCCGAGGATTTTGGGGTCACAAAGGGAGGGGGGCTCTCAAGTGTTGAAGGGAAATATGACTACGTCAATGATTGGCCAGGGGGTGCCGAAGGCCCAGCTAATTTGCCTGGCATATCGATTTTCAAAAAGGATGGTGAGGGGAATGTGTACCATACATACTCGGTGTACGGGACCTACCTCTTGGAATTCGTTCAGTACAATTTCATGTTTGATCTCACTCCGGAAGGCAGGCCTGTGGGCTCACCGGAGATGTCGTTTCTCAAGCACAAAGACAAGTATCCATACCCGCAAGGTGAATACTGACTCGCGTTCGAACAAAGTATTCGCGATGTAGACCGTATTCGACCCACAATTGGATACATTTCCCATCCGAATTCTTCTCCATGTACCGATCTTGCATCGAGTCAGTGGGTACCCTCTGCTTAGTGCGCGTGCTCGAGACCGAGTTGACCCGCAAGCACGAGCAGCACGAGCATCAGCGCGGCGCCGGCGAGGGTGAGCAGCATGGCCCGGCGTCCCGTCTCGGCGTTGTGGATGTCGGGCAGGGTGTCCACCGTGGCGACGTACAGGAAGGTGCCCGCTGAGAACAGCATGGCCAGACCGATCGGCAAGGAGCCAAGGTCAGCAAGAAGGAAGTAAGCCACGAGGATGGCGACGGGGGTCGCCAGCGCGAAGAGGACCACGTCGCGCACCACCTCACGCCGCTCGGCACGCTCGTGCAGGCTGAACACGCCGAGGCTGAAGGCGGCCGGCACCTTGTGGATGAGGACCGCGAAGAGCACGAGCAGTCCGATGGACAGCTCGCCGGTCGCGGCGGCCGCCCCCACCGCCAGGCCGTCGGCCGCCGCGTGAAGGGAAAGTCCGAGCAGCAAGGTCAGGCCTGCCTGACCGTGGTGCACGTGGTCGTGACCGTGGTCGTCCGAATGGTCGTGGTGCTCCTCGTGCACGGCGTGGCCAAAACCGCTGCCCTCGAGCAGCAGCATGGACAGGAAGCCCGCGATGAGCGCCCCCCCAAGCAGAAGGGCCGGGGCGGCCGCTTCATCCTCATGGTCGTGGCCGACATCGGAGAGCAGGGCTTCGATCTCTGCCACGCCTTCGGAAGCGGTGATGTCACCGGCCTCAACTTCCTCGATGACGTGAAGCACGGCGTCGCCAAAGGTCGCCTCGTCGGCGGCATCGGCTTCCTCTGCCGCATGGTCGTGCCCGTCTTCGGCGACGATGGCCTCAATCTCTTCGATCGCGGTGCTGGCGTTGATGTCCCCGTGGTGGAATTCGAGCACGACGAGGGCCACCTCCCCGGCCACGGCAGCGTCGTCCCCCTCGAGGTCGTGGGCGCCGCCGGCGATGGCGAAGCCCTCGGGAACGACCACAAGCATCGCCGAACCAAGCAGGATGCCAGCGGCGAGGGCGGTGAAGGTCTTCAGGCGCTGCGTGTCTGTTCCAAGGGCGGTGAAGGCCGGGAGCAAGCCGCCGAGCAGGCCGAGCAGGAGGGCGATGGTCGCGTAGGCGATGACCGTAGCAAGCATGGCTCTACGGTAAATCATAACCTTTTGAGCATTGTTAATAATCGGTGGTGCTTCCGTGGTGCTCATGGCCCGCGTGGTCTCCTTCAGCGTGGACGATGACCTCGACCTTGGGGCCCTCATGGAACGGGCCGGTTATCGGAACCGATCTCGCTTCCTGCGCGACGCCGCCCAGCATTACGCGGACGCCATCGAGCGCGGCGACCTTGCCTCCCTCCCCGAGGAGACCGACGTGGAAGGAACGTTGGTGATCTACCACCAACACACCGCGGGACGGCGGCTCCCCGACCTTCGCCACAGCGAAGGCATCGACCTCCGCTCTTCCACACACGCCTGCATGACGGGCAGCCACACCTGCGTTGATACCATGCACATCGCCGGTCACGCCGGCCACATCCAAGAGGCCGTGGCCGGGCTTCGACGCCTGGAGGGCGTGGACCGGGTCATCTTCGTGGCCGCGCCCACCCGCAGCAGCGGTTGCTGCTGAACGTGGTCGCGCGGCCCTACCGCTGAGCGAGCATCGGGGCGAGGAAGCGTCCGGTGTGGCTGGCCTCGTTCGCCGCCACCTCTTCGGGGGTCCCGGTCGCCACGACCGTGCCGCCCCGGCCGCCGCCTTCCGGGCCGAGGTCGATGACGTGGTCGGCGCACTTGACCACGTCGAGGTGGTGTTCGATGACCACGACGGTATGTCCCTTGGCACGCAGTTCGAGGAGGACGTCAATGAGTTTCTGCACGTCGCTGAACGACAGTCCTGTCGTCGGCTCGTCGAGGATGTAGACGGTGTGCTTGTTTGGCGGCCGTCGAAGTTCACTCGCCAACTTCACGCGCTGGGCTTCACCGCCGGACAGCGTGGTCGCGGGCTGGCCGAGGCGGATGTAGTCGAGGCCGACCGACGACAAGGTGGACAAGGTGCGGTGGATCTTTCGGTGCTTACCGAAGAAGTCCACCGCTTCGCCCACCGGCATTTGCAGCACGTCATGAATCGTCTTGCCCTTCCACGTGACCTCAAGGCATTCGCGGTTGTAGCGCTTGCCGTCGCAGATGTCGCAGGTGATCCACACGTCGGGGAGGAAGTTCATCTCCAGTTTGATCGAGCCCCCGCCACCGCATGCTTCGCAGCGCCCGCCCTTGACGTTGAAGGAGAAGGTTCCCGACGTGTAGCCTCGCTCTTTGGAGAGGGGGGTTTGAGCGAAAAGGCTGCGGATCTCGTCGAAGACCTTCGTGTAGGTCGCGGGGTTGGACCGCGGGGTGCGGCCGATTGGGGATTGGTCGATGATGATGGCCTTGTCCACGTGCTCCAGCCCCTCGAGGCCGGCGTGACGACCGGGGAGCGTGTCTGACCCGTGCAGGTGGCGCTGCAGGGCGGGGGCGAGGATGCCCGAAACCAGCGAGGATTTGCCCGACCCAGACACGCCGGTCACGGCGGTGAACAAACCGAGCGGCAGGTCCACATCGACTGAACGGAGGTTGTTGTGGGCGGCTCCCTTGATGCGTAGGTGCTTGCCCCGCTTGGGCTTCGTGCGCACGGTGGGCACCTCGATGCGCCGGCGGCCAGACAGGTAATCGCCCGTCACCGAGCCTTCCGAGGCCATGACCTCCTCTGGGGGACCGTTGGCCACCACCACGCCCCCCTCAAGACCCGCCCCCGGGCCAAGGTCGCACAACCAGTCAGCCTGCCGCAGGGTGTCCTCGTCGTGCTCGACCACCACGAGGGTGTTGCCGAGGTCGGACAGTTCGCGCAGGGTGTCGAGCAATCGAGCGTTGTCGCGCTGATGCAGCCCGATGGAGGGCTCGTCAAGGACGTACATGACGCCGGTCAGCCGGGAGCCGATCTGCGTGGCCAAGCGGATGCGCTGGCTTTCGCCGCCGGACAGGGTGTTCGCCTTGCGGTCCAGGGTGAGGTAGTCCAAGCCCACGCTGTCGAGGAAGCCGAGGCGGGATTCGATTTCCTTGAGGATCTCGCTACCGATGAAGAGGCTGCGCTCGTCGAGCACCTCCACGCTGTCCGCCCAGTCGTCGGGCGGGCCGTCGCTGTGGTCGGGGCGCCATGCTCGAACGAGCGCAAGGGCCTCGTGGACGGCGGCCATGGAGATCTCGGGGAGGCGCAGGCCGCCCACCGTCACGTAGCGCGCGGCGGCGTTGAGTTTCTCACCGTGGCAGGTCGGACAATCAAGGTCGGTCATGCAAGCGATGAGGCGGGCTCGCGTTTTCTCCGACGTCGTCTCGGTGTAGGTCTTTTCGAGGCGCCCGATGATGCCCTCCCATGGGCGGTTCATCTGGTAGACGGAACCGTTGTCGGACTCGAAGTGGAAGTGGATCACCGTGGAGCCAGAACCGTGCATCAAGACATCGCGGTGGTCGTCCTCGAGAAGGTCGTAGGGCATTCGCGTGGGAATGCCGTAGTGCTCCGCTACCTGCAGCATCAGGCGCTTGTACCACGCCGGGGACATCGATTGGCGCCACGGAAGCACCGGCCCTTGCTCCAGGGTCAGGCTTCCGTCAACGATGAGTTCCTCCGCAAAGCGGCGCTGCACGCCAAGGCCTTGGCAATCGGGGCAGGCCCCCAAGGGAGAGTTGAAGGAAAACACCCGGGGCGAGAGTTCCGGCATGAAGGCCCCGTGCTCGGGGCAGGCGAAGTCCTCGGACCACGCGATGCGTTCGCCCTGCCCCGTCTCACGTGCCCTCGAACCTTCGGGCAGGTCGAAGGAGGGTGCGGGCGCTTCGAGGCTTTCCACGTGCACGCTGCCGTCGCCGAGGCGAAGGGCCTGCTCGACCGCTTCGGTGAGGCGTTGTCGGCGGTCGCGGGTGCACTTCAGGCGGTCGATCCGCGCGTCGACGTCGTGCCGGAAAGCCTTGTCGAGCGCGGGGGGCGATTCAAATTCAACCTCGTGGCCGTTGACCAAGCCCACGAGCAGGCCTTGCTCCACGAGCTGCCGGAACAGGTCGGCATGCGTGCCTTTTCGGGCACGCACCACGGGGCTCCACACGGCCACAGCGTGCCCTTCGAGGCGCCAGAGGATGTCGTCGACGATCTCCTGCACCGTGCGCCGGGCCACCTCTTGTCCACACTCGGGGCAGTGGGGACGGCCCACCCGCGCCCACAACAGGCGGAGGTAGTCCTGAATTTCCGTCACGGTGGCGACGGTGGACCGGGGGTTGTGCGAGCCTTGCTTCTGGTCGATGCTGATGGCGGGCGAGAGGCCTTCGATGCCGTCGCAGTCGGCTTTCTTCATCTGGCCGATGAACTGCCGTGCGTAGGACGAGAGGGATTCGACGTAACGGCGCTGGCCTTCGGCGTAGAGCGTGTCGAAGGCAAGGGAGGACTTGCCGGAGCCCGACACGCCGCTGACGACGACGAAGCAGCCTCGGGGGAGGCGCACGTCCACGTTCTGGAGGTTGTGGGTGCGCGCCCCGCGCACCTCAATCCATCCCGCCTCGCCCGGTGACGACATGGTGCTCCGGTGGTCGTTTTGTCGAGCGTTCTTGAACCCCTGCCCGTCGGCAGGCGACTCACACGAAGGGCGGCTCGCACTGGAAGCGGACCGGTTCGTCGTCCTCGGGGTGAAGGAATTCGAGGGCGCTGGCGTGCAGCGCGACGCGATGCAAGGGGTCGGTGGTCGCGCCATGGAGGGCATCGCCGACGATGGGGCAACCAAGCAAGCGCATGGCCATGCGGATTTGATGGCGGCGCCCGGTTTCGATGAGGAGTTCGATGTCCGCGACGTGTTCGTCGGCGTCGAGCACGTGCCAGTGCGTGATGGCTTCTCGTGCTCCCTTGTACCCCGCCTTGACGGCCCGCACGTTGAGGTGCTCGTCCTCGACGAGGTGCTGCACCACCGTGCCGTGGTCGCCCTCTGGGCGACCCTCAACCAAGGCCCGGTAGATCCGGTGGACCTCGCGGTCGGCAAACTGCTGCTGAAGGGCCTCTTTGTAGCGGCTGTGCCGTGCGAGCACCATGACACCCGAAGTCTCTCGGTCGAGGCGGTGGACGATGTGCACCCACGCGTTCTCCCCATGCTGCGCCCGGACGTACGACACGCAGCGGGCATGGAGGGTGTCCTCCTCGAGTTTGTTCGTCGCCACCGAAAGCAGCCCAGCGGGCTTGTTCACCACAAGGATGGCGTCGTCTTCGTGCAGCACATCAAGGTCGACGGCGGGCGCAGGCTGCAGGTGGCGGGGGGTCTCGACCTGCTTCTGCGCGCGGGCCACCACCTCGATGCGTTGGCCCGCCTCGAGCACCTGCTTGGCCTTGTGGACCGGCGCGCCGTCCACCTCGACCCGCCCCTCGGTCAGCATCCGACGCAGCGTGCCGGTGGAACTGTCCGGATGGACGCGGCGAAGGGCATCCAGCAAGTCCTCGTCCTCCTGCGCCTCCGTCCCGGGCATGCCATGACCTGCGACCCGCCCGCCATGAGGCATCCGGTGGCAAAAATCGGCGGTGGCTCAGAGCAGGAGGGCGTCGATGACGTCGCCAGGCTCCGCCGCAGCGCCCGGCTCAAGCAGGGTCAGGGCGTCGGCGCTGGCCAGGCTCTCGAGGTTGCCCGAGCCTTGGTGCCGAGGTTGGTAACCGACCATTTCGCCGTCCTCGACGGCGATGACGATGCGGCGCAGCGTCAGGCAGTCCATCGTCGCCTTCACCGGGTCGCGGAGCCGCACGCGCACCTGCGCTTCCTTGGGCCCGTCCGCCCCCGTCCAGACGCGAAGCGCGTCGGCCACGAGCATGCGGAAGACCACATGGCTGCTGACCGGGTTGCCGGGCAGGCCGAACAGCGGCGTGCCCTGCCACAACCCGAAGAGTGGGGGCGAACCCGGGCGGAGTTTGACGCGCCAATAGCGCACGTCCCCTTCCTCCTCCATGAGCCGTCGCACGAGGTCCCACTCGCCCATGGACACCCCGCCCGACGTCAGGATCATGTCCGCTTCGGCCGCGGCCGCGACAAGGGCGTCACGCAAGCCGTCGAGCGTATCGTGCACCACCGGTCGGTGCAGGGCCTCGTGGCCCATGGCCCGAACAAGGCCAACCAGCCCGTGGGAATTTGACTCGTAGACTTCACCGTGCAGCAGGGGCTCCCCAGGCGAACGAAGTTCGTCGCCGGTGGCGATGACCGCGATGCGCAGGCGCCGCTGCACCGGCACGGTTGGGTGGCCCATCGTGGCGCACAGCCCCACCCTCGAAGGTGTGAGGCGCACGCCGGCAGAAAGCCCAACCGCGCCCTTGGCGAGGTTCTCCCCTTGGTGACGGACGAAGTCGGGGCGGGCTTGTTTCGTGAGGGTGACCTCGCCATCCCCCACCTCGCAGGCTTCGATGGGGAGGATGGCGTCGGCGCCGGGCGGCATGGGGGCGCCGGTCATGATGCGCACCGCGTGGCCCGGGAGCAAGGGAGCGAGGTCGTCCTGCGCTGCGGCGGCCACCACCGCTTGCACCGGCAGGGTGGCGGGAACCTCGGGCACGTCGGCCAGCCGCAGGGCGAAACCGTCCATCGCCGAGTTGTCGAAGGGAGGATCGTCGACGAGCGAGCGCAAGTCTTCACCAAGCAGGCGGCCGTGGGCCTCGGAAAGCGGGACGTGCTCCACCTCGGGACGTGGGAGGGACCGTACGACCTCGGCCGCGATGGCCTGCGCTTCAGGAACCTGCACAAAGTACGGGACGTCCATGGCATGGGCCAAACGCGGTGCCGCTTGAGGATGGTGGTGGGCTCGCCGTCAGCATCATCACGGGCGCACGCACCGCGTGACCGAGGGGCATGGCGTCGATCTTCGCGACCACGCTGCTCACGAGCGGGTCGGCCACCCTGCTTGCGACGGCCATCGGCGTGCCGCTTGGCGCACGTTGCGCCCGAGCAGGTGGCCTAGAGTGGCTTCGTGTGCTCGTGCGGACGCTGTACGGGCTGCCACCGGTCGTCGTTGGGGTGCTCGTCTACCTGCTCCTTTCGAACGACGGGCCGCTGGGCCCCCTCGATCTGCTGTTCACGGTGGAAGCGATGGTCTTGGCGCAGACCCTCCTTGTCCTTCCCCTCGTGTGGGGCGGGACATGGGCGGCCTTCGACGCCATCACGCCTGGGCACCGCCACGCCATTGCCTTGCTTGGACTGGAGCGCTGGAACGGCCTCAAGGTGGAGGTTGGGCTGGTGTGGCGTGGTGTGCTGAACGGCGTCGCCCTCGGGTTCGGGAGGGCCATTGCCGAAGTCGGTTCGGTCCTGATGGTGGGCGGCAACATTGCTGGACGTACGCGGGTGCTGACGACGAGCATCGTCCTCGAGACCAGCAAGGGCGACCTTGGTGCTGCGGTGGTGCAGGGCGGCTTGCTCCTCCTGCTGGCCTTGGCGATGATGTTCCTGATCGAAGGCCTTCGGGGCATCGCGCCACGGGCAACGGCGCCAGCAAAGGCCGCTTCATCGCCCGGAGGTCTCGCCTCGTCGTTCCCGCAGCATACCTGGGACCGCATTTCGGTTGTTCGGGGAGGCGTCACCGTGCTGGACCTCCGCAACCTCGAGGTGCGGGGAGGGGAGATCCTCGTTGTCCTCGGGGCATCGGGGGCTGGGAAATCCACCCTTCTGCGCTGCGTGGCGGGACTTGAACCGGACGTTGAAGGGGCGCCCGTGGCCCAAGGCCGTGGCGGTGTCGGTCTTGTCGCGCAGCATCCCGTGCTGCTGAGCAACACGCCGCTCGACGAGGTGCTGCTCGCCGGAGGGGCGGCAGACCTGCTGGACCTTGTCTCGATGGCGGGCCTCGAGGGCCGCCCGGCGACCGCCCTTTCAGGCGGGGAACGCCAGCGCACGAGCCTCGCTCGCGCCCTCTCGCTTCGCCCGTCCATGCTGCTGCTCGACGAATTCAGCTCCGGACTCGACCTCGCCACGACGCTTCGCATCGAAGGTCTCGTGCGTCAGGTGGCCAGCGAAGGCGCGGCCGTGGTCATCGCCACGCACGACCTTGCTCAGGCGCAACGCTTGGCCGACCGCCGCGTGCTGCTGGTGGGCGGTCAAGCCGTGGACGAAAGCAGCGAAGAAGGTCGGGCACTGCTCGGTCTCGCCCTTCAGGGCTGACCTGGCGTGAACAGGGCCTCGCCGTTCACCGTATGGCCCGCGATGAGGGCCACGCCCTCGTCAAGCAAGAAGGTCTGGAGCGCCTCAGCCGCGGCAAGGCGCGGCCCATCCATCGGGATGATCGAATACGTGTTGAGCATGGTCTCGTCCTCAAAGGACAGCCGCGTAAGGTCGGTGTCCGCCTGCCTGAAGAGGGCCGTACCTGCATCTGATAGCGTCACGCACCGCTTCTCGTCCGCCATGGTGATTGCAGCCCCCATGCCTTGACCGATGGACAGGTACCAGTCTCCGTCAGGGCGCGTTCCGTCCTCGCCCTCAACGAGCGTCACGTTGCGCTCGTCGGCCCACGCACGCCACATGGCCTGCTCGCGCAGGTGCGTGCCGGAGGCATCGCCCCTGGACACAAAACAGCGCTCCTCCTCGACCACGGCGTCGAGCACCGTGAAGAGGTCGCCGTCGAGCGGTTCAGGCGACAGCAGCACGAAGGTGTTCCACGCGAAGACGGTGCGCGAGGTGCCGTGGCCCTCTTCCAAGAAGGCGGCCTCCGCGTCCGGCGCATGGACGATGAGCACGTCGGCGTCCCCGCTGCGCCCCAGTTCGAGCGCCGCTCCGGTGCCGACGGCCACCACGTCCACACGATGGCCCGTGGCCGCTTCAAACGCTGGCAGCAGAACGTCGAGCAAGCCGGAGTCCCTCATCGAGGTCGTCGTCGCCAGCACCATTGGCTCCTCATCGCCAGCGGTGGTGCAGCCGGGAACGAGCACCAACACCGCCACAAGGAGCGCCGCGGCGGCTCTCATGCGCTCCCTCAACCGAAGTGCATGGTGTGGCCGCAAGCGTCGTAGTCGCAGGTGACCGTGTACCGTGCGTTCTTGGGCTTGCGCGCCTTGAGCATGGAACCGCACATCTCGCACTGCACGTTCAGGGTCTCGGGCTCGGGCGGCGCGGCCGCCTCTTCGAGGGTGCGCCCGACCTCGGTCGACCACCCGAGGCTGTCGGTGTACTTGTCCGCGGTCACGTCCATTTTCTTCTGCTTGAGGGTAAGGCGCATCTTGCGTCGCTTCTTTCCGCCCTTCGCAGGAGGCTTGGCCGCCATGTTCGGAACCACCGCGGAGCCGTCTTGAATGATTCGCACCCCCGAATCGAGGGCGTCCGGGGGATTCTTGGCCTATGGCCGCAAGGGGCATCCATGCGGACCGTCGTGGCACTGGGGCTCCTCGCCCTGCTGCTCCTTCCGGCCGCGGCCGCCTGCGAAACCGAAGCGGCGCGGCTGCTCGAGGGTGAAACGCCCTCGCCGGAAGGGCTCTCGCCCTCGAAGGACAACGCCATTCGGGAGACCACGACCATCGCGGAGATCGGCCAAGCCCACGCCCGCTGGATGCTCTGGCGCGTTCTGATGGGCGAGGAATTCACCGAAGCGGAAATCCGCGACGAAATCGACCGCGTCATGATCGAAAACGGGTCGAACCCCGACTGGCCGAGCTTCGGCACCATCGTGGCGAGCGGTCCCAACGGCGCCATCCCGCACGGCGACCCGGAGAACGAGGGCGCCGGGCCGCGCATCGTGCAGCCTGGCGACGTGGTCGTCGTGGACCTCGGGGCGCGGGTGCAGGACTGGGTGAGCGACGTGACGCGAACCTACGTCATTGGGGGGACGGACAACCAGACCATCATCGACGCCTACATGGCCGTGTACGACGCGCAGAACCTCACCTTCCCGCTCATCGAAACGGGCACGCCGGCATGGACGCTCGACGACATCGCTCGCACGCACATCGACGAACAGGGTTTTGGTGACTACTTCATCCACAGCCTTGGCCACGGTTTCGGCGTCTGCGTGCACGAACCCCCCCTGCTCTCAAGCGGCTACGACGAGCCCTTGTTCGGCCTGAACTTCAACAACGAGCCTTTGCTGCCGACCGACGCCATCACCATCGAGCCGGGCATCTACCTCGACGGCTGGTTCGGCATCCGCCTCGAGGACGACTTCCTGGTGGACAACGACGGGCACGAATACCTCACGGCCGACCTGCCGCGCGACCTCGACTGGTTCATGATCATGGAAGACGACTATGAGGC
>JAURMD010000072.1 GCA_030830875.1 Thermoplasmatota archaeon | reverse complement strand
TGGTGCTGACGGTGCCCACGGATGCCAATGGACGCACGTCGGGGCAGGGAGCACGCTTCATCGGCATGGACCTGACCTCAACCAGCGAGGTGTTTTCCTTCAGGACACCAAACGGGTACGCAGACGCACCTCCACTTCCCGTGGACACCGACCACGATGGGCAGCACGACCGATTGTGCTGGGTGACGTGGTATTCTGCCAGTCCGAGCAGTTTTGACCGCGAAGGCTTGGCAGGATGCCATGACGTCAGCGTTGACCCTGCCCAGAAAGAGTGGTCACGCATCATGAACAGAGCGGGTGGCAACGACAACGATGAGATCGCGGTGTCCCCTCCCTTGTGGATGGACATCGACGGTGATGGCCCACAGGAACTCCTCGTCGCCTTCGGACGCCGTCTTCATGCCTTTGATGGTGAAACCGGGGCACCTGCTGATGTTTCCACGCCGTGGGAAGACCCCGTTTCGCTCCCTCATCGAACATGGGCCGCTCCTGCGGTCGGTGACATCGACAACGATGGTGCGATCGACATTGTGATCGGAGACATGGTGGTGTCCCAACGAGCCCCGGACCTTGTGCCGTTGTCCGATGGGAGGGCCATTCAGTTCACCCCTGCATCGCCTGACCCTGGAGAATCTGTGACCGTGTCCGCCCGTTACGAGAACGTGGGCACAGACCCTGCCAACGACGAGGTGGATGCGTGGTTGTACCTAGGGGAAACGATCATCGCCAGGCATCGCATTGACGAACTCGACCCCATCGACCCTTCCGGTGATGGCACAACCGTCTCGTTCACCGTCGCGATCACGGCCGAGTTAGGCACTTCGATGTTCAGGCTGGTTCTTGACCCGAACAACAACATCAGCGAGGCACGGGAAGACAACAACATCGTGACCACGGAGCTTGTTGTTCGCCAACCCTACGCCGTCTCTCTTCTTGGGCCCAGCGAAACCGTATCGGTCCTCCCAGGAGGCACCGTGCCCTTTGAGGTGGGCGTCCTCGCCATGGGTACGCGCGAGGGGCGATGGGCTGTGCAGGTGGATGAAACTGGATTCCCGGAAGGTTGGACGTTGACCGAATCATCCGCCTTTCAATCGAGTTTTGTCCTCTCTGAAGGGTCCACCATGAACCTTGGATGGAACCTTACGATTCCATCAACGGCGCTTGGGGACGAGGAAGGGTGGCTCGACGTCCGCGTTGAGCTTGAACTCGATACCACGATCAATACCACCCTTCGCATTCCGATGGAAGTGCTGCGAACACGTGGCTTGGACCTCGAGGGACCTGACGGGACGGGCAGCACCTATGGAGCAGGACGACCAGGCACATCTGCGTCAGCATGGTTCAGCTTGGAAAATCTTGGGAACGCTCAGGAAACCACAACATCGCTCGATTGGTCGACCAGCAGTTGGGGTGCGCCAAGGGTCGAAACCATCGATGGGACCGAAGCGTTCACGCTCTCGCTTGAACCGGGCGAACTTCTGATCCTCCGCGCCGTGATCGATGTACCCGTCACGGCCCCGTTTGGGTCCGTCGACGATGTTACCCTGACCGTGTGCATCGGTGAAGGTGATTCTGAACTTTGCAGGGCGCTCGACGTCGGGTTTCGTTCCAGCCACAGCAGCACGGTACCACCACATCATCGGACCTTCCCTGATGTAACGGTCAACTACACCATCACGGTGGACCTTCCATCAAGCGGGGCGTTGACATGGAACACGTCCGCGCTGAGCGCGCTTCCGAGTGGTTGGGAAGTGAAGGCCGCAGATGCGGTGTTGAACGGGTCCGGCCTCCACGTCGAAGGGAGTCCCAACGACGTGAAAACGCTCACCTTGTCACTGACCGTGCCCCCAACAGCACCTCCACAACGGCTCATCTGGACGCTTGCAACGGACGATACGATGCACGCAGACCTGACCATCAGCATCCATTTGCTTCAACGGCATCTTGCGAGCCTGGCCTTGATCGACCCCGCCCCGGATGCGAACGCCACCGTGTTGAACGTGGGTGAGGAACATGACCTGACGGTTCGCGTGAGCAATCCTGGCAACGATGACGATACGTACGCCTTCACAGCATTCCTCGACCCCTCGCCAAACAATGGAAGCGTGGTGCTGACGACACCCACCCCTACCAAGACGGTCGCCCCTGGAGGCTCTTCGGTCATGACGATGAGGATGACAATGGACAACGACGTTCCCGCTCTGGAACCCTTCGAGGTGGTGCTGCAGGTACAGTCCCTCTTCAACCAGAGCGTCGTCTCCACCGTACGCCTTTCGGTGGCGGCCGCCCCAGACCGTGCATGGGCCCTCGACCTCGCCCCCCTTCCTGACATTGTTCTTCCTGGACAAGCCCTGAGCGTGATGGTCAATGCCACCAACCTTGGAAACACGATGGACGATCTTGACCTGTTCATCACGCACCACACGACCGCTGTGGAAGGCGACAATTCAACGTGGCCGGAGGCTGGCGCTCATGTGGATGACGTACCGATTGGAGCCGTGACAGCGGTGAGCCTTCCCGTACGTGTTCCTTCGTTGTCGTGGAACGGAAGCACATCGACGTGGCAGATCCGTGCGGAATGGCAAGGTCAACTTCTTGCGAGCGTTGAACACACCGTCACGGTGGGACGTGTGTCAGGTTGGAGCATCAACCTGTCCGAGGTCGACCTCGTGGTGCCTCCTGAAGGTGGAATCATCGAGGTTCCCATCGACCACCTCGGAAACAGCCCCCAATCGCCATGGTTTGCCAAGGTTGCGGAAGGATGGAGCGTCTCCGTTCCGTCGAACGGGACCCACGTAGCACCGTTTGGTGCTTCGACGGTGTTCCTGAACGTGACACCCCCCCACGGAACGGAGGCTGGTGATGTTGGAACGGTGAATGTGAGGATCTCCGACGGAGATGGAGAAGGCGCATCCACCCACTCCGTCCCTGTTCGGGTGTCAGCCGCTGCAGGATTGGAACTAAACAACGAGGGCGTGTGGTGGCTGAGCCCGTCGGGAGGAATGCCCGTGGCATGGCTTGAGAACACGGGCAACGATGTTGCTCGGGTCGAGGTCACCCTCAGCGGACAACCCACGACGTGGGTTGTGCAAGGACCTTCGACCCTGATGATTGCTCCTGGCGCCCGGACTGGGCTTCCCATTTCGCTGCTCCCGGGCGAGGATTGGGATGGTTCAGGACGGCTCATTACCGTGACCGTGCATCATCCCATGCTCGACCCCATGGAGATCCAGATTGAAACCCGAGCAAGGGACGTCGCCTTCGCGTCGAGTCCTGTGCTTGTCGGGCAGTACGGAGGGCGTCACGTCGTGGAGTTCACCGACGGACACGTGGACGTGTTCCAACTGACCGAGGGAATGGACATCATCAACATCGATGAAGCAGGATTCAAAGTTGTACAATTTGGCCTACCCACACCAACCGCCATTGTGCAATGCAACCTCGCTTCGACCGTACCAAATCTTGGTCGTACGCCGTTCTCAGGCGCCATCGCGACCTGTGTAGGCAGCAGCAGCAGCGCTGCCGAGGTCGCTTGGACGTTGCTCGATGACAAAGGCCGGCCCGTCCCCCTCGACCACAGCACGCGAATGCTTTCGAGCACAAGCACCACGTGGACCATCAACACCAGCACATGGACGCCCGCACCAGGTCAAGTTCACCTCCAGTTTGTGGTCCACGATCGTCAAGGGTCGTTGCTTGAGGCGTCGTCATGGAGCGGTTTGGCCAGGGCGGCAGGTTGGAACCTTGGAATTGCGACCTTCACGTTTGATGGCGCGGAAGCCGTGCTCGGCATCCGAAGGGCAGGTTCAGATGTGATTGGGGATGCGCCTTGCGCCGTCCACTTCGATGCCGGAGCAGGCCGAAAAGCGTCGTTCCTTGTGGACGTTTCGGGGGATTTTGCTCCTACGCTTCGCATCGACCTCAGCGGCCTTGACATCCCTGAAGGAACGGAGGTCGCTGCCGAACTTCGCTGTGAAGCACCGTTCGATGTCGACGACGATGACGGCGATGATCGATCTGCAGCCATCCATCGCTCAGGTGTGAACCTTGGCCTAGCGGACGGAGGCTGGATGTGGGCCTTGGGCGCCTTGCTCCTCATCACAATGCTCGGCCGCTTCTTGCTCCCCCATCACAAGGCTGCACGTGTGACGGCCGTTGGTGGAATGTCTTCCTCGACGCCACGGCCCTCATCGCAACAACACGACGTGGCGCTGCCGTCTGTCGAATCTGAACCGACGGACGGGGATGTGACCCTCGTCGTGGAGGACGTGCAGGAGGAAACCCAGGCGTTGGACGAGGGTGGTCTTGGGGGAGAAGCCTCAGCCGAGGGTGAACCGGCAACGGACCCTGCCTTGGAAGCCACCGACGCGTCGAGCCGGTTGGCCCGGCTTCGTGGCGAACTTGAGGGTGGCGCTCCTGACGATGATTTCCAGCGTCGTATGAATCGATTTTTCGAACGATGAGCAAGGGTCTTGACCATACCTCCGTTCGCTGTGGCATGGCCAGCAGCACTGCAGCGTTCCACACGTTGGACCCCGTGGACAGCATCGTGTTTGAGACCATGCTCAGGCTCTTGGCGAACGAAGGGCCAGAGCGGCCTTGGGAAGCATTGTTTTCCGCTCACCCAAACCTTCGTGAGCGCATTGACCAGAACGATTCTGAGATGCTCAGCAGCCTCGACGACGCCACGTTGCTCTTCCTTCTGTCCATGCAACGTCAGGACGATGGAAGCAGGCTCGATGTTGCAGAAGGGCGTCATGTGGAGCGATTCGGTCGGTTTCCTAGCGAAGACGGTTGTGTCCTGACATACCTCCTTGCTTGGATGCGAGCCACGCAAGGACACGAAGCCGAGCACGACAGGTTGGACGCGCTTCTCCGTCAACTGGCGCACGGATTGGACATCGAACATCAGCAGGCTTCAGCGGGGGCTGGAGGACTTCGCCTCCACGGCTGGCTGTCTTCAGAAGACGTCAAAGATCTGAGGACGATGCTCATGGGACGGTGCTGGACCGTAGCGGCTGAGGAGCCACTCGACGGTGGCATGCGCGATGGAGTCACACACCTAACCGCCTTGTTACGAGGTGCGGAGAGGAGGGGCGTTGGCCTGCTGCACCGAAGCCATGCCTAACGACGGTACGGTCTTAGAAGGACTCGGACGTAAGGCGCTCAAACATGGCAGC
>JAURMD010000071.1 GCA_030830875.1 Thermoplasmatota archaeon | reverse complement strand
CATGCAGGTCGGTCAGACCGGCAAGACCGTGAACCCGAACCTCTACATCGCAGTGGGGATTTCTGGAGCCATCCAGCACCTCGCTGGCATGCGATCTTCGAAGTACATCGTCGCCATCAACAAGGACGCGGACGCGCCCATCTTCAAGCACGCAGACTACGGTATCGTTGCCACCTGGGAGGAAGCCCTTCCCGTGCTCAGCGACGCCCTTGCGAGCATGATGTCCTGATCAGAGCCTCAAGCCGCGGATGGGCTCGTCAAGCCACGATGGATCCTTCCAGTCGATGCCGGGGACGTCGACGTACAGTTCGACTTCGTTCCCGTCCGGGTCAAGCAGGTAGAGGGAGTGCGAGACGGTGTGGTCGGCCGTTCCAACCAGCCT
This sequence comes from Thermoplasmatota archaeon, assembly GCA_030830875.1. Taxonomy (GTDB): domain Archaea; phylum Thermoplasmatota; class Poseidoniia; order Poseidoniales; family Poseidoniaceae; genus MGIIa-L3. The sequence continues at coordinate 2,541 of JAURMD010000071.1, read as the reverse complement.
GACCTCCATGTTCTGCGCACGCAGCAATGCCTCCCTCAGGTCATCGTCGTCGTCCCCGATGCACCAGCCGGTGTGGTAGAGACCGAGACGACGTCCCTGCAGCGGACCGGGTGCAGGCCCGACCTCGATGAGCAGGAGTTCGTGGTGGGTCCGTCCTCCCGTGAGCGCCACCACGCGCCCTCCATGCACGCGGCCGACCTCATGGAGGCCGACCACGTCCCTATAGAAACGGAGCATGGGTTCCATGTCGCTGACGTACAGCACCAGATGGCCAAGGCTCGTCATGCCCGCAGGCGCCCGTCGCCGTGGAATAAACCCTCACCATCCAGGTGAGGACGGTGTCATGCATAGCGGCCGCGCCCGAAGGTGCCGTGCTCGCCGGCCCCCTCGCCAACGAAGGGGTTCGTCCGCTTCTCGTGCCCGATGGTGGTGAGCGGGCCGTGGCCCGGATGGACCACCGTGTCCTCTGGAAGCGGCCACAGGCCGGTGTGGATGGAGCGGGCGAGCAGGTCGAAGTCCCCACCCGAATGGGGCAAATCGGTGCGTCCAACAGACCCAGCAAACAGGGTGTCGCCCGCGAAGAGGTGGTCTGCCCCGCCGTCGACGCGCAGCCGAAGGCACACGCCACCCAAGGTGTGGCCGGGCGTGTGGATGACGTCGAAGCGGAGGCTGCCGACGTCGAGGACCTGTCCGTGCTCTAGGTCATGGTCCGCGATGGCCGGTGAGGGCAGGGGAGGGAAGCCCCACCGTGCCGCTGCTTCGGCCGCGAGGGATTGCAGGAAGGCATCGTCGGGGTGCAGCCACCACTCCACACCCCAGTGTTCGCGTACCGTGGGCACGTGCCCGCTGTGGTCAAAATGGGCGTGCGTGTTGAGCAGGGCGACCACTCGGCGGTCCCCGGCCTTGCGCTCCACCTCCGCTGAGGACCAGTTCGGGCCAAGACCCTCGGCACGGTCGATCCACGCGATCAGGCGGTCCGGTTCGTCTCCTGCGTCGATGACGACGGTGTCGCCCGTGGCGAGGTCGCACACCACCGAACAGCGCATCTGCAAGGGTCCGACAAGGAAGGACTCCACCACGAGGTCGTGCGCACGCACCACGGTTCACGGCGTTCGTCCGTGGTTGATGAGCCGTGCGGCCAACGCAGCGTTTCAAAGCCCACCCTCGGATGGATGGCCCATGGCTGACCAGGCCTCCGCATGGACGTCCGCCTTCAACGACGGCGCTTTTGTCCGCAAGTCGAGCGAATTTCGTGACCACGTGACCCTCGACGGAACCTTCGCACCAGCGTCCGGTCGATACCACCTCTACGTCTCCCATGCCTGCCCTTGGGCGCATCGAACGATGCTCGCTCGGGCGCTGCTGGGGCTTGAGGAGGCCATCACGGTGAGCGTGGTCGACTGGCGGATGCAGGCCGACGGAAGTTGGGTGTTCAATCCCAACGAGCCGGGCGCCACCGACGACGCCCTGCATGGGGCGGCATCGTTGGAGGAGATCTACGCCTTGGCGGACCAGTCGTGGCCGCAGAGCGGCCACATCGGCACCGTCCCGGTATTGTGGGATCGAACACACGGCACCATCGTGAACAACGAAAGCCGCGAAATCGTTCGGATGCTGACCACGACCTTCCGTGATGCGGGCCTAACGTCAGGCCCAGACCTCTGTCCTGAACCGCTGGTCACGGCCATCGATGCAATGATCGACGCGAACTACGAGAGCGTCAACAACGGTGTCTACAAGGCAGGGTTCGCTCGCAGCCAAGCAGCCTACGACGCGGCAGTGACGGTGCTCTTCGACCGCCTCGAGGCGCTTGAAGCCCACATGGCCAACCGAGCGTGGCTCGTTGGTGACGGCCACGGGGTGCTGACCGAAGCCGACCTCTGCCTCATCCCAACACTGCTGCGCTTCGATTTGGTGTACGTCGTCCATTTCAAGTGCAGCCTGAAGCGGATCGTTGACCTGCCAAACCTCAGCGCCTACCTCGAGCGCTTCCTTGCGCTGCCCGGGGTTCGAGCGACCTGCGATTGGCGCCACATGCAGCACCATTACTTCTGGTCGCACGAACACATGAACCCACACCGCATCGTTCCGCTCGCTCCGTCTCAGGGGATTCACGCCTCACCCGGCGCCTGATTCGGGGCCACCTTCTTTCGCGTGAAGCCCTCTGAAGGGCCATGGAGGGCGTGCTGGTCTGGTCGGTCGGCTGCTTCAGTGGTCTGATCGTCGCGGTCTTGATCCGACTTCTGCTCAGCGTTCGGCGGTTTCGATTGGAACAGCCCTCGAACGAGCGGAATTGGGTCAACGACAACGCACGCACCCCACGGGCCACCGTCGAGGGGGACCAGGTGACCCTTCACGACGTCCGTGATTTCCATTGGCGCACCACCAAGGACTTCGACGAGCGCTGGACGGACGTGTCGTTCAACATCAACGACGTCAAGCGGATTTGGCTCGTGCTGGAGGCCTTCGAACCAAAGCATCCCCAGATGGCCCATACGCTGCTGTCCTTCGAACTCCGCGATGGCCGCCGCCTTGCCTGCT
>JAURMD010000070.1 GCA_030830875.1 Thermoplasmatota archaeon | reverse complement strand
TGCATCGGTTGCACTCGGTACGGAAGGAGAAGTTGCTGTTGCTGCACTGAGGGCAGGTCCAGTCGCCGCCTCCGCGCTGTTCTCGGTCGTCCCCCCTGCGGTCGTTGCCGCGATCGAACCGTCCTCGACCGCGGTCGTTACCGCGGTCAAAACGTCCACCGCCTCGGTCGCCACGGCCCCGCTGGTCGCCTCCATCACCGGGAGTGTCTCCACGAGGGGCGTTGCATCGGTTGCACTCGGTACGGAAGGAGAAGTTGCTGTTGCTGCACTGAGGGCAGGTCCAGTCGCCGCCTCCGCGCTGTTCTCGGTCGTCCCGCCTGCGGTCGTTGCCGCGGTCGAAGCGGCCGCCACGGCGCTCCTCACCGCCTCGGCCTCCTTGACGGTCTGCTCGAGCGCGAATGGAGAGCGTCAATCCGAGCAGCGACTCCGGGTCCCGTTTCCGGTCAAGGTGAGCAAGGTGCACAACGGGGGCTTCGGTGGTCCCGAGCACGGCGTCCACTTTCCCCACGTACGCGCCACCTTCATCGACAAGGATGCTACCAAGGGCCGGCGATGCCCCCGAAAAGGGCACCAACAATCCTCCTTCGTGGCTTGTTCGCTGAACCACGCCCTCGAACACATCAACACCTGCAGGTGCATCCCGACGTGAAGCCGGTTTCAGGCTGCCGGTGCAAATTACGACTGAGATGGGCGGCTGAGCATGGCTGCGAACGCGACGCAAAGCAGGCTGGCCACGATGCCCGGGTGAGGGATGAACCTGCGAGTTGAAGGCTCGTCGACAGGCCTGATGTCCGGTTCAGGGGCCTGGTTCTGTTGTGCCACAAGTGCGGCGCTGATGCTGGTTGACCCACCCGACGCATCGGTGGCTGTGATGTCGACGACATAGGTGGTGATTCCTTGCTGATCGCATGCAATGGTCTTCACCTCAGCCTCCCACGCTCCGTTGGCCAGCGTGGCTTCGTCACCCGCCCCGCACAAGCGCCACGTGACCGTGATCGTCTCTCCTTCCGGATCCATGCTTTGGCCGCGCACCAACACCGTTGTGCCGAGCGCATTCCACGTGCCGTTTGAACCGTCCAAGGCTTGGTCGATAACGAGGGAAGGCGGTGTGTTGGGCAGGTTGACGCCGAGGTCGAGAACGAACTCCATGATCCACCACCCGTCTCCGCTGATGCGGATGGACCAGAAGAGGCTCCCCGGGAGCATTCCTTCGCTGCTTTGGTCAAACACTGCCGTGCTGAGCACCGGCATGGAGAGGAGCGCGCCTTCCCGTGAGTTTTGATGCAGTGATGCAGCGAGGGTGAAACCCGCTTCGGCAGCGGGGGCGACCTCAATCAACACATGGCGCTCTTCCGTGAGGTTCGTTTCGAACGTGAACGGTTGGACGAGGCTCCACGTGCGGTGCTCTTGGGAGGTCACACCATACCCGTCCACCATGGTGCACGTGACCTCTCCGCCAATCCCCGTCCCACGTTCGATGACGACATCACCGAGGTTGGTTCGGCTCATGTTCCATCCATCAACACCCTCGCAGTTGAGCGACCACCCGTGCTGGTCGAAGCCCCAGGAGGCGACGGTTGCGGCTGGAATGCTTGCGGAATTGATGCCCGGAGGAAGGCTGAACCTCGTTCCATTTTCAGGCGCATCGGTGAGCCACTCAGGAGGCGTGTTGGAGGAGAGGTCCTCCGTGGTGAAGTCGAGGTAGAGCACGCGTTCCATCGGCCATTCCGCAAGCGGGTAGGTCAAGTTGAGGTCCACCTGGAGCCGACCGTCGGCGGTTTGTCCAACCGTTGGCGCTACGTGCTCAGGTTGTGCGAGGCCGTCGTCCCTGACCTCCGAAGCGACAAGGGTCAGTCCTGCAAGGGTTGGGAACGTGATGCGCATGTCGGCATTGGTCATGTTGGTCGCCACGATGGCGATGGTAAACGGTGTGCTGTCCGGGTCTTCAAGACGTTCGAACGCTGCGTTTGTGGTGGTGCCCTCCGCAACCATGAGGTCGATTTCAAGGGCGTCGGTCGCGCTGACGGGGACTTCTCGGCAATTCGTGGATGCTAATGGAGGGCTCCGTGGGCAGGTCCGGTACTCGGGGTGGTCGCTTGGAATGAGGAATCGCTCGTCAAGCGCAATCCCATCCTCGATGAATCGAACTTCGTTCGGCTCCACGCTGAGGTCACGCACGGTGGCTCCTTCGTGAAGGGTGATCCGCGTCGACATGTCCGAGATGCAGGACGGGCCGACTTCCCTCACCGCATCACGTTCATCGGTTGAAATCCAGGAATCGTTTCCACCCGGAAATCCATCAAAGAGCCCGTCCAAATCGGTTCGTACGTCCGAGGCTCGATCGTCGGACGCGCGTGCCGTGGCCGTGATGGCCGCTTCGGACCAGGATGCGTCAACGGCGATGTCGAAACTTGCGTTGTCGTACGCGAAGAGGTCCTCGAAGGTCATTCCACTGCAATTGACGTCCTCCATTTGCCTGCCTTCCACCGGCATGACATCTGCTTGTTCCAGCGAGGCTGGGAGGCGCCCGACCCCACCGAGCATCAGAAGAAGCATGAGCAGCACAGCAAAGGCCGGTCGCATGGCAAACGCTCATCACGCTGTGGCTTGAATCCTCGCTCCACTCAAGGCACGAGGTGCTCCATACGACGAAGAAGCAGGTACGTCGGAAGGACCGTCCATGCCACGGCAGCCGAAGCAATCAGCCAAGGGCCAACACCACGGTCCACATCACTCAGACGGAGTTCCAAGAGGTGGTGGTAGACGCCGTTTGGTGATGCAAGGTCGAGCACGGCTTCGAAACGAATCCACGCCACATCTTGGCTGCCGGCCTCGATGCCGGCCAATCCCGCAAGCACGCTGGTGATCAACAACCATAGCATTGTGAACAGGAACCATACGCCAACCCCCATCGCAATCGCTGTGCCTTGGTCACGTGCGTAACTTGAGGCCAAGAGGGCGATGACCGTGTACCATGCCACAACGAGCGCGGTCGCGGTAAGAAAAACGACCACGTCCGCAAAGGATGGCCATTCGCCTGTTCGTTGCTGCACGATGACCACCGCAAGACACGACAACGCGAGAACGGGAAGCACCGCGGTGGTCAGGTGCGAAGCGAGCAGCACTGCGGTTTGTCGTTGACGACTCATCGCACGTCCCAAACGGACCTCGAGCACACCCGACGCTCGGTCGCGGCTGATCCCATCCCACGCGTACAGCACCGAGGTCAGGGTCGCAGTGAGGAGGACAAACAGACTGGTCACAAACAGAATGTGCATCGGGGTGTCCAATGGAATGTCCGCGGGCAGGGCCGTGCGCGGGTCTGACAGTCCCCAAGCCGCCCCAGGGATGGCCAATGCAAGCAAGGGGATGGCGACAACGGAGCGAACAGAGCGGAGTTGAGTCCATGCTCGTCGTCCGCTGAGCCACGCCCACTGCTGAACGGTGTTCATTCCTCTTCACCTCCAGCCACTGCTGCTTCGAGGAGGTCGGCGAGGTCAAGCTCTCGGCGACCGTGGCGGAGGACCTGAACCTTGCCCAGCGATGCCAGCAAATCGGCGTTCATTCGAGGGCCGACCACACGCCATGCACCGCCACCGAGGTCGACAGCATCACCTGAGGGGCGTTCACCTTCAACCACGGTTTCCCACGGCCGCTCGATCCCGAGGTCGTCAGCGAGGGATTCTGCACTTCCTTCGGCGAGGATCCGTCCTCGTTCCACAAGCACAAGGCGATCGACGAGGCCTGCGAGATGACCAAGATGGTGCGACGAAACCACGACGGTGACCCCCCGCTGTGCCAATCGCTGAAGCACGCGGGTCAGGCTCCGAGCAGCGGACGGGTCCAGACCGTTGTACGGTTCGTCCAAGAGCAGCAGGTCAGGACTTCCAAGCATCGCCGTCGCCAGCGTGAGCCGTTGCCTCATACCTTGACTGAGGCTGTCGAGCATGTCGTCGGCACGCTCGTGGATGCCGACCAAACGCATCACACCATCGATGAGGTCCAACCGCCCCCCGTCCATGACGGCGAGTTCCATCAGCGTGGTTCTGGGCGTTGCACGCCCCTGCCAACGAACCTGTTCAGGCATGTGCCCGACACGACGTCGCCGCTGCGCGGCGTCGAGAACGGCGCCCTCAGCATCAACAACGCTCCCCTGCTGCACCTCCAACACACCTGCAAGGGTTCGGAGGAGGGTGGTTTTTCCAGAGCCGTTCCGTCCAACGAGGCCGACGATTGCTCCACGGGTGAGCTCAAGGTTGACGTCATGAATTCCAGGACCCGCCCGACGTCGAAGCCGACGCACTGGGTCAGGCACAAGGTGGCGGTGCGTCACCCCGACGAGCCGCATGAGATGGTGCACGTTTCAGCCTCAAACGAACCTCGTTCGCCGCAGGTTTCAACGTATGCCGGTGCGGGACAGCGACGAAGCATATCCTACGTCGTTCCTTGTTCGCTGGCCGTGGCCTGTGGCGTTGTGGCCGCACTTCATCGTCGTACGACGAGAGAGGCTGGTGCGAATGGAGGCTGGAGCGACGGGAATCGCCTGAAGATCGTTCTCGGCCTTCTCGTTGTTGCGTGGTGGTTCGTGCCAGGTGGCGTCGTGTTGGCTGGTGGGTTGATCACCGTGGTGTCGTTGGTCAGCCCTGCGGGTCGATTGGACTGGTTCGCTGCTTGGCGTGGACGATTCGCTGTCGTGGCCGTCGTCCTTGGCTCGATGGTGATCGGTGGCTTGATTCCAGTGGTCAGTCCAACGGTCGTTTCAGATTTTGGCCCTGCTCTGACCCTCGACGACCCGTCCGGCTGGCCTCGTGCTTCGGAGACCGTTCACGTCGTCAGCACGGGCGATGAGGCGCTCGATGTTGCCATTGTCGCTGTTCGTACCATGCACGTGCCATGGCAAGGGGCCTCGACGGGCATGGCGGGAGGCGTCCTCCTCATCGCTGACCTCACCGGTCAGGCGGAACGGGAACTGGAACGGACGGTGCTCCTGTTGGACGAGGCGGGAGGTCCTCGTCTTGATGAGGGGCTGATCGGGCTTGATGAGGTTGCATCGTCAGGAAGCCACACGTTTCGATTGGATGGAGACCGAACCGAACTCGCTGCGAGGCGCTGGGAGGTGCAATCTGAATTGGGAGGTTTTGGTGCACAATCCGTGGCAGAGGTGGTGGTCATCGGCGTCCCAACCTCTACTGGGGTGGTGGAGATGCTCACCGTCGTGCGGCCGATCGGTCACCCCGATGTGGTGACCGACCCCTTTGCTGAAGACCTTGTTGAAGCATGGTGGTCGGCTCGCAATGCTATGGTTTAGGGCATACGAAACCTCATAACCGGCGGCGCTTGCGGAGGGCCATGTTCGCAGACCTTTGGGCCGGGGGCCTCATCGGGTTCAGGGAGGCGCTTGAGGCCACCCTGCTCGTGGTGATTTTCTTGCTCATCGCGCGGAAGCTGGAACGACCTGAACTGATGCGAGGCGTCTGGAAGGGCGTTGGTATTGGGCTTGTCCTCAGCCTCCTCACCGCCTTGTTCTTTGAAGCCGTCATTGGTGGCTTCGAAGAAAACGAGGCGTGGTTTGAGGGAGTGTTGATGCTGCTCTCAGCCTTGGTCATCGCGGTG
>JAURMD010000069.1 GCA_030830875.1 Thermoplasmatota archaeon | reverse complement strand
TGGTCCGCTCCGAAAAGCTCCACGAAGACCTGGTGTCCTCCGACGAAATGCCTCGGCTGTGGCAGACCGAGAGCCACTGGGTGGTCGCCCCACCGTTTGGCGATTGGACCCCCGTGTCCGGAGCCGTTCCTGCGCGCCTCGAAGCCGTTGCCTCCGACGCAGCAGAACGGTACGATGACGACGTGCTTCGTGCGGAAATCGATGCCGCCATCGCCCGCATGCCCCTCGACTGAGGTGCCTCGATGATCGGCGTCACCGGCGCGTCCGGCTTCATCGGCGAGGCGGTGATGGATCGGCTTGGCGAGCGCGGGGTGCCCCTCGACCTCAGGCGCCTCGACGCCGCGGGGCTCTCCAAGGTCATGGAGGACCTTCATGCCGTGATTCACCTCGCTGGCCCCCTTCCAGGTTCTGCGCCGGACGAGGTGATCGAGGAGGCCACGGTGCACCTTGCCCGACAGGTCGTCGCAGCCGCCGAAGCGCACCCCCATCTTGCCCTCGTTCTCGCGTCCACCATCCGCGTCCACGCCCCTCAGGAGGACCCCATCGACGTCCATGTTGAGCCACGGCCGTTCGATGGCTACGGCCGGGGAAAGGCAAGGGCAGAAGGATGCTTTGCAGCGGCGGGAGGCGCGGATCGCCATGTGGCCATCGTCCGCCTCTCAAGCGTGCAAGGCATCGACCTCAACAAGCAGGCCCGGGGCCTTGTGGGCACCTTTGCCCGCCAAGCAGCGAGCGGTTGCCTGAGGGTGATGGGGGACGGGTTGGCCGTCAAGGACCTCGTTCACGTCAACGTCGTTGCCTCCCACTTGGTTCGCTTGGCTGACGCGAGGGAGCATGGGGTGCACCTGCACGTGCTTGGAGGCGTCCGATGCACCGTGCTCGAGGTGGCCAACGCGGTGACGAAGCGGACCGGGGCCTCCGTTGAACATGGAGCGCCGGCCGAAGGTGAACTGTCGGCCTGCTTCAGCGTGGCCGTTCACGATGAGGAGGCCCTGATGGCCTTCGTGGACGAAGCCCTCAGCACCGTTTGATGCATTCTGCATTGCTCTTCAATTGATGCAAATATTCGCTTTACTCCTCGTGTCCTCGGAGGATGAAGTGCTCCGGCTTTGGCGCCAGGGGGCGATTGAACCACAGGGGGCGTCGCTCTCCGCGGGGATGTGTCTCGCGCTCCTTGGCCCAACCGTTCCACTTCTGGAAGTGGGCGAACGCCTTGTTCCGGTCGACTTCGATGTCGCCGTAGTGCTCGCCCGGACCAGGTCGCGAGAGGCGAACCTTCTGCAACCAGCAGTGGGCCCCGGAAATCGGGTCAGGCTGAACGGCGTGGGTGATGTTCTGATGCACGCCACCGTCGCGCCACCACAGACGGTTCGTGTCGGGGTCGTCCGACTTCCACGGCTCGATGCCACGCACCGTTCTCATGCGCATCTTACCTTCGCCGCGGTCTTCGATGCTGACCGTGTTGGTCATCAGTCGGTTGCCTTGGTCCTGCTCGCGGCGCCATCGGCCGATGTGGTGTGAACACCCCACAACGCCGGGCTTGATGCCTTCCGTGACCCAGACCTTGTCCACAAACCAACCGATCTCGGTTTCGATCTTCAGAAGATCGCCCTCCGCAACGCCCAGCTTGGCCGCGTCGCTTGGGTGGATCCAAATCGGGTTACGGTGGGCGATTTCGACCAGCCACTTGGCATTGGCAGACCGTGAATGGATGTGCTGCGGCAGACGGAAGTTCGGCAGCAGGCAGTACTCGTCGTCGCCCTGCAGGTGGTCGGGGTGAACGTGCGACTTCTGGCGGAAATGGGGAATGGCGTGCTCAGGGTAGCCGAATTCGATCATCGTCTCCGAGTAGAATTCCTGCTTGCCGCTCGGCGTCGGCCAGCCTTCCTCCTTGTGCTTCTCGTAGGTGGCTTCCTTGATCAAGAAGGCCCCGTGCTTCCGCATGTAGTTGAGGGCCGAGAGCCCCTCGGCTTCGGCCGCCTCGGGCAGACCGGGCACGCGCTCGAAGAGGTACTGGTAGTATTCGTCGACGGTGATCTTCTCGCCCTCGCGGTACGGGCTCATGAAGTGCTTCCGGATGCCCATCGACCCGTCCTCGTCGATGCGCCATGAGAGTTCGTTCCAGAACTCGTCTTCTTCCCACACCTCACCAGGGTTGACCTCGTAGGTGAACTCCACTTCTCGCCCTTCTCGCCGTGCGTATTCGCGCAACACAGGCTGGCGGAAAGCGACCCACATGCCGGCCGATGTGGCGTAGGAGTTCACGTCGTGCCGTTCTGCTGAATGGCCCATCGGAAGGACGTAATCAGCAAAGAAGGCGGTCTCGTTCCATGTCGGCGTGAGCGCAATGTGGCAGCCGATGGCCTCTTTGTTCTCGAGCATCTCCATCCACGCGAAGCCGTCGGGATAGGTCCAGACCGGATTGAACACCCTCGTGAAGTAGACGTCCATCGTCCCTCGGCCTTCCTTCACAAGGTAGGGCAAGCAATGGCTCATCTCGAAGTGAGAAAGGGTGTATTCGGGCGGGAAATGCAGCTCGTTCCAACCGTCCGCGGCCGGGGGCACGTCAAAGAGTTCGGGCTTGTACTTCGACCACGTGTTTGGGCTCGTGCCGCCCTCGGTCCCCACTGAGCCGGTAAGGACGTTCAGGAAGTGAAGCGTGCGGCTGACCTGCCAGCCGCCAAGGTTGCCGATGGCGGCGCTGCGCCACACGTGGGTGGCCAGTTTCGAGCCCGCGCCCATCACGACCCTGCCCACTTCGATGACCTGTTCCACAGGGATGCGGCATTCCTTGGCCGCGAATTCCGGCGTGTACTCGGCGTACTCTTCGAGAAGAAGGTCGATGAAGCGGTCAAAGGAGCAGTCCTCGGCGGGGTGTACGGCCTTCATCCACGCATCCCAGTTGACCTGCGTTTCCATGAAGTCCCTGTCGAAGGCCTTGGCTTCGAGGATCATCCTCGCCCACGCCAAGAACAGGGCGGGTTCGCTGCCCGGCCACGTGGGGACCCAATGGTCCGCCATCGAGGCCGTGTTGGACAAACGCGGGTCGATGACGATGAGTTTCGCACCGGCCATCATCCCCTCGAGGATGCGCTGTGCGTGCGGATTGAAGTAATGCCCCGTCTCAAGGTGCGACGACGTCAGAAGGATGACCTTGGCGTTGCTGTGGTCTGGACTTGGGCGGTCGTGCTTGTGCCACAGGGCGTAGCCCGTTCGCGCACCTGCGGAGCAGATGTTGGTGTGTGAGTTGTGCCCGTCCACGCCCCACGCCTTCAGAACACGGTTGGTGTAGCCCTCGTGGCCGGGCCGTCCAACGTGATAGACGACCTTGTCGATGCCGCGGTGGTCCTGCTTGAGGGAGGTTCGGATCTTGGCCGCAATCTCGTTCAGGGCATCGTCCCACGTGATTTGTTCCCATTCGCCCGAACCGCGTTCGCCCTTTCGTCGCAGCGGATGGAGGATGCGTTCGGTGTCCTTGAGTTGGTTGATGGTGGCCGGTCCTTTGGCGCAGTTGCGCCCCCGGCTGCCGGGATGGTGGGGGTTTCCTTCCAACTTGCTGACTTGACCGCTCTCTTTGTCCACGTACGCCAAAAGTCCACAGGCGGACTCGCAGTTGAAGCACGTTGTTGGCACGAGCGAGTAGTGCCGTTCCTTGCGCTCCGGCCAGGATTGGGCGTCCAACTCAACGTGGTCGTGCCATGCCTCGGGTGCGGGAAACTTGCGCAGCGGCCCCTGGGTGTAGGCGGGCTTGTCGCGGTCGAGGTTTGGGATGATGCGCAACTTTTGCGCGATGCTCTCGATGAAGGTGTTCGCCATCTCAACTCACCTCAGTGCAGGGTCTCCAGTTGCGGTCCGCGCACGGCATGATGGCCGTGCACAGACACGGCCCAGAGGATGATGGCGGCAAGGGCAAGTTGCACGAAGCCCATGGCGTCCGCCGCGCCGATGAGGGCCACGTCGAAGGTCAGAACGAAGGTTCCGGCCAGGCCAGCGGCAAGGGTCTCCAATGACATCTTGGCCGTGAGCCACTTGTCGCGGGACCACGCACGCCCCTTTGCTTGCTTGAACAGCCACGCTGTGTAGATCCCCGTCAGGGCCGCAAGCGGTACACCGGCGTACGCGAGCAGTTCCATCAGGTCGGTGTCCAGACCAAGCACGAGGATCAGCACGTTGAGACCAAGGATGCCACCAAAGCCGCTCAGAAAGACCGCGCCACGGACCAGCCACGAAGAGAAGTTCGGACGTAGGAGGACGTACAGGAAGCGGTCTGGCCGGTCGAGGTCCTTGATAAGCAGGACACCCGTCAGGCCGAGGAACGCGATGCTCGTGGCGGTCAAACGCCACCAGAGCGCCTCGGTCATCTCGATCACGCCGGCAAACATCGCGAGCATCATGACGACATAGGTGCCGGCCGCGATGGCTTTCGTCGTCAGGTAGGCGGACACCTCCCAGCCCCACAGGACGCCCTTCGAGGGCTGGTCGTAGGTCCGTTTCGGCTTCTGCGCCTGCTCCTCAAGGCGCTCCATGACGTCACGGATGATGGCGCGGTCTCGGGGATTTGCCGCCTTCGCTTTCTGCTCCAGCGCCAGTTGGACGATCATCGAGTGGGTGTCGGCCGCGCCGAGGCGCTGGTCCGCGTACTTCGCGTAATGCCCGACGCCAGCGGCTTGGTCGGTCCAGAGGTAGGTGCCGGTCCGGTCGGTGGCGGCTGGGTCGAGCATGGCGTCGCTCGCCTGAACGTAGAACAGGTTGGGCTTCGCGCCAGACTCGGGTTTGCGCACCTTGACCTCGTGGTCGCGCAGGTACCCCGAGATGGTGCTGTTCTCGTCGTCAAGGTCACCTGATACGATGGCCTCGACGGGGCAGACCACCACGCAAGCAGGCTCGTACGAGGCTTCGATGCGGTGGGCACAGTAGTTGCATTTGGCCGCCGTCCCCGTGTTCGGGTTGATGTACAGCGCGTCGTAGGGGCAGGCCTGCATGCATGATTTGCAGCCGATGCAGCGGTCGTCGTCGAAGTCGACGATGCCGTCTTCACGAGGAAACAGGGCCGAGGTAGGGCAGATCTTCGTGCACGGCGAATCTTCGCAGTGGTTGCAGCGGTGGACGGAAAACTCACGCGAGGTGTTTGGATAGGTGCCGCTTTCGATGTATTTGACGTGGGTCCTGTTGACGCCGACGGGAACGTCGTGTTCGGACTTGCACGCCACCGTGCAGGCGTGGCAGCCGATGCACTTTCGCTGGTCAATCACAAAGCCATAGTTCACCATGTGGTTCGCCTCCTTGCGTTCAGGCCGCCATGTGGCTGGCTGCGCACTCGTTTTTGCCGAGGTCCATCGTGTCCAGTTCCTCCGCTGCAGGCGAGAGGAGGCCGGCGTTGACCTGCCGGATGGTGTTGTAGACCTCGGGCTGGTCGCGCATGTTGTCGACGATGTACGCGATGAAGTCCTCTTCGCGGTCGAGGCCATAGATGGACTCGTTGAGGGCCTTGATGGTCCCAAAATCGTTCATGATGAGGTGATCTTCCGTCGCCTCCGTCCCCCAGTCCGTGTAATGGCCCGGAAGCACCATGAGCGCATCCGGGAGGGTGCAGATGCGTTCTTTGAGGGTCGCATAGAGCTGCTTGGCCCATTCGACGACCTTCTTGCCAAGGTCGGGGCGGCCAACGGAGACGATGAACACCGTATCGCCAGAGACCATGTATCGCTCATCGATGAGGTAGACCGTTGAGCCGGGGGTGTGCCCAGGCGCGTGCGTGCACAGCACGCCCGGCCCGCGGCCGCCTTCGAAGGACACCGTTGCGCCGTCGACCACAGAAGTGTAGGAGAGCGTGGACGAAGCAAAATCTCCGTCATGCGCGTGGTAGGTCGCACCTGTCGCGGCGGCGAGCGATGCCCCGCCCGAGACATAATCCGCCTGCAAGTGGGTCTCGAACAGGTGCGTGATGCGTACGCCATGCGCCTCCGCAAAGGACGTGTAGAAGTCCGCGTTTCGACTTGGGTCGAAGACCATCATCTGCCCTTCATGCACGAGTCCGTAGGAGCACGAGGCCTTGCCGGGGCGATTGAACTGCCACAGCTCGTAGCCTTCGGGCGTCGAGATGCGTTTTGGAATCAGCACCTGACCCCAGCCCGTCATCCCGCCTTCGAGCCAGCGCACGTCCTCAAAACCGGCCTCGCCCAACACCTCGGCCACGAACATCGCAGAGCCTTGCTTGGCGCAAATCGTGCGGTAGGTCGAGCTGGGATCAAGTTGCGCAACGGCCCCTTCTGGGTCCTCCATGAAGTCGTAGTAAGGGATGTTCAGCAGGGTGATCTCGGACGGCCCCTCAATCGAAAAGCGTGCATGGTCCTCTTCGCCTCGGACGTCGAGGTAGACGTAGTCGCGCCCCTCCTCAATCCACTGAAACAACTCTTCCGCGGTGAAGGAGGCCGACACGCGACGCACCTCACATGAACATCTGGATGTCCGCATCGGCGGCGAAGTCCAGGAAGGCCGCGGCGCCACCAAAGGTCACGCCGTCAATGAAGTCCTCTTTCTCAAAGCCGAAGACGTCCATGGTCATCTGGCAGGCGATCAACTCGACGCCGAGCATCACGCACATCTCGCGAAGTTCGGTGATGGTCGCGACGCCTTTCTTCTTGAACGTCTTCTTCATCAGGCGGGTCGCCATGCTGTCGAAGCCGGGCACCACGCCAGTGATGGCGTGGGGCATCGGCCAGTCGATGTTCTGGAAGCCTTTCGGGCCAAAGGGCATCTTCATCGGCATCGCAGGGTTCGCGGCAGGCGTCACCTTGGCCTTGATTTTCGGCTTGAGCAGCGGAAGTCCGTAGAAGGTGAAGAACACCTTGACCTCCATGTCCATCGCTGCCCCTGTCGAGGCCAAAATGAACGGGGGGTAGGCCCAGTCAAGGCTGCCTTGGGCAGCGATGAGTGCCATCTTCTTGCGCTCGGCCATTCACTCACCTCGCTTGACCATGAACCAGAACTTGCCGTCGCCCTCGCCGGTCTCAACGACCTCGTGGCCGACACGGTTGGCCCATGCAGGAATGTCCTGACACGAGCCGGGGTCCGTGGTGATGACCTTCAGGGTCGACCCCGCGGCCATGCCGTCAATCTTCATCTTCGTCTTCAGGACCGGCAAAGGGCAGTTCATCCCGCTGCAGTCAATTTCGTCGTCGTGTGCCATCATGCTCCCTCCATCATCTCACGCTGCGTCTCTCCGAGACACGTGAGCATCTTGCCGATCAGCGGATTGTGCACCGCGTACAGCACCCTGCGTCCGTCCCGTCGGCTGCTGAGGATCCCTTGGTGGTACATCTGCCGGCGGTGCTGGGGCGTCGCCCCTTGCGTCAGGCCGA
>JAURMD010000068.1 GCA_030830875.1 Thermoplasmatota archaeon | reverse complement strand
GCCAACGCCGACGCCGAGGGGCGCTTCAACGCCTCCTTCGGACTGATGTCGAACGTTTCAGGCGAATACCTCGATGGCCGCCTCGTCGTCGACGTCACGCAACTCAAGGGCGAAGACTTGGAAGCCTTCTTGGAAGAGCAAGGCCGCGAACTCGCGATGGAATCGCGACGACGCTGGTCGTCCTTCTTGGACGCTGCAACGGGGTACACCGCGAAGCAACGCGGTGACAAGGCCAAAGAAGAGGCGAAGAACATCGCAGGAGCAAAATCAACCATCAACATGGCACACAAGAGCATGGAGATGGCGACGAACCTCACCGATGACGCCCGGACGGCCATTCATGCTCAGATCGAGGCGCTCCAGGCCATCCTCGACCAGGGCGATAGCCCCACGGAAGGGCAACTCAAGAAACTCAAGGATTTGCTCTGAGGTGGTCCGGTGGAGCAGGTCCAGTTCGATGACCTGCTCGAACGGCACCCCGACATTGCTGACCTGACCGAACAAGCCCAATTTCGCCTTCGAACCATGGTGAACGGGGCAGAGGAAGTCGTTGGACTTGAGCACCTCATCTCGGTTCTTGCTGGCGGTCCAAGCATGGCCGGTGACGACATCATCCGTTGCTACGTCGGCTTTGAGCCGTCCGGCACCGCCCACATTGGCTGGAAGGTGCTGGCCTTGCGGCTTCGGAAAATGCTGGACGCCGACGCGAACGTGCTCGTCTTCCTCGCCGATTGGCACGCTTGGGTGAACGACAAGTTCGGGGGTGACCTCGAGGCCATCCAAGAAACGGCTCGCTACATGGAGGAGACCTTCCGCGCCTTGCTTGGTCACCCTGAAGAAGGCGGAGGGCCGGGCCAACTTCGCTTCCTCTGGGCCTCCACGGTGATGTCCGACGGTGCGTACTGGGCACGTGTGCTTCGATGCAGCAAGGGCATGACGCTCGCGCAGGTGCGCAAGACCTTCTCCATCATGGGGCGTGATGAGGCATCGTCCGACCACGATCTCTCCCGCTTCTATTACCCCGCGATGCAAGCAGCGGACATCGGGCACCTGAACATCGACGTGGCCATCGGTGGCATGGACCAACGCAAGGCGCACATGTACATGCGTGACGTTTCCTCAAAATGGGGCTGGCCCAAGGCCACGTGCATGCACACCCCCATCCTTTCGGCGCTGAATGCCTCGGGTGGACGAATGGAATCCTTCGACCACAAGATGAGCAAGTCCGACCCGCGCGGAGCCATCCTCCTTCACGACGACGCGCAGGTCATGCGCAAGAAAATGCGCAAGGCCTACCTCGACCCTGAGGACGAACAGTCCCCGGTGTACGAACTTGCAGAACACATCGTTCTGCCTGAGCAGGGCGTGATTCACGTCACGCCCAATCCATCGTTTGGGGAGCCGTCCACGTGGACCGACCTCGATGCCTTCCGGAAGGCCGTCATGGACGGCACGCTCCATCCGCTCGATGCGAAGTGGGGCGTGGCGGACGGGCTTGCAGAAGGCCTTCGTTCCGTCGAGGAGCACTTCGCCGCCCATCCGGAGCGCTTGGCCACCGTTCGGCAGCTCACCGACCAGTCCTGAGGTTCACACAGGGGGTCCGCTGACCCACTGCACATCGTCCACGTGGGCGGCGTCGTCCAACGGCTCGATGCCTTCAACCCGCAGCAGAAGGCAACGCCGCGTGTCTTTGACAAAATTTCGTTCAGGCAAGTGGTCCACGTTGACCGTGGCGTGCAGTCGAAGCAACGAGCCGACAGGGTAGGAACCGACGTGGTCTTCATCGACAACCGCCGTCCACGTGTGGCGCCCTTGGCCCCACGGCCCCTTGGTGGCCGGGACAACGTCCACCACAGAGAGGTACTGCACGTCGATGTAGCGCAAGTCTTCGGTCACAAGACCAAAGTCACCGAACCTCCCGCTCTGATGTGCCATTCTGCGGATGTACTCTCCCTCGTCGTTGTCGGGAAGTCCTTCGAACATGCGTTGCATGCAAGCTTGGCACGACGACGGCTTCTCCCGCTCCCTCGCCAGCCGCTGGTTCACCACAATGGTTTCACCGCATCCCGGAATCCTGCACACGTAGGTGGCCCGTTGGAGGTATCCAATCGGAGGGGTGGCGCCGGTCACGGCGACGTCGAAGGTGAACAGGCGACCCCGGTCCCGCATCCTGAGGCTGTCCAGTGGCCTACGTCGCTCTTCTGGGAGGCCAGACAAGCGAAGCACCAAACGGCATGGGGCGTGCATGTGCTGGCGAAAGCGATCGTTGAGGACCTGCTCGCCCGTGAGCATGAAGCGTTCGATGTCGTCCACCAAGTGGTTGCGAATCACATCGTGCTCCATCAGGTCCGCGTACGCCACCTCGAAGGAGAAGACCTGCTCCTCGCAGTGGCCGAGGGAGCGCAGTTCGTCCATGTAGGTCCCTTCGAACAGTTCGCCGAAGGCGTCCATCAGGTCCTGCAGGTCTTCTTCGGGTCCGATGGGTCGACGTTCGTAGGACATGAGGTGGGTGTGTCCGAGCGATGGCCCTTGAACCCTCGCCTCAAGGACGCGCTTCGATGGCCCTTCCTTGTCGCCGGACAACCTTCTTGGACTCCGCCCCGGTGGTCTGGCCAGCAAGGTGAACGCATGCCCAACATCGTCGTCCTCGTCAAGCAAGTTCCGGACACAAACGCTCCTGTCAGCATCAGCGGCGGCTCCGTCGACCTCAGCGGTGCCAAGATGGTCATGAGCCCCTACGATGAGTTCGCGCTTGAGGCGGCCCTCCGGCACAAGGAAGCCGCTGGCGGCGAGGTCACTGCGGTCACCCTCGGAGGGGCAGGTGCGGACAAGATCCTGAAGGACGCGAAGGCGATTGGGGCTGACCATATTGTCCGCATTGACCACGAAGGTTGGGCCGACTCCAACGCCGTCCAAGGTGCCCTCGCAGCGGCCGTTCGCGACCTTGGAGCAGAGGTTGTGTATTGCGGTAAGTCGGCCGCGGACACCGGTGCTGGCTCGACCGGGCCTGGTCTCGCAGAACGCCTTGGCTGGGCGAGCGCGTCCAACGTGGTTGGCTTCGATTTTACCGGGGGACTGACCGCCACCGTTCCCGCTGAGGGAGGCAATGCCCGGCTCTCCGTGGCCCTTCCCGCTGTTTTTTCCTGCGACAAGGGGGACCTCAAGGTGCGCAAACCGAACGTAAAAGGCATCATGCTCGCCAAGAAGGCGGACGTCGACGTTCGAGCGGCTCATGTTGGAGCGAGCAGCGTTCGCGTGGTGTCCTGCGTCCTCCCTCCGGCCAAGCCGGAGGGCAAGACCTTCCACGGCGGTGCTGCCGCTGCAGACGTCGCCCGCCTGCTTCGTGAGGAGGCCAACGTGCTCTGAGGTGACCACCATGACCGAGACCATCATCATCGCTGAAACCAACGGCGGCGCAGTGGCTTCCGCCACCGCCGAACTCGTGACCGCTGCGCTCGCCTTGGGTGCTTCCCCTGTGGTTGTCGTACCCTGCACCGACGCCGCAGCCGCAGACGCTGCCGGTTTTGCCGGCGTGTCCCGCATCATCGCCGCGAAGTCCACCGTGTTCGCCTCCTACGACGCTGCTGCCTGGGCCGAAGCCCTCGATGGCGTCGCTCCGTCCGGCCACATCCTTGCCCTCGCCTCGGCCCGCTCCAAGGACCTCGCAGCACGGTTGGCGGCTCGTCGTGGTCTGCCCGTGGTGCAGGACGTCGTGGCCATCGAAGGCGGGCACCTCACCTCGCCCATCCTTTCAGGAAAGGCGATGCAGACCGTCGCCGTGGACGGGGAAGCCGTCATCACCGTCCGGGCGAACGTCATGGCCCCTGCGTCCTCCGCACCTGCCGACGTCTCGGTGGTTGACACGAGCGGCGATCTGAAAACCGCTGTGCTTGACGTCGTGGCCCGCGCCAGTGCGCGCCTCGATGTGGCCGAGGCCAACATCATCGTTTCCGGCGGACGTGGGATGGGCGAGCCCGGCAATTTCCGCCATCTCGAAGCCTTGGCCGACACCATCGGCGCGGCCGTTGGTGCATCACGCGCGGCGGTCGACACGTGGGACGAGATCCCGCACAGCATGCAGGTCGGTC
>JAURMD010000067.1 GCA_030830875.1 Thermoplasmatota archaeon | reverse complement strand
TGATGGGGTGCCCGATGAAGGAGTATTCGTCTTCGACGGTATCCCCACTCGTTGTACGGTCGGGGTCCGAAGACCAGAAAGGAAGTCCGGACACGCGGCACGTTCGACGTTCAAACCCGCGGTCACGCAAGACCTGAAGGTCGAGCCCCTCCATGATACCGCCCGAACCGGCCTTGGAACGGACCTCCTTCAAGCCTCCCACCATGCCCTGACGAGAAGCGTGAAGTGAAGCGACTTCTTCCTTGCACCATGCACGGGTGGATGGACCACCTTGAGGACCTTGGTCCAGGGGTCGTGGGGATTCGTCGACACGGCCGGATGGTCACCGATGCGGCTGTTGTTGCGCATGACGTAGATGCATTGCTTCGCGGCGATCGACGTGCGCCAGAACAACTCGTGAATGCGGCGTGCATGCCTGGTGCGGTCGGGCGCGTGTGGGCCATGGCGGACCATCATTTTGGATACGGACTTCCAATTGGTGGGGTCCTCGCTACCGACCACGACGCCGGTGAACAGGGAGGGGCCATCAGCCCTGGGGCCGTCGGCTTCGACATCAACTGTGGCGTCCGAATGCTGGCCTTGGACCTGATGGCTGAAGACCTCCCAGACCCACAACGACTCGCCCGACGACTGGGTGGCCGCTTGCCTGCTGGGACGTCTGGAGGAGGTGGCGTCGAAGTCCCTCCCCAAGCGCTGCAGGAGGTGCTCAACGAAGGAGCGCAGGCTGCAGCCGACCTTGGCCTAGGTTTTGTCGACGACGTCGGTCATCTCGAATCGCGCGGTCGACTCGATGGCGACCCCTCACTTGTTTCTGAGAGGGCCATCGCGCGCGGAGCCACCAGCCTTGGCACGCTTGGCAGTGGGAATCACTTTGCTGAACTTCAACGTGTGGAGCACGTCCTTGACGAGGATGCAGCGCGTTCGTGGGGCCTCCATGAAGGTCAGTTGGTGGCCATGATCCACTCGGGAAGTCGTGGGCTTGGGCACCAAGTCTGCACCGACCACGTCCGCTATCTTGAACGCCAGTATGTGGAACAAGATGGTGGTTGGTGGAATGAAGCCCATGGATGGTGGATTCCAGATCGGCAACTTGCTGCGACACCACGGCATCATCCAGATGGAGAGGCCTACGTTGGCGCCATGGGTGCTGCCGCAAATTTTGCGTTCGCCAACAGGGCGGTGCTTGCTCAACGTCTGCTGGACGGCCTGAACGCCCACCTTGGTTCTTCGGTCGAAGCCACGACCGTCTACGACGTCGCGCACAACATCGCCAAAGATGAGGAGCACCTTGTGGACGGTCGTCGATGCACATGCTGTGTTCACAGAAAAGGAGCCACACGTGCATTCCCGCATTCGCATCCCGAACTCGCAGCACGGTACCAAGTGACCGGCCAACCCGTGCTCGTGCCGGGTGATATGGGCAATGGCTCATGGCTTCTGGCAGGTCCTCGTACCGGGATGAGCGAAGCCTTCGGCTCCTCATGTCACGGGGCAGGGCGAACCTTGTCGCGCCATGCTGCTCGCGAGTTGGTCGATGTGCCTGCCCTCAAGGCAAGGCTTGCGTCGTCAGGAATTCACTTGAAGCACGGTTCGGACCGTAGCCTTGGGGAAGAAGCACCTGAGGCATACAAACCCGTGGATGATGTGGTACAGGCCACCGTCAGCGCAGGATTGGCCACGCCCGTGGCCCGCCTCGCCCCAAAAATCGTCCTCAAAGGATGATTCACATGCAGTAAGCCGTTTGAGGGCCACCTTCGATGGTCGGAGCAGCGCCGGTATGTTCGCCGTCCGGTTCTTCGCAAATCACGCTGAGTAAGGTGTTGACCAGGTTCCTGAGGTCTTCCACCTGACCTTGGAGGTCCCGTAACCTGCGGTGTACTTCGTTGTCTTGCTCTCGCTCCTGCATCGCGCATCCCATCCGGAGGCGAACCTCCGTTGCCCTCACCCCCGGAAACGCGGCTTATACTTTGAGCAACGTATCGTCGCTCTCCGTTGCTTTGCGTTGGAGGAGCCACCGGCGAGAATCGAACTCGCGACCTTCTCATTACCAATGAGATGCTATACCGCTAAGCCACGGTGGCAGTGGCCGGTCCACCTGACCGCCGGATATAACCGCTTCGCGAAGGCCCTTCGCTTCGGAACGATGCTTGAAGAGCACGCCCTCAACAGCATCGCTGTGGACGAGGCGGCGCAAGACTTGACCCCCCCGCTCATCGGACGCGATGGAGCGATGGCCTTGCTGTTGGGTGCAATGGCCTCCCTCGGTCCCACGTTTGCACGGTTGGTCGGAGGCGCATCGCTCGTCGATGCTTTTTGGCCAGCAGCCGTTCGAACGCTCCGTGACGAATTTGCCTTGAGGACCAACCCCTCCTTAATCATCGTCGTTTTGCTGATTGGCTTGATCTCTGGGGTCGCCCTGCACCGCTCCAATGATTCGCTTCGCCGACGAGGTTCGTGGACACTGTGCGGTGTTGGTCTGGGCTTGTTGACGGCGCATGTCCTCCTCGACGTCTCGTACTTTCGTGGCGCCTTCTTGCTCGCTCCAGCGGCATACGCTGGTTGGTTGATTCCCGCGCTTGTTCACGCTGGCGACGGCCTCGCGGCGCGCCATCGTGATGCTGTCATCACTTCGTGCTGCTTGTTGGCCGCAACGCTCCTCGCCGTTACACCGGCCCTGCCCGCGATGCTCGGTGTTGCGCCGTCACCTCCAGAACGACCGGCGTTTGGTTACGGTGCACCACCTGGTCCTTTCGACTCCTTTGTCATGACTCACTCCTATCCACTTCCGGCGGAAGTGGACTCCGCCATGACAGGGGACGAAGCCGCGTCCGCTGTCAGCACCATTGTCGTCCGGGTACCTGAACTTCCCGACAACGTCTCCGAAGCACCCATCGCCCTCATGTTTCACGGATTCGGATACCCTGACGCTTCCGAATACATCGACTGGTCAATTCAACTCTCGGCCAAGGGCATGGTGGTCGTCCAAATTTCGTACCCGTCTGCACTTGACGCTGTAGGAATGCCCGAAGGTTGGGAACCAACGGAGAGCGCAGGAGCCTCCAACCATCCCCAACATGCCCTGCGCATGTTGGCTATTTCACGCGCGTTCGACGTCTTGGACCAGGAGATCTTCCCAAGCCTTCCCGTCGATGTTCGTCGGGACGTGGTGTGGGTCGGGGGGCACAGCCTCGGAGCAGGAATTGCGATGATGTCGTTGCCAAGCTTGCATGCACAAGGATGGGCCGGAACAGCGCTTGTTGTCGATTTGGAACAGCCGTATGCCCATAGCAGTGACCCTGAAGTCGCACGCACCCTCTCGAAGTTCAACGGCACCTCCGTCGCTCACGTGGCTGTTGCGGAAGACGATACGTCTGTGGGTTGGTGCCACGGCGTCGCGCATGCAAAACGCTTGGCGACAGAAGCCAACATGGACAATGTTGTCCTCATGAAGATTCAATCCGACCGCCACGGATTCCCCCCTCTGGTTGCATCACATTACCTCGCAGCCACGGCCGTTCACGATGCGTTGGCGGACCAAGCGCTGTACCGCCGAGCAGACATGCAAGGCGATTGGTTGGTCGCCATGATGCGAAACGACACCTCCACAGCGAGTTTTGCCATGAGCCATTTGGTCGAAACCGACCTGCTTTCACCAATGGGTACCTGGTCCGATGGAACCCCGGTCAAACCGTTGTCCATTGTGGATTCCTTTGACGCATCTGTCCCCGAATGGGTCTACAGCTGCATGAGCGAGGAAGGGGATTGAGAGGCGCCGAGAGGGAGATTTGAACTCCCGAGGGACGGACCCACGTGATTTCCAGTCACGCGCACTACCGGGCTATGCGATCTCGGCCTGAGCCGACGTGAGGCCTCCATGGTTTAACGCTCACCCTCCGCGAGGCGTGAAGGGGAAAGCCCTCAAAGGGTCGACTCCGAGACGAATCCAGGGTGAGCGAGGTGACGGGCTTGAGCGACCTCGAGACCGAACACACCGACCTGCGGCTGCGCCTTTCCGACGTTGATCTCAAGCCTCTGTTTCGTTCATCGCTGCCCTTCGGCGAGCAGATTGAACGGGTTCGCAGGGAATGGACCTTCATCGGACGATTGTCCAGCACGAAGGAGCGAAACGACGCAGGAATCACCGCAATCATTGGCGTGGTGGCTTTCCTTCTCGGAGCGCTGAGCCCAGAGGTGCTTGGTGGAGGACGACCTGATCTCGTTGGCATGACCACCGTGTCCGGTGCTGCGTACGTTCAGACCTTGGTCAGCATGTCCATGTGGGGTTGGTTCGTGGTTCGGTTGTGGATGACCTTTCCCGTCATGCGTGTGCACGTGCTCACGATGTTCGTTTGCTGGGGGCTGATGATGGGCGCTCAACTCCTCTTTCACATTGAGAACGCCAACTTCCCAAAGAACATGGCCCTCTCCCAACTCTCAACAGGCTCCCTGCTCACCATTGTTGCGGTGTTCATGCTCTACATGCTTGGAACGGCCGTTCGGGAAACACGCGACATGCATGTGGAAGAGTTCCACGTGCACGAAGACGTTCGCCGCATGTCCGAGGAATTGGAGGAGCACTCCCTCTTTGGTTGGGGCGCGCTCTTCGTGGCGTGGTTCGTCCTCGTGGCCATCAACGCCTGGAGCGGGGCACACTTCGTTGCCGAACGTCATGCAGAACGATGGGGCGCGTTGACCGTTCACGTCCTGACCGCTCCGTTGATCATCGGAACGATGCTCGTAGTCGCGTGGTTTCCCCAGCGAATGTTGGGTGCGGGCGCCACGGTTCGAACGAAAGCCGCTCGCTTTGCCGATGCTGACTTGCATGGAAGCAAGCAACACGAACGGGAGGAGTTCCGGATGGATTGCCCGTCCTGTGGCTTGGTCAGCGAAGATCTCCGTCACGGTGCGATATCGGTCGAGCAACGCTGCCTTGTGCCAGGCTGCGATGGATGGGGGCCGACCGGAACGGCGTGCGCTTCATGCGAACGTCCACTCCCTTCACGCTTGACGTGCGTCGGATGCGGGGTGAATACGCCCATCGCGGAGTTCATGGGCAGCAAGGAGGTGTGGTGACGATGAACCATCTTCGTGACGATTTTCCACTGCTTCGTGGCGACGATCCTCCTGCGTATTTGGACAATGCATGCGTCACGCTCAAACCCCAACAGGTCATTGACGCCGTCACGGCCTACTACACCGAACGACCCGCGTGTGGGGGGCGGAGCGTTCATCGATTAGGGACGGCCGTGTCACAAACAATCGCTCGCACACGGCGAGGCCTTGCAAACCACATCGGCGCTAGGGACGTTGCGGAAGTCGCCTTTGTTCGAAACGCCACCCATGCCCTCAATCAAGTCGCTCATGGACTGACATGGAACGCCGGTGACGTTGTCCTGACGAGCGACAAAGAACACAACTCAAACCTGGTTCCATGGTTGGAACTCGAACGTCTGCACGGTGTCGACCATCGTGTTGTTCCTTCCAACGAGGACAACACCATCAACATTGAATCGTTCGAGGACGCTTGCGACGAAGCAGGCTCGAACCTTCGTGTGATCAGCGTGGGTCACGTGAGCAACCTCGACGGCGTTGAAGCACCTGTTCGCGACCTCGCCGCTCTGGCGCATGACCATGGGGCGCTGATGTGTGTTGATGGGGCCCAGTCCACGCCCCACATGCATGTCAATGTCGCCGACCTTGACATCGATTTCTTTGCCTGTTCCCTTCACAAGATGATGGGGCCATCCGGCATGGGTGCTCTGTGGGGGCGCATGGAGCTGCTTGAGGACCTTCACCCCTTGATCACAGGAGGTCATACCGTGGAATCATCCACCTACGAAGGCGTTCGATGGGCAGCGCCACCCTCCCGGTTCGAAGCAGGACTTGGCCACTATGCTGGCATCGCAGGAACCGAAGCAGCGATTGAGTACCTCAGCGCGTTGGACCTCAACGCTGTTCACGAGCATGAAATTGCGATGAATCGAATCATGACGGACGGTGTCAAAGACCTCCCCGGTGTGCATCTGATCGGTCCAGAAGACCCAGCGAAACGTGGAGGCATCTGCTCGATGCTGTTGGATGACCATCTTCCTTCGCACGACCTCGCCGTACTCTTGGACGAAGCAGCAGCGGTGATGGTTCGCTCCGGTCGGCATTGCGTTCACAGTTGGTTCGAAGACCGTGCTGTGCGTGGAGATTCCCTCCGAGCGAGTGCGTATTTTTACACGAACGAAGACGACGTTCGTCGTTTTGTGGATGTGTTTTCAGAGGCCGTTGACGCGCTCAGCGCCTGAGGTGAGGGTATGGATATCGTTCCTGAAGCGGTGCCGTTGCCCGTGGTGGATGAAGCACCCCCCGGACGGGACCTGACGCTTGCCTCCGTGGTCCTGCTCTTGGTCTGTGTCGGCGTGTTGACCGCAGGGTTGCTGTTTCCCGAAAAAGTGCTTGTGACTCGACCTTCGGCCATTGCGTTGGAAGCACAAGCCGATGCTGCTCAACTGATCGGTGCCAGCGACCTTGGCACCGGCGTCGGCGTGCGGGTATGCATCGTCGATTCGGGCATTGATCTCGGGCATCCCGACCTTGCGGATGTGGAACTCGCAGGTTGGAACGACCTTGTGAACGACCTTGTAGATCCCTACGATGATCACGGTCATGGTACGGCCATGGCAGGGTTGTTGGTTGCAGAAGGAGGGCTGAACGGCTTGACACCGGACGTCGAGTTGCTCGTTGCGAAGGCTCTGGCCTCCACCGGCGAGGGTGATGACGAAGACGTCGCTGAGGCCATCGAATGGTGCCAGCAAAACAACGCACACATCATTTCACTGTCCCTCGGCGGCGCTCCTGGAGCGCTGTCCTTCCTCCCTGGGAGCGATCGAGCCTCAGAAGGTGCCGCGGAACAAGCCATCTCACAAGGCATCTTCGTCGTTGCAGCAGCAGGGAACGATGGAGGTTCGGACGACGATGGTGATGTTGCTTCCCCAGGATCTGTTGAGCGGGTCATCTCTGTCGGCGCTGTCCATCTCGACGGTACGAGGTGGAATGGCTCGTCCTTAGGGGACAACGACGGACGTGTGTGGCCCTTGCCGATGCTTCTCCCACGGCAAGACCCCGACAAGAAGCCCGAAGTCATGGCACCAGGGGCGGGTGTCGCCGTGCTTCACTCGGCATCCGGTGGTTGGAGTTTGGTGGATGGCACGAGCGCTGCCACGGTGCACGTGACGGCAGCGCTCGCTCTTCTTCTCGAACATCGACCCGACTTGAGGGCGGGTGAAATGAACAACACCGCAGAACAAACCATCGACAACGTCAAACAAATCCTCATGGAAACCGCCAAACCACAACCTGGTCAAGAAGGCCACGACGACGCCTACGGATACGGCATCGTGCGCGTTGACCGCCTGCTGAGCGCCTATGCTTGAGGAACTCCACCTCGCCGAAGGGCCACGATGGTGCCACCGGTCACAGGGAGAAAGGCAAGGTCGTGGGATGATGACAAGTCGTGGACCATGGCAATCCATCCGTTGAACGATGCGATGGACTGAGCCCCTTCGGGTGTGTCCATCGTGACATCCTCACCTGGAACCTCTGGTTCGAGTGTCAGAAGAACCCCGCCCTCGCGGAGCAACTCCACGGACGCTCGAACATCATCGCTCAAGGAAGTTGAGGGATGCACAAGAATCACATCAGCGTGGTCCCCGACCGATGGGGGTCGTTCCGTCGAACCGACATGCGCCAGACGCCAAGCCTTCGTTCGCGCACGTTGATCATCGATGGAACCAACGAGGACCCGCCCCCAGCCAGTGGCGTTGTGCCGCTCAAGGACACGCTGTAGAATGACAGCAAACCGTGCACCAGATTCAACCAGATCGTACGATGCTGGTGAATCAACGTCCTTCGTCGACCAATGCGCGAGCAGCCATGAAGAGAGGTGCCCGATGGTCGCTCCAATTTCGATGATGTGCTTCGGTGACAACGTTGCTGTGATGTCGCGGAATCGACGTACAACGGAGAGGCTCAATGGTTCCATACCCATGTGCCTCATCTGGACGGCGATTCCCTCGGCGACTTCAGGTTCACTCCGGGGCAAATCATGGCGAGGACCAAGCGCGGCCCGGAAGGCTTCACCTTCGTCCATGGTCCTCCCCATGGTGGGACGGGTCGGGTTGATGTTTGAAGGCTCGCGTGTCCCCCTTCGTCCGATGGATTCAAGCCCATACGTCCGAGGGTCGCATCATGGACGACGACGTGGAGTTCGTCGACGGCACCGATGACGACGATGAACTCGTTGAAAACGTCACGGTGTGCCCATCGTGCGATGAATACGAAGGACATGACATCCTGACTTCGAAGCCAAAGGGGTCTGGGCACGACCATCGCGTCCGTTGCCAAGCCTGCGGGCATGTGCATACGGTCCACCTTCGGCCACCGCGAGCGGTCACCGTCCCGTTCATGCTCACCGATGGCCCCTACAGCCAGATGGTCGACCTTGAACTCGACGAAGACGAGATGATTGACCTTGGTGATGTGTTCGAAGACGCTGACATGCTCTGGAGGATCAGCCACCTTGAGGCCAGCGATGGAAAATCGACCAAATCCTGTTTGGCCGCCGACGTGCGACGTGTGGTGGCGATGCGGGAGGACCTGATCCGCGTTCGCGTGACGTTGACCATCGGCGAACGCTCTCGACCGGACCATCTGGTTTGCCCTCCAGAGACCACCTTCACGGCCGATACCATGATCGAACATGGGGGGCGTACGTGGCTGCTTCGCGCCATCCATACCGGTTCAGGCCGAACGTTGAGAGGGACGGTGCCCGCGAACCGAATCGTTCGGATGTACCTCCATCAGCCCAAGGCACCTGAACGTACCCACGCCCTCTCTGGTCGCGAACGACGACAAGCGTGGAAGGAAGGTCGACTTGGTTTCAATCCGAATCCAGTGCGCCCTCGCGAAGAACACCCGAAGCGTCGATGATCACGGTCGGTTGGTCCAAGGCATCAGGAACGCTTTCACCACCTGCGTGGCCACGGTGGGGTTTTCTTTGAGCCGCCTGATGCTGTACTCGTACCACTTTTCACCGTACGGCACGTAGACGCGGGTTCGATGGCCGTCTGCTCGCAACCGTCGACGGAGGTCACCACGTACCCCGAGAAGCATCTGAAATTCATACCCTGGACCCTTGCCGTTCCGAACTGCAGGGCGGTCGGGCCGTTGGTCATCGACCGTGGACATCCCAATGGTGGACAGGTGTTCCACAGCCGCGTTGATGATTCGATCATCGTGTGTTGCAATCCCAACGTAGGCACCTTGATCCAATGCATGACGAACGCAAGCAATGGTGGCTTCAGTGATGTCCGCCCTCGCGGTGTGGGCGATGGAGGCAGGTTCGAGGTAGATACCCTTGCAAATTCGGTGGTCTGCGAGTGGGCCCAATACGTCTGCAAGGGCCGCGATGTCGTCCATTGTTCGATGGAGGCGACCCTGAAGAACGGTTCCGACGTTCGACAAACCTTCGGCATGCAAGGTGGTCACCACCCGGATGGTATCGTCGGTCACGCGATGATCTTCCATGTCGAGCCTGACGAACATGCCGTGGTCGGCCGCCTCAGACACCAGCCTTCGGATGTTGTCCAATCCCCGAGTCGGGTCGAGCAAGAGACCGAAGGCGGTCGGTTTGATGGACAGGTTAGCGTCGAGTTCATGTTCAACA
The DNA here is from genome assembly GCA_030830875.1 of Thermoplasmatota archaeon. GTDB lineage: Archaea > Thermoplasmatota > Poseidoniia > Poseidoniales > Poseidoniaceae > MGIIa-L3. Next base: position 4,824 of record JAURMD010000067.1, on the reverse strand, counting down.
ATTGCAGCCATCACTCGCCTGTATTCCTCGAGGAAAAATGTGGCTTCTTCAAGCGATTGAATTTCCTCACCCAGCACGTCGACGGTCGCGCAGGCGCCTTCGCTCTGAAGCCGCTTCATCACACGAACTGCATCTTGGAGGTGTGCCCCTGCCACATAACGACGAGATATCCAGCGAACGAACCATCGCGGCATCACGCCGGTCATGCTGACCAAGGCGCGCGAGACCGGTCCTGCCTGCGCCATGGCCGCAGGTCGAAGCGGCGCTTCTTGACCGTTGCTCGTCCCCTTCAAGTCCTAGAGAGCATCGCCTTGTGTTGCTCTGCGTTCACGACCTCGACACCACAGGACTCGAGGTGAGAGAGAAGCGGTTCTCGCTCCCACCCACGGAACGACTTTCGGTCCATGCTGACGACAACAGGCCGCCCGGGAAAAGCTCGGCGGGTCGCGTCCAGCGATTCATCAATGGCCTGCTTCCACGCCCCGAGGACGTCGGCGCCCTCCGTCGCAGGTTCGAACGGCAGGCTGTGGCGTGCAAGCATGTGCCCGAGCAGCGCCCCCGGCTCAGCCGCCATGATGTTGGCTCGAGGGGCGTAATGACCACCTCCAAGGGTCACCAGCACAGGGTGAGCATGAGGTGGAAGGGCTGAGTGACGACCTTCCAATTCCTCGCTCAACACATCGTGCAAAAGATCGGCCCACACTTCGCCTGCCCCACGGTGCGACCAGGTGCTTGAGGTCGAGCCAATTTCAAGGAAGGCGGATGGTGATGAGAGCCATGGTCCATGGTGGGTGACCTCCAAGCTCACTTCAAATTCAGGAATCCGTGCGTCGCCCTGCCGTGCGAGCAGCGCACGCCAAATGACCCCCATCCGCGTGCTTGGGGGAGGCGAGCGCCCAGCCCTTCCTCCAAAGGGAGGGACTTCACCACCGGGGAGGTGGGGTACACCAATTGGATGAACAGTGAGGCAGGGGCGCTCGCTCGTTGCCACGTGTTTTGAAAGGAACAAGACCTCAGCCACCTCTTCACCACGTGCTGCCGTGTACCGAAGATCAAGGTCATCTTCGTGAAGATGGGTGCCTGTCCTGCACCACAACCGCACAAGCCCGGCCGTGTGGAGGTCCGCCCCTTCCACGGCACCGTCAGGCACGAACAGGTTCCGCTTCAGCAATGCGTCGGACATGACCTTCGATGCTTCATCGCCGTCGCATGAAATGAGGAGGACAATGCCGGACATGTTCACCGATGAGGTGCCCCCTTCACCTGTGTTGTGGCGAAGGTTCACAACAGCGCGACCAGAGGAACCTCCGTGCTGCCCTCTGCCTGCCCGTTTTCACCAAGGCGCGTGCTGAGCACCGACGTAGGGTTGGTCGTGCTCGGCACCGACGGTGAAGTGCAGCAATTGAACATCGACGGTCGTGAAGTCGCAGTTCATCGCCCGTATCCTTTGCCCATCGTTGGAGCCGGCATGCTGGAGGGAGACCTCATTGCAGCATGGATGGACCACGAACTTCGCGTCGCTCGTCTCGCACGACTGGACCTTTCGGAGACGAACGACGGTGTCGAACGGGCCGTTGTGCGCCAAGACACCGTCTTGGCCACCCACCCCATAGGACACCGGTGGTCGCACGCGCTCGACGCTGAACCGGTCTCCATGTTTGTTCATGGACCGAACGTGGCCATGGCCTTGTGGCCCGATGGCTTCTACGTCATTGACGGGGATGGGCTTGAACGCTGGCGTTCAACGGTTCCGAGGGGAAAGGATGGTCGCCCACGGATGATTGTGAACACAACATTCGACGAAGGACGCTGGATCCTGACGACGCGCGACGGCAGTCGGATCGCCATCACCGAAACAGAGGTCGTTGAACTTGAACCGGAATGCACCGATGATCCAGTCGTCCTCGTGGCGCACGGGGGCGGTGGAAGGTTGGTGGTTTCCAGCAATCATGTGGCTTCGTGGGTCAAGAACGGCACGACCGTGCTGCAAGCCACCTTGAGCGGACCGGTAGGTGGGGCAAGCTGGGATCCGTGTCGCTCGGCCTGGTGCATCGCGGGATGGAGGGAACGCGTGGTCCTTCGAAAGGATGGCTTTGAACGTTGGCCGAGTGAGGACGTGAACGTTGATGTGGTCAACATCAGCGGAAGCGTGGTTTCCTTGGACAACCGCGGCCGTTGGGCCGAGTTTCCTGCGTGACGCTCAAGCGTTCGATTCCGTGTGACCGCAACGACCGCACGATTTCCGGTTCGCGTGGTTGGCGAGGAAGATACCAGGGCCACAATTGGGGCAGTATTCACCTTCAACGCTCAAACCCTCGTCACCGACTTTGAACTTGGACACCTTCGCTTTCTGCCACTTGTCGCCCATCACGCCTCACCTCCATCGTCGTCCTCAGACGCTCCGTCGCCGCGAAGGCTCGCGTGGCGCTTGACGATGTACGCCGGTTCAACCGCCATCGCTTCTGCGTTGTTGTACACGTAGGCTCGACCGGTGGTCATGGCCATCCCAAATCTTGTGTTGCAGTCCTTGATGACCACGAGGCTGGGGTCGGATCCCGGTTCGAGAGCGCGCACTTGGGTGATGACCTCCATCCGAGATGGGGTGCTCTTGCCGGGATGCTTCCAGCGGAACTCAATCTCCACACGGTGGAGCAGTTTGTTTTCGGTTCGATTCACGATTTCCATGTTGTTCACCTCAGGTGTAGATGTTCACCTTCAGAGCGTATTGCCCAGGGACGGTCACGTTGAGTCGCTTCGCAATTTCGGAGCGCTCGGGTTGCATGATGATGACGAACCCGTTCCAGTCGGTGGAGACCCTCGCGGAAGGGTGGTGGGGGCATTGGTCCACCTTGTCGGCCAGGATCATGTGGCAATCGCCGCACGCGAAGTTTTGCGTCGTCATGGGCTCACCTCAGTCGTTGGACTCCCAGTCCGTGCTGCCCAAACCTGGCTGCTTGCAAGTCAATCCAATCTTTGACCGGCGAGGGTCGGTGGTGTCCGGCGAGAGCGAAACGATGCGCGCTCGAACGTGGGAGCCCACCTTCAACTGGCGACCGCTCCCGCGGCCCTGAATGGAACCCGAACCGACGTTCACATCGACCTGTTCCTCAAGGATTTGTGATTTGTGCAGAAGTGCTTCCATTGGACCGATGCGAATGAAGGCACCGAATTCGTTGATCTCGGAGACGGCGCCATCGACGACCTCGTAATCCTCCATGCAGAATACGATGGCATCGAAGCGAACCTTCTGATAGATCGCCCCGTCACCGTGGATGATGCGACCGCGGCCAATGGGTTCATGGTTGGACGTAACAAGCACGAATCGGTTTTGTTCGTCGAAACGTCCCTCAAAGGCGGTCATCGCGAGACGGTCGATGTGCTGGTCAAGCGAAGCGCCGCGGCGCATGTACTCCGCAGGAATACGAATGGTGTCTTCCTTCTTGACAATCTTGTACATCGCAGTCCCCCCCGGGTCGCTCCACGGGCCGGAACCGGCTCCGTCCGTCACCGGCTGAGGCCTCTGGAAGGAGTGACCGAAGTCATTCTGCGGTCCTACACCCCGTATATGAAGCGCACGGTCTTGGAGGGCAGCGGTATCCTCGCAGGTGGGCGTTCTTTGCACAGCGCTGCACCAAAGCCATAACAACCTCGCCGGGCAGACTTGAAGCAATGGAGCAGCAGAGGTCGCTCCTGCCTCGCCAACAGGGTGCGCTGTGGCTGTTACTGCTGCTTGTGTTCCAACCTTACGCGACCTTCCTCTCGCCTGCCATGGCACCACACAGCATGAACCCCTTCAATGTCGAGGCACGTGACTCGATGTTGGATCAGCCATGGCCTCAATACATGGGCGTCGCGACCCGAAACGGTTCGATGCCGGCCCATGGACCCAACGGCGGACCGGGCCAAGGGGAGGTGGCCAATGTGACGCATTTGGCAAGCATCGATGACCCTGTCGTGAATTGGGTTGGCCTGGACGGCGAGGGAAGTTCGACCTATGGCAGCCTCATCCTCAACATGGACCTGAACATACAACGGGAGGACGACGCCGCGGAACGATGTGCAACACAGCAGCGTTTCATCGTCGTGATCGAAACGGGAGCCGATGGGAGCAGCCATGACCTCCTCCTCCTCACAGGCGATGCAGCGAAGGTGGCATGGGAGGTCGACCTTGGTGAGGCAGACCCCATTCGAGCTACGCCCGTTGCGACGGACATTGACGGAGATGGTGACGTTGAAATCATCGTCGTGTCGGATGGCCCGAACGGTTTGGAAGTTGAGGCCTGGGCTCCTGAGCTGGAATGCGATGCCTCCGGATGGACGCGAACGGGACACAGCAACGAGCGCCTTTGGACGTGGTCCGATGCTGACCTCAGCATAGGTACCGACCTTCCCCATTGGCCAACGGACCAAAGCGGCCATCGAGCCGTGACCCAACCGCTCTTGACGGACGCAGACCAGGACGGCAACGACGACCTTGTCCTCGCGCTCGTTGACACCACCACGGACGACCCCGTCGTGCTGGCCTTGCCCCTCGGCGCGACCTCGCCTTCAACTCCGATGTGGACCACGACCCTCGATCGCGGCACTCATCCCTCCGACCCGACAGCCGTACAGATGGATGCCTCCTCCCTGTCGGTGTTGCTGACCACCATCGATGCCTCCACGGGTGCAATGTGGATTTGGAAAGTGGACGGAAGCAACGGAGCCTTGGATTGGGAGCGTACACCTGTTCCAGACACCGATTCTGATTCGGATGCACCTCGGCTTCGGCTTCCGGGTCCCGTCATCGCTCAACTCGACAACGACGCCGAACCCGAAGTGGTG
>JAURMD010000066.1 GCA_030830875.1 Thermoplasmatota archaeon | reverse complement strand
TCCATTGGCCCTAAGCATCTTCCTCTGGCCCTTGCTCTACCTTTGGTCAATCGTGGACGCATGGCGTGGAGCGACGGCCATTGTCTCAAAAGGCGGCCTTCCCGCTCAAGGCGTCCAGAGTTGATCTGTGGCTTCGAGGTCACGTGCTTGAAGGTCCGCGAGGTCCGCCTTGTCGTCGTCGTCAAACGCGTCGGGCAAGGTGCCGGAAAAGATGGCACCAAGCGACGAAGATTCCACGGCCCAATACATCACGGATGCATCGTTGGACGAATGGTGCGGGTGATCTTTGTCTTCATGGTCACGGGGCGACACATAGACGGCGTTGACCAGTCCGAGCAAATGACCGATTTCATGGACAGCGACGCTGTTTTCAATCGCTTCAGCGCTTGGACGGCGCAGGATGTTTTCGCTATCGTCGATGGAATCGCCAAAGATGGCGATGTCCGCGGCGTTCACCGCCACGCCCAACACGCTTTCGTCTTCGTAGGTACCAGCAGGCATCAGGATGTGCCAACGCAGCACGTCGCCATCCTGAGGCGGTGCTGCCCTGGTGTCAAGCGCCACGCGACGGACGTCGTCGGCAGTCCAGGTGTCAATCGCTTCGAAGGACGTTTCCTGCAGTTCAACGGTGATGCCGTTGGGTTTCGAACACACCTCGTCAAGCCGCTCGAGGAGCAGATCAACCGTGCTCGCTTCCGGTGCATGGTTTGGAGCATGGTCGATTTCAACCACCATGCTCGTGAAGGCATCGTCCATGAGGCAAGCCAGCGTGAGGCCACCTGGGACACCCCTCCGCTCGGGGACCACCTCGTCGATTGCACCAACGACGCCCGACAAGCATCCCTGCAGCAGCATGCTCAGGGCAAGCACCACCGCCAGTAAGGCCCGCATGGTCAAAGGTCGCATCCTTCAGATTTCAACCCCTGCTCAGAAGTCCTCAGGAATCTCAAGGGGAGAGAAGAGCCGCCCTGGCCCGTCTGCTTCGGCCAACTGCTGCCGCGCCACCTGCTCCCACGGGCGAAGAGCGAGCACACCGTGCATCAAGTCGAGGTCCACTTCGGCCAAGGTGGCGCGGATGAGCGTGTCGAGGATGTCCATTCGGTCAGCATCGACGTGCTGCATCAAGCGCTCAAGGTCGAAGGTCGCGTCAGCCTGATTCCCAGCAACCGTGACGAGCGGCCACGGGTGCAGCACCTCCTCGGAGAGCGACGTCTTGGTCGAGGCGGCCCATGCAAGGAGTGGGGTCAACAACGCGTCAATGCGACGACGTAGAACGACGGCCACCTCGACCACGGGCATCCCGAGTTGACCGATCAGGTGAACCATGCGTTCGGTGAGCGTCACCATGCCCTCTGTGGCATCGTCCTGCATCGGCCCGCCTCACTGGGCGTCGAGCCACGACCATCCATAGTGGGCCCACTGCTCGTCCGTCCAACCGTCGGGTATGCCGGAGTCAGGAACGGGTGGGGCGCCGCGGGGGTCGGCCTTGTTGGATGCGGACGAAGCGGTGGGTGCCGCAGCGTCCGGGGCGGGGGTGGGCGCTGGCGTCGAAGCGGCGGGTGCCATCGTCAAGCCAGGAGGAGGTGGCATCGTCAGCCCGGGCGGCGGTGGCATGGACAAGCCGGGCGGCGGTGGCATGGTGAGCCCCGCCGGTGATGGCAGGCCTGCAAGGTCAGGAAGTTCCTTGCCGGTGGCCTCCATGGCCGCAACGACCGCTTCGGTTTGGTCTTCCGGCGTCTCCTCTTCGCCGAACATGGTGCGGCGGTACAGCACAAGCATCCACATCATCGCCGAGAGGGACACCATCGTGATCACATAGAGTACAAGGCTGAATTTCTGCTCGGAAAGGTCCTCGCGAAGGGCGTCACCGTCTCGCGCCACATCCTCGGTGATGAGCAACGGAGCCACAGAGGAGCGGTCCGCTTCCACACCGTCCACCAGCAGGAGCAACCTGTGCTCCAGACGGTCTCCAGGCTGGCCCAGGGCCGTGGTTGTCATCGTGACCAGCAGATCGCTGCCTGCAGAGGCGAGCAACGACGCCCTTGCCACGTCCTCCCAGTAGCCCGCGCTTTGCTGACGCTGCAGCACGAAGGTGACGTCGCCGCTGCCACCCGAGTTCGAAGCATGAACGGTGAATTCAACAGCAGCCCCTGGGGCAGGGCTTGGGTCGTCCCACGTGGCGTCGGCCAGCCTGAGGTCGATGGATGGACCAAGGAGGGCTAGCGGCCACGTTGCAAAGGGCGACAGCATCGAGTTGCCGGTTGTCACGAAGGGATTGCCCGCTGCATCGCTTCCTGAGACCCACACGTCGACGAAGTAGGTCGGCAACAAGGTGGTGGCTCCACCGTCCGTTAAGTCAAGGTTTCCGCTCCAGAAGAATTGCTCACCGAAGGGTGTCGTATCAGGAAGCTCGAGGGAACCTCGGGAAATTTCTGCTTCGCCTGCGCGGACTCGGTAATGCAGTACGGCGGATTCCGTGCTGTCAAACCCATGGTTGTCCAACGTCTCGAGTTGCACGAGGAGATTGTGGGCCTGACCAATCGGGATGGGTTCGCCCGCTTCGATGCGGGAAAGGGTGATCGCCGCGAGTGACGGGGAACTGCTGTCAACGATCAAGCGGACACGCGGCTCAATCGTGCTCTGGTCCTCGGCCAGACCGGGGAGGTCGGCCATGCCCAGTTTGAGGTCAAGGTAGCCTGAACGAATCCCTGGGACCAGCAGGTCGAGCGAGAATTCTCCGTCTGTACGCGGGCTCGTGAACCACTGATGGTCGTAGTCACCGAAGGTGATGTCAAAGGTCCCCGCCGGAGCGGGTGTTTCGTCCTCGGAAAAGAGCACCCGCCCCGAGACCCGAAGGGCCTGACCTGCACCGATGATGGTTTCTCGGAATTCGTCGTTGTAGTGGTTCGTGCCGTCCCTGAGTTCGATGGCGAGGATGTGGCCGCTCTCCGTGTCGAATCGGAAGTCGTTGTCGAGGCTCCACCAATCCTCGCCCATGCCCGCAACGACTTCATTGCAGGGCACCGATTCCCCAAGCCCACAGGGTTTGTCTGTCACCCGTACCTTGGGAACAAACATGTCATCCCTTGAATCCGGGTCCGTATCGAAGGATTCGGGGAACAGCCAGGTCAGTTGGAACAGGGCGCTGATGACGATCTTGTTTGGATTGTTCTCGTCAACTTGGACGCTCGAATACAGGTTGCTCACGGCAAGGAATTCGCCACCGGTGCTCATGCTGGCGACCGGGTGCCCGAACTCGTTCGGAGCGAGGGTGATGAAAATCGATGTGTCCTCGTCGTCAAAATCACCACCAAGGGCGAGTTGGACTTCCTCGATGTCGGTCCAACCGTTGCCGTCGGAGAGGGTGATCTGAGCCGTATACGGAAGACCCGGATGCAACGGACTCTCGTCGTCGTGACCAACGATGGTGGAATTGGTCGCGTCAAGTTCCGGCTGGAATTCTTCACGGACGCGGTAGGTGGCCAGATCGGCCTCCCACTTCGGTGCAATCTCTCCAGGACGGAAACCGCAGACGTTCGAGCCGAGGTCCTCTGGACACACCGGCCCTCCGCCCATGGCGACAACGTTGTTCTGGGCGTCTTTCCCAGTGACGTAGAAGGAGACCTGCTGGCCATGCACAAGCATTGAATCGTCCAAGCTCGTCTCGAAGATGTTGAGACCACCAGCTCGGGTTTCGGGCGAAGATACGGTGCGAACTTCGTATTCTTCCACCTGTGGCAGTCCATCGAAGTTGTAGTCGGTGCACCCGATGGCTTGGCTGGCCTTGCATCCGATCCAGTAATGGAGGCTGATCTGATTGGGCGGGTCAACGGAATCCTGAATGACGATGCTGACCGGCTGGGACGTCGCTGCGTGAAGTTCGTCGCCGTCCTTAGGGTCCGTTGTCAGGACGAGCGGAGAATTGCCGTCGAGCGTCAATCTCATGCTGTTGAAGCCCGGATTGGTGAACTGAGAGCCGTTCACCATGCCCACCGCTTCGACGTAGAACACCATGCCGCCTGGCGCGCTTTCCACAGGTGACGTGAAGGTGATGTTGTAGTCCCCAAAGGTGGGGTTGCTCGTGGTGGCCAGCAGGATTGGTTCCCCGATGGGATCGCCGTCGTAGGTCACATTTTGACCGATGATGCGCAAGTCAAATTCGCCGCCCATCGGCGTCAGTTGGCTGTCTTGGAAATTGATGCGGCCACTGAAACTCAAGTTGTATCCGCCTCGGACCCAATCAAGCGGGTAGAGCTGCCGACCCGTTTCGTCAAAGACGCGAAGGCCGTCAAGTTGGATATCGTTTTCAATACGAACACCTAGTCCGGTGGTCTCCCAACCCGACACCTGTTCACCCAAGGAGTCCTCGACGCTGATTTCGACCTCCATGGACGCTTCGTCGTCCCAGGTCCAGTTGACCAGCAGTGGAATGTGGATGCGCGTGATGTCGTTGGTTAACGCAGTTGAGGTGCAGTTGCCAACGTCAAAACGAACGATACCTCCGGCATCGTCGATCACGCTGCACGAATTTCCACGCAACCAACGGACCACCGGATCCTCGCCGTGGCTGTTCTGGAGGGCGATGTCCACCCGCGTCACTCGGTTCACGTCATCCCCACGTGCCACGTCGACCACGAGGTCGCGCAGGACCCCGTCAGGAGCCAGCATCCCACCTTCGACGCTGGCTCCGATGGCCCGCGTCTTCATGACGTACGCGACGTCGATGTTGCTGATACGAACGCGACCGGGGGAACCTGCCTTGACCGCGAGGACAACGTCAACGGTGCCGTCACCGTTGTCGGGAATGGCATCGTTGAACGCGGACACGAGGGTCGGGGTGACGCTGACGTCTGCCCCAACGACGCTGTCGTCGCTGGCTTCGACCGAAGATTCGTTGAGGAACAGGAGCGAAACCCAATCCCAGGTGCCGTCGTTACCGACGTCGAGGCGTGGTCGGTCTGGGTATCCTTCTTCGTACTCAAGGGTGAGGGAATCGATCGATGGCGTTACGGTCGCGTCGTCGGTTTCCATCTGCACCGAATACCTCAGAGCGGACCCTGCGGCTTCGCTTGGAAACGAAACCTCTTGTCCGTTCGAGGCTTGGAGCCATGTGCTTCCGTTGTCGTTTGAAACGTACACAGCGATCGAGGTCCCTGTCGGCTCATCGGCCACCCACACAGGGCGGACTTTGCCAACCTTCGTCCCTGTGGGGATGGGTGCCGAGGTCCATGAACCAAGGGTGGTGTACGCGGAGGCGTGCTCCAATTCCACCCACCAAGACACCGCCGTTGAACCGATCAGTTGCGCCTTCCACACCAGTTCCGTTCCGGGGTGGTCGAAGTGAATGGTTTCGTTCGCCTTCACCGCGGACCAGTGCGTGCCGTTGTCCGCCGACACCCAATGGTCAACCCGGTCACCGATCGATGCAGCAGACCAACCGATTCGGGAGTTCACGGAAAGCACGTCCTCGGCCGTCTCGGTGACCGGCCCAAACCAGGTCGTGGTCCCGGGTGCGGCGACGGTTTCGTAGGTCCAACCCGTTCCGAATTCACGGTGATAGAGCGTGTTCCCGCTCCACGTCGAGTATCCGCTGTCAACCGTGATGAACCGGTTGCCGTCCCACTGCAACCCGTACCCGAGTCGAGCGATTTCGCGTACCCCAGATTGAGGAATGAGCGAGGTGGAACTACCGCTGACCGCCCATGCCTCAAGGACGTCCCTATCGTTGTAGTACGGTCCCTTTTGGCAGCGCATGAAAAACATCGTATCCGACATTTCCAATCCGCGCACCATTTGGTTCGTGGTGCCACATTCGTAGGCCGTTGAGGCCGAGGACGAGAACGAATACATGTCCTGACCCCGGCTGAACACACCGTTGCCTTCAAAGTCGTACTCCACGATACGCCGCTGGCTGTTGTGAACGATCCAGAAGGTGTCGTCTTCACGGTCGTAAGCAATGCCCGTGTAATCACCGTATTGCGCTGATACGTCGTAGGAATCGGTGCACACCCACACGTCATCGCGTGAAACATCGAATTCGAGCACACGGTGGTGTTGCGTGGGGGCCGTGGAGCCGTAGAAGTACTTGTAGCCAGACAAAATGGCATACAAGGTCTCGTCGTCCGACAAAGCCCAATCGCGGAAGCCATACTGTCCGTAGAAACTGGAGGTGTGCAGTTGAGGCAACACGCAAGCTGCATCCGTCGTGTCGAGGGTCACAGCCCATGCTCGACTGAGGTTGTTTGGATACAAGGCCTTCACGACGTTGTTGAGGTTGTTTGAGTTCCACGTGGACACGAAGAGCCAGTCGTGGTGGCTCAGGATGGCCCCCTGTCCCTGCGCGTTCAGCGACGTGCCCGTGCGCTGGAGTTGCTGAGAGAACCGCGTCTCCGTCGCGTTCGACGTGTGCGGTTGACGCACAGCATAGGTTCCGTTGTCAAGCCATGCAGTGGTTCGGTCGTCCACTTCAGCGTCCATGCCGTGGGGGAAGAACTCGACCGATGGCGTTGCTTGGGCGAGGGTCAAGGTGGAGGAACGCATGTCGACCCCATTGCCGTCGCCGGCAAGCCACTCCGCCGTCGTGCTGGTGGCCGTGGACGACCACCCTGTCGAACTTGCACCGGAGAGCGTGAAACTCACATCGACGACCTCCGCGCCTTTTGGCAATCGGATCGACGCTCCTGTGTCCGAATTGCCCCCTTGGTACAGCGCAATGTACTCCGAAGAGCCGTCGCTGAATTCGTACACGTGCCGGGCCACACCGGCCGCTGACGCAGAAGGCGCCATGCCTTCGAACATCGGCAGCGACGGGGTCAGGAGCAGGAGAGCCACCAGCAGCAAGGCCGACGCCCGGCGCCGAGACGGGTCTGCAGCGCCGCTCATCATCGTTGTTCGATGACCCATTCCGGCATTTGAATCAATCCCACAGGTGGCTCACGCAGATGTAAGACGAGAGTCGTATCGAATCGGCGATGAATCTCCTCGAACCCCGTCGCGTTCGTCGTCGTTGACCTCAAACCAGTCGACCACCCAATCGCCGTCTGTGTCCCAGTTCTTGGGGTCGCTTCCGTCTGCAACGTGATCGTCGTCGAGGTCGAGGTACCACCACCCGAGTTCGTGCTCGCCAACGCTCCGAACCGGAGACGTTTGCGGCGAGGCGGTGTAGAAAATTTCCCACTGGTCCGTGCGGTTCCCAGCGACGAGGACAAGGTCGTTTGACGGGTCCATCAACAAGAAATCTTGGTCTTGATCGTCAAGGACCCAAGCAAAGCGCATGTCGGCATTCCCCATTCGGTCCATCTTGAGGTAATTCCGAACGTTTTCGTCCCAATCCCCCAAGCCGAGGAGCACGGCCCTGAGTTGCCAGCCTTCCTCCACCGCTTTGCCTTGATGCACTAAGCCAGCGAGGCGTACGGCGTTAGGAGAGGACAATGCCTGGTCCGTGACGGCGTAGAATTCCTGGAAGTTGGTGTAGGGAGTGTACACGCAACCCGCCCCTGAGCAGTCCCAATTCCCGTCTCCGTCCGGGTCGTGATTCGCATCGTCAGCATCCCTTGGGTCAAGCGTGAACCAAACAAAATCTGTGTCCGGACGGGACAGGCTTCCACCGTTGATCGAGAGCGGTCGGCACGAGACCGTGTCGGTGGTGCAGGCACCACCGGTGGACGTGTCAATCCACTGGACGGCGATGTCAAGGAAGGAGGAGTAGTTGTCGTTGGATTCGTTCCACCCTTTCGCATGCTCGTACCAATCGGGGAGCATGTCCCCGTCCGTGTCGTTGTCCATTGGGTTGGTGCCGTACTTGAACACCTCACGCCCGTCGGTCAGGTTGTGGTCCCTGACGTGGCTGATGACCTGACCGTTCAGGGTTTCTGTGATGTAGGCCACGCTGTCGCCATCGGAGTCGTTGAGGTCTGGGCGCGTACCGTTGTCGTACTCCATCCAGTTTGTGAACGGCAGGTCGCCAACACCCGCTTGAATCACCTGCCCTGTGGGCGAGAACACACGGTCCTTCCACGATCCCAACTCGGCAGGCGTATCGAAGGAGGAACGGTCGTACCATCCGTCGCCGTCGCCGTCGTGGTCGACGTCGAAGGGGTTCAGCGGATTGGACGACCACCTGAGGAGCGTGGAAGGATGAGGCATATCGTATCGGGCGTAGCAGAACTCCCACCCGTCTGGGATGCCGTCGGAATCTGAGTCGTCGTGCGTGGGGTCGGCGACTCCGAGGAGGGTCCGGTTGAAGTTGTTGGGATCGAGGCTGTTGATGGCCAGCATCCTGTCGAAACTCGATTGGCCCTTCGCCACGAAGTCCTCGTACAGGGCCGCCCTGGCAAGGAAGGGACTCAAGCCTGCTTCGCTCATGTAGGCGTCCATCGCGTCCATGCCGAAATCGACGATGCCGACCGACGATGGGACGGTGAATCGTGCGTCATACTTGCCCCAGGTTCGAGCCTCCCATTCACGCAGGTTGCTGAAGGTCTCGTTCACGTCGATGATTCCGTCTTGGTTGCAATCCCAACTGTCCCCGTCCGAATCAAGCATCACGTCCGAGTCGATGAGCGGGTTCATGCTCCAGCGGTTTTCTTCTAGGTCCCATGACGTGAACCAATACTCGAATCCGTCGTGCATGCCGTCGTCGTCGGTGTCGCTGTTGGTCGGGTCACTGAGACCCATCAAGAAGGCGATGAAATCGGAAGGGACCTCGCCTTGCTGCCAACTGTTGAAATCGGTCAAGTACCGTTTGCCTCGCGTGTCCTTGTCGACAAGGATGCGGAAAATGCGTTGTGCCTTTTCTGAAGGTTGCTGGTTGTCACCGTCCACGTGCAACAACGGTGCATCCACTGGATGGTCACCTCCGTTGTCCGGTTGCTCGATGGCGAGGGCGAGTTCTTGCCGGTCCAGCAACCCGTCGCCATCGGCGTCAAAGTTGCCGTCGTCAGGCACCAACGGGTTGAGCGTCCAAACTTCCGCAGAATCGTTCCAAGCAGTGAAGAGGACTTCCATGCCGTCGATGATGCCGTCCCCATCGGTGTCCGGATTGTTCGGGTCAGCCGTCGGACCGGAGGTGTTCAGCACCTCGCCTGCGATGTACGTACCGAACGATGCCTCGGTGAAGATGCCAGCCCACTGCTGCAACGTCGGCGCGGTACCGATCGTCGTAACGAAGAATTGCGGAGCGGACTGCACCTGAGGAAGTTCGTTGAGGAGCGGGTCGATGGAGGCGTACTCCTCCCAGTTGGTCATGCCGTCGGCGTCGGCGTCGTCGAACCGGTCGGTGCGGTCGACCGGGTTGAGGGTCCAGCGGTCGTCCAGCACGTTCCATCGTGCGTAATGAATCTCCCAACCGTCGGGCATGCCGTCCCCGTCCGTGTCCGTGCTCATGGGGTTGGTGGAGCCAACCGCCCTCGGAGTTGAGGTGGCGAGCGTGGCGGCATCAGCGTCCTGAAGGAATCCGTGCGGTGCAGCGTCACCGCTGCTCATGCCATTGAAGAGCGCAAGGTCAAGTCCATCGGGGAGAACGTGGGTACCGAATCCAGGCTCCCCATCGGTAAGGACGAGGTCCTTGAGGTGGAACTCGAGCCAGTTCACGTAACCTTCACCACCCTCAATCACACCGTCGAGGTTGACGTCCCAGCCGTCGCCGTCTGGGTTGCTCAGCGCGTCCGAGCCGTTGAGGGGATTGACGCCGACACGTGAGCCATCGTAGAAGCAAAGGCTGCCCGCTTCCCAACCGTCGGTCATGCTGTCGCCGTCGGAGTCCACGTTGTTCGGGTCCGCTTCGACCCAGGAGGCGGCGGCGAGGGGGGATTCGCCGTGGGTGTCAATCAACTCGCCATCGAGGGCCAAACTTCGCATCACCGACCATTGGTATTCGCACAAGTTCGCCAAGCCATCGCGGTCAGCGTCCCAGTAGGCGTCATCGGCCCGAAGTGGGTCCAGTGTCCAGTTGTTTCCGCCGTCAAAGGAACTGCCGATCCAACGTCGGTGCTTGATTTCCCAACCGTCGGGCATACCATCGCCGTCGCTGTC
>JAURMD010000065.1 GCA_030830875.1 Thermoplasmatota archaeon | reverse complement strand
TCGAGCGTGAAAGGTGCGCACACCGGGACTCGAACCCGGGTGACGAGGTTGGGAACCTCGTATCATAACCACTAGATCATGTGCGCAGCAGGCGGGCCACCGATTCCCCCTTCATGACCCCATCGCTCAGGTGGAGAGCGCCTCTGCCGCGTCTGAGCGCTGGACCGTACCGAGGCTCATCGTTGCGAGGGAAGCGCGAAGGCAAGAAGGGGCGCGCGAGCAGATGACAGCAGTTCGAGCGCCCCTGCCGCGATTCGAACGCGGGTTCCTCGCTCCGGAGGCGAGGGTGATATCCACTACACTACAAGGGCAAGCGCACGGCGCCGACCACAGGATATCAAGGTGCGCCCGACAGGGAAATGGTGGACGGCGCGGCTGAAGCAGCACCGGTCAGGGCGGCTCGCTTGACGCCGGTCCCGTAGGCGAAGATCTCCATCGCCCCGATGCGGGAACGGTTGGCCTTGTTCACCGCCACGACCGTTGTGTCAAGGCGAACGTTGACGACGTCGTCCCACCCTTGCTGCTGTGCGGCTTCGCGGAGGCGTTGCAAGGCCTCCCGACGTCCAAACTCAAGGACGCGGTCGAAATGCTCCAACCGCCCCCCAACGAGGGACTTGAGTTGCGCAAGGAGCATCTGCCACCAGGACGGCCCGATGGTGACGTTCGCAACGAGGAGCGAGCCGGAAGCGAGGGCCACCTTGGGGAGCACCTCTTGCACGCTGGTGAGCGGGTCTCGGCCACCGTAGGCCGCCATCGTGGCCTGCTCGCGCGTGGCCAACTCAGCCAGCAAGCGATTCTGGTACCACACACCCGCCGTCGCGGAGACGATGAACGGGCCAAAAGACAGCGACAGGCTCAGCAGGGTCCACACAAGGTCAACCTGCCAGTCCTCCATGAGGAACCCTCACTGGACCTGTGCTGCCGTGCCGTAAGCGAACAGTTCGGCGGCGCCACCGGCCACCGACGAGGTCGCGAAACGGACGTTGAGGATGGCGTTGGCGCCGAGGCCGGCTGCGGCCTGCATCATGCGCGCCATCGCCTCGTTGCGGGCTTCGGAGAGCAGTTCCGTGTAGCCCTTCAGTTCGCCACCGACGATGTTCTTCAGGCCCGCCATGATGTCCTTGCCAACGTGCTTGGCGCGGACCGTGGACCCCGAAACGAGCCCCAAAGTGCGCACCACCGTCACGCCGGGAATGGTTTCGGTGTTGGAAATCATCAGGTTGGGGGCGGGCTGCATGCGAACAAGGCGCCGCCGGAGGACTTTGAGGCTGTCCACAGGGTGGAGCCAGTGGAGGGATTCGAACCCCCGACCGCCGGATTACAAATCCGGCGCACTACCACCTATGCTACACTGGCGCAGCCACCGCTCGGACCTGCTGTTCTTGAACGTCGCCACGGACAGAAGCGGTGAAGGACGGTCGGTGTTCTCGCTCAGACATGGTGGAGCACACCGGCTTGCTGCATCCTGCAGCCGCGTCGAAGCGGGGGCACGACCCCATCTTCGCGATGCTGTCACGCTGCCGCGCCGCCGCCGATGCGGGGGCGGACGTGGTCAACGGCACGGTGGGGGCCCTGCTCGAAGACGACGGCTCGTTGGCGGTGAACACCACGTTCCTCGACGCCATCCGTTCCGCGCCGGACGCGGAAGTGGCCGCGTACTCCCCGCTCGCTGGCCGTCCCGACTTCAACGACCTGCTCGTCTCGCTGGCCCTCGGGCCGGCCCGGGACGGGCTCGAAGCCGCCGGCCTCGCCACCCGAGCGATGGCAACGCCAGGCGGAGGGGGCGCGCTCCGCCTGACGGCCGCCAACCTCGCGCCCCCCGGCGGGCAGGTGCTGATGCGTGACCGCCATTGGGGGCCCTACCACGGCTTCCTCGCCGAAGCAAACCTCCGACGGGCCACGTGGCCCCTGCTTGGTCCGAACGGTGAAGAGACGGACGTGGACGGTTTTGAGGCGGCCTTGGCCGAGGTGTCGACGGCGCAGGCGCAGGTCCTGATCTGGCTGAACGACCCCGCCCATAACCCGACGGGCCTGAGCCTGTCCGCGGAGGGGCGACGTGACCTCCTCGATGCGGTCGTGACGTCCGCCCTCGTTCGGCCCGAGGTGGGCCACAGCCTGATGCTCGACACGGCCTACGCGCTCTATGCTGAGGAGGCCCACGGCTGGGCCAACACCGTGCAAGAAGCGCTGGAGGAGGGCATGATGTGGCCGGAAAACCTGCTGCTCCTCTGGGCGGTCTCCTTGTCGAAGTCACACACCGCCTACGGCGCGCGGTGCGGCGGTCTTGTCTCGGTGCACCCCGAGCAGGACGTCCTTGACCGTGTCCACGAGGCCTTCGCCGCCAGCGGCCGAGGCACGTGGTCCGGACCGCCCCGCGTGCCGCAGCATGCGGCCGTCACGGTGCACAGGGATGCGGAGGCTGCAGACGCATGGTCCGCTCGCCTCGAGGACCTCCGGGGGCTGCTGGACCGACGCCGTGCCGCCCTCTTGGCTGCGTGTGCTGAGCACGGCGTGCCCCTCAACCCCACCCACGACGGCTTCTTCGCATGGCTGGAACACGACGACCCGCAGCGTATCGCCGAGTCCTGCGCAGCGCAGCACGTGTACCTCGTGGCCTTGGACGGTGGCGTTCGCATTGGGCTCTGCGCGATCCCCGAAGCCAGCATGAACCGCGTGGCGACCGCCCTCGCCTCGGCGCTGGGGGCGTGACCATGCTTCCACTTCGTCAGCAGCTGCTCGTCGTGGGCTGCTTGCTCGTCGTGGTCGGCGGGATGCTGTCCACGGGAGGCCAGTGGACCATCGGCGGTACGGTTGGCCTTTGGGGCGTTGTCATGAGCATCGCCGGCGTGTTCCTCCCCGATGGACACCGCATCGACGCGGCGGCCGTGGCCGCATGGCGACCCTCCGCTGAGACGCTGATGGAGGCGGGCCGAACGATGTACCGCGTGGACACGACCATCGATGCCCCCATCATGAGCACCATCCTCTGCGGCGCATGCGCGCACATCGCAGACGTGGAGGGTGGACGGCCCACCTCCTGGACGTGCCCCGGGTGCGGCCTTGACCTCTGGCGAAGCGAAGAGGAATGACCTCTGCACGGATGGATTGAAGGGCGTCCGCCGGGTCCACGGAACGATGAGCGACCCCGTGCTCAGGAACCCTGAGCGTCGGCTGGCGGCTGCGATGCGCAGTGCCCCCGAACGAGCCTGGGACGTCGCCGCCATCCTCGAGGCCTGCGCGTGGACCGACCAAGCGGTCGCGACCGGGGCCGCGGTCGGCCTCGTGGAGCACGGTCTGGCCGAGCAGGCCGAAGCGCAGCAGCAAACGGTCTCGCTCGGTTCTGCAGGTCGTTCGGCCCTGCAGCACGGGCTGCTTGAGGCTCGGCTGATGGCCTGGATCGCCTCAACCGAGGCGCCAAGCATGGAGGCGCTTCAGGAGGCGTTCGACCGGAGCGAAGCAGGTCCCGGCGTGGGGCTCCTGAAAGCGCTGAACGTCACGGTTCAGGGAGGGCTCCTTGTCGCTGACGACCTTTCCGCTACGCAGGCCATCATCGAGCAGCGCGCTGCCTTCTTGGCGGCCCTCCCGGCACCCATCGAAGCGATTGACGCCTCGATGCTCGACCACTTCCGTCGACGCCGCGACCTCGTCGTCGTGGAGGCGTCCACCGTTCGCTCATGGACCGCCACACAGGCCACGCTTGCCCTGTCGGAGGAGGCGCTGACGGAGCGGGACATGGTGGGGGAGATCACCCCCGACCTGCTGCAGCAAGGACTCGATTGGGACACGGTGGAGGTGCGCCGCTTCGACGTTACCCTTCCTGCGGCACTGCCAACGATGGGACGCACGCACCCCATGCAGGCCCTCATCGAGCGCATCCGCACCATCTTTCTCGAAATGGGATTCACCGAATTGGTCGACGATTACGTGCAAACCGCAGGCTGGAACATGGACGCGCTCTTCATTCCTCAAGACCACCCTGCCCGGGAAATGCAGGACACCTTCTACCTCGACGAGCCGGCCTCGCTGGACATCGACGAAGGCCTCCTCGCCGCTTGGCGAAGCATCCACGAGCACGGCGGCGAGACCGGCAGCCGCGGCTGGGGCGGGACCTTCTCCGACGATGTGGCCCGCCGCGGGCTGCTCCGCACGCACACCACGGTGAACACGGTGCAGTACCTCGCACGACATCCGGACACCCCCTGCCGCGTCTTCTCGGTGGATCGGGTATTCCGCAAGGAAGCCATCGACCGAACCCACCTGCCCGAATTCCATCAGATCGAGGGCATCATCATGGAGGAAGGGGCCAACCTTCCGATGCTCGTCACGACCCTGAAAACCTTCTACGCAAAGATGGGCTACCCCGAGGTGCGCGTCCGCCCGGCCTACTTCCCGTACACCGAGCCAAGCCTCGAGGTGGAGGTCCGCTGGCGGGGCAAGTGGTTGGAACTTGGCGGCGCGGGCATCTTCCGGCCCGAAGTGACCGAACCCCTCGGATGCATGTCGCCGGTGGTCGCGTGGGGCATGGGCCTGGAACGCCTTGCGATGCTCGTCCTTGGCCTCGACGACATCCGCCAGTTGTACATCTCCGACCTCGCGTGGCTGCAGTCCCAGCCCGTGCTCTGAGGTGATGGCATGGCCTTGCGCCCCTTCCACCTCGCCTTCCCGGTGGACGACCTCGACGCAGCACGAGCCTTCTACGCCGGCGTGCTGGGATGTTCTGTTGGACGGGCGAAGGCCGAATCCTGCGTCTTCAACTTCCACGGCCACCAGATCGTCGCCCACCTCGTCGAGCGCATGCCCGAGGTCGCCACCAACCCCGTGGACGGCAAGGCCGTCCCCGCGATGCACTTCGGGCTCGTGATGGCGTGGGACGCGTGGCACGTGATGCGCGACCGCCTTGAGGCCGAAGGCCACGAGTTCGTGGTGGGCCCCTACCTCCGGTACGAAGGCCAACCCGGGGCCCAAGCCACGATGTTCATCCGCGACCCGTGCGGCAACCACCTCGAATTCAAGGCCTTCAGGGACGAAGCGATGGTCTTCGACCCGTCATGGGGCCCGCAGCCTCAGGACGCCGAGCATGCGCCCGAAGCGTGATAGCACCGCCCCCGGTCCCGCGGTCGTGGACGACGCGACGCGGCTCGACGGGCGCGCCTGCGCGGCCGACCTTGACGCACGGACGGCGCATCGTGCCGCTGCCTGCACGGAGGCCGGCGTTCAGCCACATCTGGCGGTCGTGATCGTCGGCGACGACCCGGCCTCGCACGTGTACGTCGCCTCAAAGGTGCGCGCCTGCGAACGCCTTGGCCTGCGTTCCACCCGCATTGAGCACCCTGCCAACCTCGACCAAGCCTCCCTCGAGGCCATCGTCGACGACCTCAATGCGGACAGCAGTGTGCATGGCATCCTCGTTCAGTCGCCCCTTCCTTCACACCTCGACGAGGAAGCGATCACCGACCGCATCCTTCCGTCCAAGGACGTCGACGGTTTCCATCCCGTCAACCTCGGACGCCTCGTGCAGGGACGCACCGACGGCCTGCTGCCGTGCACGCCGTCCGGGGTCATGGAACTCCTTCGCTGGGGCAACGTGGACCTGCGAGGCAAGCGCGCCGTGGTGCTGGGCCGCAGCCGCATCGTGGGCATGCCCATGGCCCTGCTCCTCGCGGCGAAGGGTGCGGACGCCACCGTCACAGTGGCCCATTCCCGCACCGAAGACCTCGCAAAGGTGTGCGCCGAAGCCGACGTGCTCGTCGCAGCGGTCGGACGGCCCGGCATGGTGCAGGCGTCGTGGGTGAAACAAGGAGCGGTGGTCGTGGACGTCGGCATCAACCGCGTGGACGACGACACACGAGAACGTGGATGGCGCCTCGAGGGTGACGTCGACGAGGCCGTCGCGGACGTGGCGTCAAAAATGACACCGGTTCCCGGAGGGGTCGGTCCGATGACCATTTCGATGCTCATGGCGAACACGGTCCGCGCGGCCGAAGCCTGCCTCACGAAGCAGGCAACGCATTGATGAGCAGCAAGCGCGGAGCCGGACCGCATGGAACAGCGCCAACCGATGGTCGCGCGGGTCAGCAAGGCCGCCGCACTGCTTGGCGGGGCCGTGATGATCGTCAACGCCTTTGCAGGCCGTTGGCCGGGGCACGCCGGGCTTCGCTTCCACCCCTACCCGTGGCTGCTGGCCCGCACCGGTCTTGGAGACAGGGGCGGATGGTGGTTCCCAACCGGCTGGAGCATGCAGGAAACCGCGGCTGGCGTCGTCATCGTCTTGCTTCTTGTCGTGAGCAAGCGGGCCTCGCGGCCTCGGGCGGTCATCGACCTGCCTCAACAACGGAGCCTCGCAGAACAACTGCAGGACCTTGAGGCGGGCGAAGTCGTCCTCACCACCCCTACGGTGAGCGCTTCGGAAACGACGAGGTCGATCGTCCACAGCATCCTCGCCACCGAAGCGGCGGTGCAACCCAACGTCAGTGCGGCCATCGCGCATCTGGGCACCGGCAGCGTGGCTGAATCAAGCCCAATCCAAATCACCCCGCTCCCAACCGAAGCGGCCGTCCCATCCGATTACGCCTCGGCCCTCGCGTACCTCGACGCCGACGAGGTCGGCCTTCGGGCCGCAAGCGAAGCGGCAGCGGCACGCGCCCCCCACGTCAATACCGCTCAGCACCGAAGCCTGAGCGCCTCCACCCTGGCCGCCGCCTCCGACCGCAGCGTGCGTGAAGCCGTGGTGCACACGCCAGTGACGTCGGTTCCATTGCCGACCTCCTTCGACGAGCCCCCGACCCGCGCCCGAACCTCAACCCCAACGGGACACGGTGGAATACCGCTGCCGACAACGACCACGGCACCCTCCCCATCCATGGGCACCCCGCGGTCTTCGCCGAGCGCGGTCCCCGAGACCATGCCGGTGAGCAAGGACCTCGACCTCGACGACCTGCTCAGCGGCCTTCCCGGCTTGAGCGACGACGGGAGCGACCTCGACGACCTGCTCTCAGGATTGGATGCGGCACTTGACGTCGCCACGACGCCCCCCCCGATGGAGGACGATGGCCTGGGCGACCTGTTGGACGGCCTCGATGACCTGCTCTGAGGTGTGCCGATGTGGACCTCTGACGTGGACCTGCACAGCCATTCCACGCACAGCGACGGGTCCAACCCCGTGCACTTCGTGGCCGAGGCCATGGCGGCAGCAGGCGTCCGTGTGTGGAGCCTGACCGACCACGACACGACCCGCGGCTGGGAGGAGGCCGAGGCCGCAGCACAGGCGACGGGCATGGTGCACCTCCCCGGCGTCGAATTGACCTGCACCCCGGCGCTTCCGCCACGCAGCGGCGCCACACGCTCTTCGTCCTGGCACCTGCTGGCCTACGTGCCAAACGGGATTCAGCGCCCTGAGGTAGCCGCGCTTCGGGCATGGATCGCGGGACTTACCGAGGCACGCGGCCCACGGATGGCCGCCATGGTCGAGCGGCTGAACGCGCTCGGCGTCGAGGTTGACCTCGAACGGGTATGCGCTCGCGCTTCCGGGGCGGTGGGCAGGCCGCACCTCGCTGCCGAACTTGATCAGTTCGAGGGCGCGTGACTCCTCGAACTTCGGGCACACCCACGCCAACTCGCCTCTGGCCGGAATCACCAACCCGAAGGTCCTCTCGCTCTGCCCCCACCGC
>JAURMD010000064.1 GCA_030830875.1 Thermoplasmatota archaeon | reverse complement strand
TTGAGCGCTCGCTCAATGGCGAGGTCGGCCGTCAGCATCGCTGGTTGTGTGTATTCCGTACGCTTGAGTTTCTCTTCAGCAACAGCAGCCTCGTCCTTGCTGAGGCCTGAACGCAGCACGAAACTTGAGAGGGTCTCGCCGTCGAGCACGTCAATCATCGTCTCGTCGGCCAAGGCCCACACGGTTTGCACGGAACTGTAACGTTGCCAAAGGTCATGGGTCATGCCAACGTATTGGCTCCCCTGACCTGGATACATGTGGGCCACTTTTGCAGCCGCTGGCATCGGCGGTGCATCCGTCACCATGACCCCTTGAGCGGCAAGGAAGCCCCACTTTGCCTTGTCTTCAAGCGACAGAGCCGCCAGCGAGCGGCGTTTTTCGAACTCCGACCATGAGGTGGCGACCAAGGCAAGCCGGACCTTTCCGGCCGGATTGAAGGCCTTCGAAACATCAGCAAAGACCGCAGACAGGCGCCGTCCGGCAGGGTCGTCATCGAACAACGGCCCGCGACCGTCCACCGACGACAGGGCTTCGATGACATCGTCCATCGACGAACCAGAAAGCAAGAGAAGGCCCCCTTCCAGTTCCTTCAACGCAGCGTGGTTGAGGCTCGGCGTTGCGCTCGGGTCAAGGATGGACGGCACCATCGGCCCGGGAGGTGCACGGCCAAGGCTTCGCCATCGTTCGTCCCAGGTGGCTGCAAGCGCATGGTGCACCTCGGGGTCAAATCCTTCCAACGCAACGTGGAAGTTGGTTCCACCGAAGCCGAAGGCGCTCACGCCTGCTCGGCGTGGGTGCTCGCTTGGTGCCGGCCAATCGAGGGCTTCGGTGGGAACAAAGAAGGGGTTCTGCTCCCAGTCCACGGTTGGATTTGGCGTCTCAAAACCTGCACTTGGGGGAATGGTGGCGTGATGAAGCGCCATCGTCACCTTGAGGATTCCAGCGATACCCGCCGCGGCTTTTAGGTGACCAATTTGGCTCTTCACAGACCCCACAGCGACATGATCTCCGGACGGTAGTCCTGTCCAAAGGCGCGCGAGGGTCGAAAGCTCAGTGGCATCACCGACTTTGGTCGAGGTGCCGTGCGCTTCAACAAGTTCAACGGTGGACGCGGAGTAGCCGGCCTGTTCGTAGGCGCGTGCGATGGCCTGGATTTGTCCTCGTTGCGAGGGGGCGGTGATGCCTTTCCCTCGGCCGTCCGACGAACCACCAATTCCACGGATGACAGCGAGGACGGTCGCCCCATCTCGGAGCGCATCGGACAAACGCCGAAGCACGAGAACGCCGGCCCCTTCACCCATGACGAACCCGTTGGCACGGGCGTCAAACGGTGTCGAGTGGCTGGGCGAGAGAGCCCCAATCGCGCTGAACTTGGCGTAGGTGGCAGGGTCCATCGTCCGGTCCGAAGCACCACAGAGCATGGTGTCCACCTGACGCGCCTGCAGCAGGCGACAGGCATCGAGCAGGGCGGCCATCGAAGACGCACATGCAGCGTCCATCGCATGGTTCGGCCCCTGAAGATCAAGGAGGTTGGCGACACGACCGGACACGACGTTGGCGAGTTCACCGGGCATGGTGTCTTCGGTAATGAGCGGCGTCCCTTCAACCATCGAATCGACGAATGCGTCAGCCTGAGCCTCGGACAGGCCTGCTTGAAGCGCGAGCCTGCGGCTCTTCATCGCCCAGACCCGAACGTTGGATTCGTTCCGGTTCTCACCGCCCAGCGCGTTGGCAAAGACGACGCCGGTGCGGCTACGGTCGAGTTCACGCCCCCCCTCCCCAAAGCCTGCATGTTCCAATGCGTCCGCGGCCGCCGCGACCGCCCACAATTGGCACATGTCGATCTGCGGCAGCGTGCCGGGTGGTTGACGCCAACGGCGCCAGTCGAACTCGAAACCGTCCACGAAGGCTCCGATACGGGAATACGTTCGGTCAGCAACAACGTTACCCGGTTCACCCTCGGCCCAGAAATCTTCGACCTTTCCCGGCCAGCGTCCATCGGGTACTTCGCGTATGCTGACGTGCGCGTCAATGATGTTCTGCCAAAACGTCTCCACATCCAGCGCATCGGGCATGATGGCCGAACAACCGACGATGGCAATGGGTTCGAAGGGGGCTTGATCCAGCCCCTCGCACGCTTTTCCATCCGCCGTTGTGACCGCCATGACTTCACCTCAGGCCATGATGGTCTCTGGGACCATGGTGATCGAATAGCCCGCATCGACATGGATGACTTGCCCGGTGACTCCGGCTGCCAGAGGGCTGGCCAACCAGAGGGTCGCCCCAGCCACGTCGTCTTGCGTCACGTTCCGCCGAAGCGGAGCGTTCTCCGCAACGTGGTTGAGGATGTTGTCGAACCCTGGGATGCCTGACGCGGCGATGGTTCGAATCGGGCCAGAAGAAATCGCGTTGATGCGATGCCCCTCGGGCCCAAGATGGCAGGCAAGCTCCCTCGTCCAACATTCCAACGCGGCCTTGGCCATGCTCATGATGCCGTAGGACGGCACGTACCGCGTCGAAGCCGCGTAGGTCAAGGTGATGGTTGAGGAACCTGGAGCGAGGTAGGGGAGTGCATGCCGCAAGCAGCGCTGGAGGCTGTTTGCGGAAATGGTCATCGCGGTGTTGATGTCGGCGTCTTCGACGAAGAGGATCGGGCGGTCAAAACAGGTCCGTGGAGCGAAGCCGATTGCGTGCACAAGCACATCGGCCTTACGGCCAGGGTGTTCCGCTGCGAAGGCCTCGAAGAATTCCCTCGTGCTCTCGTCCCCGGCAACGTCGAGTGGATAGAAGCCCTCAATCTGAGGCAACTGGTCCTTCAATTGGAACACGCGGCTCATGAAGCGTTTCTGATAGCCAAGGAAGAGGCTGCAGCCTGCAGCAGCAAGTTGCTGGCAGATGGCCCATGCAATGGAGTCCTCGCTGGCCACCCCAAAGACGAACGCGGTTTTGCCTTCGAGATTCAGCATCCGCACATCCTCCGTCGGTGTAGCCGGGCACACCGGCTTTTCACCATTCCTCAGGCTTGGTCGTGCAACACCGCGCATGTGGCCGTTGAACCGCCCGCCGTCAAAGGTCAGCAAACGCGGCGTCAAGGTCGTCGTCGCCACCAAGGTCGTCGAACATCGCGTCAAACTCATCCACGGCGGGAGCCACAGTGGCAGGAGAGGGGGCTGCGACGGACTCCTCAGGCACGTCGGTGATCACCTCTTCGAGCTCAGGCCCTCCGGCTTTCCTCAACATGCGGCCGACGAGGCCGAGCAAGACGAGCATCAGCAAGGCTCCGCCGGCGATCAGGCCGTACAATTGCAGGTCGTCTTGGCTCAATTCTTCCAGACCACCACCAAGGCCCGTGGACGAACTTGTGGGTGCGACCACCACGGAAACCTGCACCTCGCTGACCTCTGCCGAACCGTCGTTCGAAGACGTGGCCGCCAGTGTCACTTGCATTCGGAGTTCTTCGCTGACCTCGCTCGGCGACCGGATGACGAGGGAGCGTTCGACGGACGTGCCGTCCACCGCGACCGTTTCGGCCACGAAGGTACCCTGTGGGAACGTGAAGCCTGCCGCCTCGAGTTCGGCTCGATTGACGATGTTCACTTCGATGCGGTCTTCGTCGTTGCCGTCGTTGCTCATCGTGAACGCGATGTTGGCTTCCTCCGAGGCCTCCATGTTCCGTGTTGAGCGGTCGGTGACGGTGAGGTCCACCATGCCAAAGGTCTCGACGCTGAAGTCACCGGAATAGGTGGCGGTCTGGTTCAACTGTTCAATCGGGATCATGGCGGCTGACGTCACCGTCGCGATGAGGTCGAACCCGAGCTCGAGGTCGGCTTCGATGCGAGGCGAGCCAGAGAACACGACCGTGAAGTCCTCCTCATCGCCTGCGGCAAGGTCGAACGAATCCTCGGAGAGGGACATGTCGACACGTGGGTCAGCGTCTTGCCACTCGTAATCGACGGAAATTGATTCCTGCACCTGCCCGTTGTTCGTGACCGTGCACGTGATTTCCACATCGTCGTTTTGCAGCGGATGGACGTTCATGACGGGGTCGTCGTCGCAGTCGATCTGCACACCGACCCCGAACTGAGCTTGTGCCGAGGGGGCGGTGCTCAAGAGCATGCTCAGAAGCAGCAGCAAGCCCACGGACCTCGACCGGAACGTGCCTTGCATGCCAGCGCCTCGCCGGACTCGGACATGAACATGACGCCGCTGAGACCCAGTTCAGCCGCATGAGCGGGGACCGTACAGCCGTTCGGGCAGGTCGACGTGGGTCCTGTAGAGGACCTCATCGTCGACCCCTGCTTCGACGAGTTGCTTTGTTCGCTTTGGCACGGTTTTCGGGCCCAGCACCGCCCCCGGGCGCTTTGGGTCGTCCATATGGTCAGTTTCAAGGAGGAACCCTCCACTCGCCGCCTCCATCGTCTCCAACAAGACAGGGAGGGCCCCCTGTCCGCAGAGCACGCTGGGCACAATTCCATGCGTCGCCTGATCGCGGACGTCGGCCGGGGCGTAATGACGAACAAGGCGGTCCCGTGGCAACCCTGCCCGGTCGGCCATCTCAGCAAGTTCGGGATAGGTCGCATCGCTTTCGCCTTCAACATGCAATTGAAGGGCGAATCCTTGCTTTGCGGCACGTGCCATGGTCGAGGCCAACAATTCGTTGGACAAGGCCCACACGTCGTCGCTGACCTTCCAATGCGGCCGACCAACTTCACCAACCGCATGAGCGAGGCCTTCGTCGATGAACTCAACCGCAGCATCGATGCTCGATTCGTAGGCCTCCACAGCACGAGCGCGTCCGGCCTCGCCTTCGATGGACCATGCCTCGAACTGGTGAGCGAACGCTGCGGGATGTGGGCCAAGAACAACCCGGACGTCGAGGTTCACCTCCTTTCGCACCTCTGCAGCCATAGCCACCGTGTCTGCGTATGCAGCCCTATGGCCGCTCAGGTCCACCGGAGGGGACCGGAAGTCAGGGCAGTGGACCAAGATGAGGTCGGTGCCACCCGCGCGATGGAAGTCGCGGGCAGCATCAAGAAACCGCCCGTTGCGGTTCAGATGGAAATGGTCGTCCGTGACGGGCCCCTGATACGGCATGCTCAACCCTCGACCGCAAAGGCTCGCCGAGATTCGATTTGCGTCCGCCAGTGAACGGCCGCCATGGCCACCATGTTCGGATGCCGCGCCTCAGTGACCACAGCCTTTCCATTGCCCCACAGCATGATGTGGACGCCGTGGCGTTCGTCGTCAATGTGAACACAACCAAGGCGCTCGTCCACAACCCCGCGTCCGGCCCCTAGGTCGCCGGCGAGCCGGTCAATCAAAACGGGTCGAGCATACGCGAACGAGGCGACGATCGGTCCGAACTCCATGCGCAGCCCTCGCTCATCCATCCCAAGCCGGAGCAACACTTCCTTCGCTGCGGCCTGTGCCGCTTCGATGCGGTGGGTTCCATGAACGACCAAACGGCCGTTCTTGTCGACGACCACGGTGGCTGAGGGCTTGTTGAGGGCCAAGACCACAACGTCACCCGTGCGCACGCCGCTCAAGCGCTCGACGACGGCGTTCGCGTCGACCGGTGAGGAGGGGACGAAGCGAACAAGACGATTTTCGACCCGCACGTCGATGGCGCCGCCCATGCTACTCCTCTCCATGGTGCGCGGTGAGGTCGTCATATGAAACAATGACCTCAGGCTGTGGCTTCTGCTCAAGGGCAGCGAGAAGGCCGTCAATGCGGGGTTCGGGAAGCACCACCAGCAAGCGAGCCTCGGCACGGAGTCCAACGGCCTGAAGGGCTCCACGGAGCCGTGCAGCCAAACGAAGATTTCGTGCTTCGATCGTTGCAAGTTTCAGGTCGTCGTCCCACATGGCCCACCACGCACGGGAGGCGATTTTGACGTGATTGAAGGCCTCTGAAGGGCCTTGACCCTCGAGGCCTTTGCCCGCAGTGGCCATTGCCCTGGCCCATGCCCTCCGGTTGCGAACACGACGGAGCAACCGTCGCCAATGCGTCCGCTCCGTGGCTTCGATTGAGAGGTGTTCTGACCACGCCTCGTCGTCCAGTGACGGTTCGAGAAAGAAGACCGGTTTTCCTGCGCGTTCGAAGGCACGAACAACACGAACCGGTTCAGGGTCGGGAAAGGAACCCCATTGAACCCCATCGATGATGCTGTACGCTTCGAAGAGACGGGCTTCATGCCCGATGCCGAACTGAACCGCCTCGAGGTTTACTCCGGGAGACGCGCGCTCGTCCTCCGCTTCTTGCGCCCATGCGTGAGGGGCCTCAGCGTCCTCAAGCACGGCCACGGCGTCCCATGCGGCAACATCTGGCCAGAGCGTTCGCGGGTGAACCACCGTGGGAAAGGTGCCGTGGAGGAGCACGGCTCCTCCGTTGGGGTCAGACCATGTGGCCGTGGACCACGCTCGGCCCCCGGCCATTGGCCGAATCACTCCTGCGAGTTGACCCACTCAAGCAAGGACTCGATGTCCCATCCTTGGTCGAAGTAGCCTTGGATTTGTTCTTGCGTCCATTGCGGGAAGGTCTCGATGGCCCGTGCCATTTCAGGCGAAACCGACGCGGCAGGGGCTGCAGCGGGAAGGTCAACGATCGCCTTGGTGCCGTCATCGTCGTCGTCGTCATCGTCGTCATAGTCCGTGGAAGGCCCGCCGTTGCCGCGACGGAGCAAGACCATCACGAGCGTCGCAAGAACCGCAACAACGCCGAGGAGGCCGACGAGGAGCAGCACCAGCGCTGAGCCATCGCCTTCGTCGGACTGCACCTTCACGTTCAGGTAGCCGTCAAGTTGGCTTCCGTTGTACAGCAGTTCTCCAGTGGTGTCGTCGTAGATGAGGTAGTACATCCCTGTGGTGGGGGCTGTGAACGCCTCAAGGCTGATGCTTTCCCAGCTCGAACCGGCAATGTCAATCTCGCTGGTGGTGTGCACGGTTTCCCTGACGGGGACCATACCGGACATCACGCTCATGACGCGGAGGTTTGCGCTACCAGCAAGGCTGCCAACGTTCTGCACCAGGACCTCTATGGTCATCGATTCGCCAACTTCAGGCGTGGCTGGGTCGTAGCGAACCGTCGCCACGGAGAAGACGGCTTCCTCGTGAATCAGGTTGTACTGCGACCGGTGGTCGGGGTCCTGCGACTGTATGGGGACGATGTTGCCCTCCGCAGTCGGTCCTCCACCGAAGAGGCTTGAGCCGGCCGAGTCGGTGCCGTGTACCCACAGGATGACCTTCACACCGGCCATCTGCGTGGATGGGGGGTCAACGGGGTCGGGCCAAAGGTCGACACAATCGGCCGTGGCGTAGTACTCGCCGACACCCTTCACAAGCGTGATCGGGGAGGAGAGCGGACCGTTGCCGAAGGCTTGCCCGTACACGGGCCATGTGAGGCCTGTGGACGGGTCCGAAAGGAACTGCCAACGGAGTTCAATTTCCTCTTCCAGAAGCTTTTCAGGTTCTTCGATGATGAAATTTGCATCCACGCAATGGAGGACGGAGGACGGCAATTCTCCAGCGATGATCTCGTCGGTACCGCCCTTGGTGAGGGTCCACGTATCCCGCGCAACCTCAGGGGGCGTGTCGTCCACCATGATGGTGAAACGGGCGCAACCGTAGCCGTCAAATTCGCCGCAGTAATCGTCGGTCTTGTCTTCCGCACCGCTTGGAAGGTCGACCAATCGGAAGGTGTAGACGAACTCGTTCGTCACAGGAGGTGCCGTGACGTTGAAGGCAAAGGTGCCCCCACTGAACGTTTCGGTCCACGTTTCTCCGGCCCATGGGTCGTAGTTCTTGCCCGGCTCGCTGACCTTGACCGCCGCGACACGGGTGATTTCCATCGTCAACTCAATTTCGGGCTGAATCGACACACCGTTCCCGAGGCCAGCCACATACGCGTAGCGTCCTTCGAACAGAATGGTGTCGCCGGGTCCAACGAATCCGATTTGGACGTCGCCAGTGATGGGCTCGGTGACGTCAGAGAGGTACGGGATTTCCATGAGGCCAGCGTTCAGGTCGGCGACGAAGTCCAAACGGACGGAGTCTGCATACATCCAATCCTGCAGGTGTCCGCTCAGACCGAGGTAATCCTGCTTGACGTTGTTGAAGTCCTGAATGCTCACCTTCGGGGTGCTCGAACCAAGATGTCCGGGGATGCCCCATTCCAAGCGGACTGGAAGGTCGAGGTAGAAGAATTCCTCAAAGGGATCGATCAGGGCACCACCATCCATTCGCTTCAGACCAGGCATCAGGTCGTCTTCCTCGACAATGGAGAGGTAGGGGGACTCTGTCCACGTCGTTCCGTTGCGCGGATAGTAGACGATCAGCATCTCCTCTCCGGGCGAGCCATCAAGGTTCACGCGGATGGTGTCGAGATCCCGCCACCCGTTGCCGTCCTGAGCCTCAACGACGATGTGGTAGGTGTTCCCGGCATAGACGGTCTTGTTCTGCAAGCCCTTGTAGCCGGGGTCTGTGGAACGAAGGAAACGCTCTCCAGCGGAGTTTTCGATGAACACGTTGGAGATCACAGGGGTTTCAGAATCCATGGACACGTAGGTCACGTAGTCGTTCTCGAAGCCTGGCCCACCGCCGTCAATCGCGTTGCCTGCGAGGTCGTACCCCTCAATCCACACGCTCACGCGCCCTTCTGGGTCCCAGCCCTGATTTGCTGAGTCGTCGTATTGGGCAAGGTAGGTGCCGTTCGGCACCCCCCCATCGCTGTTCATCGTCTGCGTGGTGTATTCTGCAGGATCAGGAATACCGTCGTTGTTTGCGTCGTGCTCGTATTCGACCCACAGGTGCAGGTCGAGCGTGCTCGGCGGTGAAGGCAAGTCTTGTGCCACGAAGCGCACCTGCTGGTTCGCCGAGGGGACCACCCACGTGTCGTCGTAGACGCGCCTCCAATTCTCAGGGAGGTCGCCGCCTCCGAGGAACACGGACATGGAGAGAAGGTTTGGCTCGTAGGTGTCAATCGAGACATTGAACGGCACAGCACAGTCGGAATCCGGACGCAGCGAAGTGGGCGGGCAAAGCGTGTCTCCGCCGTCGTAGCCGCCCATGCGGACCCGAAGCACTTCATCGCCAGCGGCGCCGAGGCCGAGGTCGACGGGCCACGAGAAATCCCCGCCGATCGGGCCGCTGACGTTGTCGATTTCCGTCCATGTAATGGTGATGTTTCCATTGATGTTCGAGACGTCCTGTTGCTCCAGCACGAGGTAGTAGGTGGAAGGGTCGGGGGCGACGTCGAGCGACTCCAAACGAACGCTTCCTTCGAGGGTCATGTACCGTGTGGAGCGGGC
>JAURMD010000005.1 GCA_030830875.1 Thermoplasmatota archaeon | reverse complement strand
CCCTTCCGTTGCTCCCGCTGGGACTCTGGGTGGGGGCGCTCTACCTGCTTGGCGGTCGCACAGCGACGATGCTGACACACAACACCGGTCCTCGCGTGGTGGACCTCGGGCTTGTGCTTCTGGCCGTCGTCGCCGCTCAAGGCGCACGCCGGAGCATCGTGCGTGGCCGCAAAGTGCCCGTGACGTTCGAGGAGGAGTGAGGCTGCACAGCCCGCGGCACCCCCGGCACGAAGAGGCGGCAACAGCGCTGCACGATTTGGTCGCCGACCAGTCGGACCATGGCCGCCCCGTGCTTGTGGAAGGACCTCGGGACGTGGCTGCCCTTCGGGCCCTCGGGCTCCCCGGTCCGTTCGAGGTGGTGAACAGGGGATGGGACGTCGGGCGACGCGTCGCCCACCTGGTCGAAACGTACGGTACACGAGGAGTGGACGGAGGCCCTGCGCTTCATCTGCTCATGGATTGGGATCGCACCGGCGGTCGGTTGCAGTCCACCTTTCGACGTCGATTGGAGGCCTTCGATGTCAAGGTCGATGCCTCGACGAGGGAGGTCTTGATGCGATGCCTCAAACCCGAAACCCGGACCGTCGAAGGACTGTCAGGTTTGGTCGACGTCCTTGCCATCGACGGGCAGTAGGGCAACGCCGCGCTCCTTGACGGTGTTCAACACCACATGGGTGTGGGAGCGAGTGACGTGCTCGATGGTCAACACTGTTTTGGTCAAATCATCCAAGTCCGCCCGGTTTCGAACGCGGGCGAGCACCATCGAGTCGTAGTCGCCGGTAACGTCGTAAACGGCAAACACACGAGCGTCCCGTGCGATGGTGCGTTGCACATCGATCATCCTGCCTTTCTCAATGCGAAGGCCGGCAATGACGGTCATCTCCCATCCCAACCGTTCCGCATCAAGGCGAACCTCATAGCCCTGAATGATCCCCACTTCCTCGAGACGACGAAGCCTGTTGGTCACGGTGCCCTGGGCCACGCCAACCCGCTTTGCGACCTCCCGTTGGCTCAGCCGGCCGTCGATGAGAAGGACCTCGAGGATGGCACGGTCGGTGCTGTCGAGGTCCGCCATCGAGGGCCCTCCAACGGTGTCGAACAAGAACGCTTCGTCCATCAGGAGCAACGCTCGACGTTCAAACTCTGCACCCAACCACCATAGCCGTCCACTTCGAGGCCAATCTCCAGCCGGAGCGGCGCTTCGCCACCGCGCGATGGTCGTACGCTGACCTCGGAGGTCGAGCCAGCGGGCACGTCCACCCTCCGCGTCCAACGCACGGTCCACGGCGGCATGGCTTCAATCCGTGTCAGGACGCAGTTCGCATTGGCCGCCGCGACGTGGACGATGACCTCCTCTCCTTGCTTCCATGGCGCAGCCACAAGGCGCGGCAACGCGTCTGCTGTTGCGATCTCGCTCCGGAAGAACAGCACAAGCACAACGACCATGATCACCGTGAGGGGAAGCAGCGACAACGCAGTACCGGCATCGTGGTCGGTCACCCTCGAAGGAAGGCTGATGCTGCGCACGTCGAGGACATCTGTCCCATCAACCAGCAGCACGCTGATCACGTATCCGAGGTCCGACGACGCGAGGTCGACGCCGGCCGCCGTCAGGTGTTCAGGCGTCATGTACCACGTGACCTCCGTCGTGGTGCCTCCGGTTCTGTTGAACGCAGCCTCAGGACGCATCTCCCTGACAAGGTGCTGAGCAACCCGCCCTTCATCGTCGACGGCTGAAACGTCGGTCAAGGCGAGAAGGACCATTGTGCCAGAAGAAAGGGGATGGAGCGGGGTGATGGAGCCTTCGAACACCACGGCAGGTCCTTCATCGAGCCGCACCACGTCCACGCGCAGGTCGTAGGCCATCCACGCTTCACGAGGAGCGGACGCATCAATGGCGTCGAGCACAGCGGTGATGTTCATGTCCTCGGCCCGACGTCCATCGACGACGACCGCAGGGCCAGCTCCAATGCCGAAGGTTTCAGCACGCAATGCAGCATCATCGTCTGGGAAAGACGACCCTTCGGCCTCGGCGTTCAGGCGCCAATGCAGCAAGCGGATGTTGCCCAACGAAGCCTCCGCTTCGAGCTGTGCCAACACGTCGCCGTACCCTTCGCCATGAAACCATTCTACGAGCGGAGGCTCCTGCGTTTCGGTCACAAGGCTCGATGGGTCGGCGGCACCCACCAGAGGGAGCGGCAGGAGCAGCACCACGAACAGGACGATGCTGCCTCTCACGCCTCGTCCTCCATTGGGATGCTCCCCGTCATGCGAAGCAGAAGGACACGACGTTCGTCATCGTCGAGCATCAGCGTGACTTTCGCCTGAATCCATACAGGAAGATGCACCACCCCGTCCTCCGTGGTGCACGAGAGGATTCCCGATCCGGTGGACAGCTGCGGTGGAAGGTCGTCCACCTCCAGGACCTCGTTGTGAAGCAGGCGGACGGCGAGGTTGTGGTCAACCTCCACCGCGCGTGGTTGACCTCGACGCTGGACAGCGACCAATCCCTCCTGTCGAATGCGCCAATGCCCCCGGTTGTCAGCGAAGGCAGGCAGGCCGACGTGAATCACACGGAGGGGGTGGAAGGAAGCGCCACGGTGCCGTCCACCTTTGCCGTCAGGCGTGGGCGGGGCCCATAACCGTCGAACGGCTGAAGCTGGGCCGATGGCGAGTCGTTTTCCTCGCCTCCACCACGCGAGGTCACGTTGAAGGGCATGGGCGCGAACGAGGTCCTCCACTTCAGGTCCCTCCGCAGGGTCAACGTCGTGCCGACTTCGAGGAGCGGGGTCCCTGAGGTACCCTGTCTCATCGAGGTCGCATCCCACAAGCGTGCGAGCGACCCCTTCGGGCGTGGCCTCGAGCGGATGGTGCAGCAACGCGAGAAAGAATCCTCCAGTGTCGTTGTCCTCGGGGTGAAGCCTGCGCGTTCGTTTGAGCGAAGCGTGCAGGCTTTGCTCCGGAGGCCGAAACGCATCCATGCCCTCAAGGTCGCCGCCGATGGTGCTTCCGTCGTCGGCGAGGAGGCTCCACGTGGTCAGACCTTCCCGAAGCGAAAGGCCGGGAAGCACCGTGCTCGGGAAGTCGACCACCTCCATCCAAGGGCAGCGGCGAAGCAGGTCCGCGACAACGGCCTCGTTTTCAACGGGGTCGAGCGAACACGTCGAGAGCACCATATGCCCTCCGGGGCGAAGCAGGTTGGCCGCCCGAACGGCAATCCCCACCTGCAACGCGTGCATCCCTCGTCCTGCGGAAGGGCGCCAATCCCACCACACGTCACGGTTTTTTCGCATGGTCGCAGATCCCGTGCACGGTAGGTCGGCGATGATGGCGTCGAAGCCAGGTGGAGGAATGCGTGGGAAATGCCGACCGTCGTGTTGGACGATGATGACGTTGTCGAGCGAGACCCTGCCTCGGTTCGAGACGAGGGTGTTCACACGCCCTGAGACAGGCTCGTTCGCAACCACCGTGCTCTCCAACGCTCGTTCGGCCACCTGTGTCGTTTTGGAGCCAGGGGCCGCGCACAGGTCAAGGATGATCTCAGCCCGATCGAGGGGAAGAACCTCAACAGGCAGCATCGATGCCGCCTCCTGACGTGTGACCCGACCCGTGGTGTGCAGCAGCGAAAGCACCTGTTTTGCCTCACCTTCAGCGTGACCACGAGGGAACGGCATGGTGTAGGCTTCGTGTCCCGTGACCCAGCGTATTTGCTCTCCCCCGAACCGTTTCAGGATTCGGCGGGTCCACTCCACGTCGGTCCTGTTCGGGGTGAGGCGAAGCGTCTCGGGAAGCGGGCGTTCGACGACGTCGAGCCACGCCTCAAGGTTGGCTCCAAGGCTCTGGGCCAAGGCAGCAATGGGTTGTGCGGCGAGCTCGTCGCGCGCCGTTGCCTCTCGCCACACCATCGCGACCGATCCGGCGTGGTACCCTCGTCCCTCAAGGCTTCCCTCGACGCCTGCTTCAAGTCCTTTCACGTGGGCCGTAGCGCATGGACGGAACCCCGACGCCGTCCCTCCTGCTCCTCGTCGCCGGCATGGCGTGGTGGGCATGGCCACGTCCTCTGACGATGCCAAGCGTGGACACGGTCCGTCGTTGGCTTCCTGCGGGCGGAGTGTTGTGGGTCCTTTCTGCACGTGTTCTTGCGTCTGTCCACCCCAGTTCATGGCCGCATTTTGCTGCCCATCTCGACCAGAACAGCACCGTGCTTGAACGCGCTGAAACGGTCCTCATCGGCGAAGGTGCGGTCGTCCTTGCCTTGACGGTCGTCACTGTGGTGCTCGCCCTTGGCCACGACCCCCTTGCCCACCGCCGACGTGCAGCCTCGGTGCTGCCGTTGATGTTCGTTTGCATCTTAGGTCTGGACGGCTCCGTTGAAGGGTTGCCATCGGCCCCCTTGTCCCCGACGCGGTCCGTTCTCCCGCTCGATCTCTTGCCCACCGCACTCGCCGTGTTGCTCGCCTGCACGTGGCTTGGCCTTCGGCTCAACGTGTCTCGACCGGCTGCTGTCCTCGTTGGTGCATGGCTGCTGATCATGTGGTATCGAGGCTTGGTGGCCGACGCTGCCATGTTGAACGAGCGCGGTGCTGCGTTGCTTGCCGCAGGGGCCTTGCTGGCGCTTGGACCTCGTCGAGCACCCAGTGGAACTTCCCGAGGACCTCGGGGCCTCGTCCGCTTCGTTGTCGTGACCTGGACGCTTCACGTCGCATTGTTGGTCGGGCTTCTCCCGAAACTGCTTGGTCACGATGCGTGGTCGGTGGTCTCGGTCGCCATGACGTCCACCACGGTGCTTGCCGCTCTGATGGCGGTGATGCTTGCGTCCCTTCGGGTCGGGATGGATGCTCACGACGATGCCGTCTGGCTGGTCGGCACGCATGCGCTCCGTTTCACCGGGCTTGCTATGCTCGTGGTGGACGTGCACGCAGGTCTTGTCGCCATCGCTGTCCTGGCTGCTTCCTGGTGTGCTTGGTGGATGCTTTGGCTCGGAAACGTGGGGTCGGAAAAACGTCGAATAGCCGCCATCTCCGACCACGCTGCTTATGAGCAAAAGTGAGTGGCTCAAGCAGGGCGTCTTTGGACGGCCCGGATGGGATTTGCGTGACACGAGCATTTCGCGAAGGCGTTGACGACAACCGACGATTGAACCTTCGAACCCTTCCGCGGCGCTGGCCAGAGCGCGACCTTGCGCCACTGATCGCCAGAACGGAGGCAAGTGTTCGCTCCATGGGCCCGCCTCAACCGATTGAGGCCCTCATTCGCATCGAGGACGATCACTGGGTCTTCGAGCGCGCCGATCCAGCAGCGTTGGCCAACGTTCGACATCGAATCGTCGTGCATGAGAACGGGGCGCCCCTCAGCCTTGGTGGGTGCACCGACATGGACACAGCGCTGAGCGTCGCTCGTCGAATGGCCGAACTCGACGGGCGAGTCGTGTTGATCGAACCCGTTTGAGGTTCAGAACGCGTTCCACACGGCCTGAACAACGCCGTGGTTCACCAAATAGAAGAAGCCTGCAAGGCCGATGCACGCCAAGTACACTTGGAATTTCGTGATCTTCCAAGCGTGCTCCGATTCTTCGTCGAAGTAGCGAATGAGGCCAGCGGCCTGCTGGATGCCCCCTCCGTCGGACTTCTTCGCCATGGTGCTCATCCCGCCGAGCCACCCCGTCCTTATGAACGGTGCGTGCCCTCACGTGAGGTCCACGACGTCGAGGTCGTCGTGCAGGCTGAGCACCGACGTGACATCGAGTTCGCTGTGCGACCGATGGTCGTGTATCGGGTCCGCTTGAATGAGGGCTGCTTCAGCCCTTGCAAGGGCCCGTTCCACGCCCGGAGCGTGGTCCTCACTGAGCGCACGTCGGGCGTTGGCCATGTCTTCCTCCACCTGCATGAGATGATGCTGCATTTCCGTGGCTCGAGCATCGTTCTCGCTGCTGTCCAGCCAGCGATGGAGGCGTTGAACCACCTCGTTATGCCGTACCTCAACCGCTTTGATGTCGCTTCGAAGCCCGTCTCGACCTCGACGAATGGCATCGCCCCATGCCTCTTCGTGGGAGGCCTCATCAAGCCCAAGACGCATCAACGCCCGTCGGCCTGCAGCGCCGTGGCGAAGTTTCCAAGGCGAGCGCCCGAGCGCAGCACAGAGGTCGAAGACCAAGCGGTCTGAGGCATCGTCGTCTCCTTCGAAGGACAGTTCGTTCAGGTACCCATGACCGACCAAACCGAAGCCCCAATAGGGTCGCGAGCGAATGGATACGGTGAGGCTCCCTGCCTGAACGGTGATCAACCATCGTTGCTCATCGAACCGGGGGCGTTCCTCAACGCTGATCGTCGCTGCCTGACGCAGGCCGTGGAGCAGTGTTGTGGCGACGTCTCCGAGGTAGATCACATCTCCATCGCTTCGTCCACGTCGAGGACGCAGACCGCCCGTGTCGTCAACTTCGTGGTCAGGACCTGCTCGAAGCACTTGTGCGACGAGGTGGATCGGGCTCGCCATAGCATCAGACGCGCGACGTTCCTTCATGTCCCCATCGGTTCGACGCACCAAGAGAAGTGTTCTTATCCTGCATACAACATCGGCTTTTGAGGCGTTTTTATGGCGAAGAAGGATGCATCGGCCGACCTGACTGAATTGCCTGGCGTTGGGCCCAGCACTGCAGCGAAGTTGACGGCCGCCGGTCTCGATTCGGCCGAGCGCATCCTCGAGGCGGGAAAGGACGGTCTCGTCGCTGCAGGCATCAGCGCCGCCACGGCAGCGAACATCCTTGCAGGCGTGGCCAAGGAGACCGGGGCCAAGGTTGCATCGGCAGCCAAGGCAGCGTCCAGCAAGGCGGCCAAGACAGCCACCAAGGCCGCGACCAAAGCCGCCGCCAAAGGAACCGTGAAGGCGGCCAAGGCCGCTGCGAAGGGTTCGGTGTCCTCTGCGAAGGACGCAGTGAAATCTGCGACGTCCAAGGTGCAGACGGCCGGCCGTACGGAGCGGTTGAGCACGTCTTCAAAGGAAGATAACCGCAAAGGGAAGACGTTGAAGTCGCCGAGCCTCGCGGACATCCTCAAGCGACGCTCCTCGGAGTGACGCAACCACGAAAGTCCGTCATGCCAAGACGCCATCGTGCCTCGACGAAAGTACGGCCGACTTCGCAAAGCCGTCGAAGTGCCTTCGAAGGAAAATTGCTCAAGGTGCCGGTCAGGCAAATTTTGCCCTCTGCCAAACCATGCCGGAAGTGCTGTATCGCCCTCCCGCGCATGGTCAGGTCCGGCCAAGGTACCGAAGCGCCGTCGCGCTGCAGACCGCTGATCATGCACCGTCCACGTGAAGCCCGACACTGCTGGTGGCTGGCGTGGTTTCTTCGAGCCGAGCTTCGTCGGGAAGGTTGGGCATGGTGTCACGGGCGGCTTGTGCACGGTGGTACACCTCGCGCAGGGTCTGGTCGCCGATTTCGAGGTAGACCCGTGTGGTCGCGATGCTCGCATGGCCGAGCAGGCGTTGAATGCTGACCAAATCGGCCCCCCGTTCAAGCAAGCCAGTGGCGAAGTTGTGCCGAAGCACGTGCGGTGTGAGGCGCCCTCGTGGTAGGCCAGCCGCGTCTGCGAGGTCCTCCATCATGCGTTGAACACCTCTCGGGAGTAGACGTTGCCCCCGCTGACTGACGAGCAAGGCTCCTCCAACATCCTCGGTACGGACTGCACGCTGCTCAAGCCAGAGCATCAACTCCTGTTGCGTTCTGTCGGTGAACAACACAATCCTGTCCTTGTTTCCCTTACCTGACCGCACCATTGCTGAGCGGTCTTCCATGTCCACAGAATCGAGGTCCAAGTCGCAGAGTTCACTCACTCGAAGGCCGGTGTCCAGCATCAACGTGACCACGACGCGGCAAAGAGGGTCTTCGTTCCAGCGAGCCGCCTCGAGCACATTGCTCAATTCCCGGCGCGTCAGCGTTCGAGGCAGTTTTCTCCCGGTCCGGGCCCGAACCAAGTGTTCTGGCCAACGGTGACCAAGCCAACCCAACAGGTGGCGAGCCGCCGCAAGTCGGGTGTTGAACGAAGATGGTTTCAGGTCGCTCAGGCTGTGGACCCATCGATCCAATCGACCGTTCAGCGGCTCAATGCGGGCCGCGAGCGCCTCAACCGACAATGCTGACGAGTCCTCTAGCAGCGTTTCGCCCGGCAGAGGTGTTTCCACCAAGGGATGTATCGCGGCCATGTAGGTCTTCGTCGTGTTTGTGGACTTGGCCTCGGTTCGCAGTTGCTGGAGGTAACATTCCAACCAAGGAAGCCGCCGCAGGTGCACCAATCGAGGAGGGAGTTCCACGTTGCTGTCCACGTCAAGGCGTCGTTGGCTCGGCCTCAGCGCCCTGCGTTGTGCTCCGTTGTCCGCGTCCATTGGCGTCACCGCCTGCCGCCGAGGCGGCGTGCATCCCATGCCCGAAGGCACGGGTGCATCGGGGTGGTGGGCTTGAACCTATGGCTCAGGGTTCGGCGAGGTCTCTCTCGTCAACGACGCCCTCGCGTTGCGCGGCGTCCTGTTGCGCATCCACGGCCTTGTGGAGGCTCCTGCGGAGGCTTGCGCGTGGCCCTGTGCACAAGACCATGTCGTCAAACCTCAGTTTGCTGTCTGAAGGTGGATTCCAGATCATGCTCTGGTTTCGCATGATGCCGAAGACCTGCACTTCACCGTTGAACACCTCTTCGACCGAGCGACCAATCAGGTGTCGATGCCTCCGAACAATGACCGTCATCACACCGTCCTCGGGCAAGGTGCGCAGCAAGCCGTCGAGCTGCACCTCACAAAAGGCGGATTCGTGCAGCGCATGGTCCACGATGGCGCCTGCAACGTCGACCCTGCTTGCGGATTCGATGCCCTGAAGGCCAGGGCTGGAATTCACTTCGAGGACCATCGGGCCATCGGCCCCCTCGAGAAGGTCAACACCAGCGATGTTCAACCCAAGCACCCTCGCGGCCCGGCGTGCCACTTCAGCGTACTCGGGAGGCAAATCGACCGGCTCTACAGTGCCGTTGAGGTGGAAATTGGAGCGGAACTCTCGACCTCGCGCACGCCGCCGCATCGCGGCAACCACTTCGTCACCGACGATGATGACGCGGATGTCACGGCCATGGCTTTCTGCGACATACTCTTGGATCAAGACGTCCTGCCTCGCGTGCAGCAAACCCTGCACCAGCGACTTGGCTTCGTAGGCCGTGTGACGGAGGAAGACACCTTGGCCTTGGGTGCCCTTCGTCACCTTCACGACCACGGGAAGGCCACCAACGGCATCGATGGCATGATCCACGTCGTGGACGCTACGGACGTTCATGGTGCGGGGTGTTGGGACTCGGTTTCGGGCAAGCAGTTGGCTTGCCCGAAGTTTGTCGCGACTCTGAAGGATGGCCGTAGCGCTGATGGCCGTCCAAACCCCAAGTTGGTCAAGGTGGCGAAGCAACGCTGTTCCATGGTCCGTGATGGAATGTCCAATTCGTGGAATCACGGCGTCGTGAGCAAAGGGCTCACCGTTCACCAGCACCTCCACTTGGCTGTCTGCGACCAGCAGGGAGCATGAAAGTGGGTCCACGACGGTAGCCTCAACGCCGCGGCTGAAGGCCGCCTCCACCAACCGTCGTGTGCTGTACAGCCGGGGGCCCCGTGAGAGGATGGCCAACCTTGGCTGCATGAGCGCCGCCGAGCGCCCCTTGCTTTTGACGCCATCGCTCACGGGCTGCCATCCTCAGCCGAGGATTTGAAGAGTCGGGTCCACCAGCATAACGTCATGCTTGAGGACGAAGACTCCGACATTGGCGACGGCATCGGGTCGGTGCCCAGCGAGGTTCTTGTCGATGAGGACAGGGACGAGATGCTTGTGGAGATGACCCTCGAAGCCAGGCTTGAGAGCTTGGAACGCGCCCGCTGGAATGTGTTCATGTTCCTCGGCGTGGCTATCATTATGTTCGCGTTCGCCCTGTTC
The DNA here is from genome assembly GCA_030830875.1 of Thermoplasmatota archaeon. GTDB lineage: Archaea > Thermoplasmatota > Poseidoniia > Poseidoniales > Poseidoniaceae > MGIIa-L3. Next base: position 3,550 of record JAURMD010000005.1, on the reverse strand, counting down.
CCCATGTCGTTCTCCACCGAATACCAAGCCTCGTTTGCGGGGGCGCAGGCGACGAAGGACGTCGGCCTCGTGTGGGGCATGCCGATTCCAGGCAACGACGTGACCGACGTGCCGATCCGGGTCACGGTTGACGTGGAGTCGCCCCCGCCAACCCACATCGAACTTGTGGGATACATGGTGCACGCCAAGGACTGCACCGATTCGGAGGCTCTGTCCAACGGGCAAGAGGCTGCAGAAGCGGATCCAACAGGAGAGCACGCCTTTGCCACAACAGGCAACATGGTGGTCGGTGGAGAGTCCGTTGACCTTCGTTTCCGCGTTGACCCGGGACAATACTGCCTCATTGTCAAGTTCCGTGACGTTGACCAAAACAACGCGGACCAAACAGGTACTGCGCAGGTGGACATTTCAGGGAAAATGTGGCCCAATCAAGCGATTGCCGGTGTGTTTGGACTGACAGCCATCGTCTTCGCTGGTCTTTCGTTCGTCGGTGCTCAACGCCACGGCCATGAAGTTCGTGAAATGCAACAACCGAAGGAGGAATCCATCGAACAATCGGTGCTCGCAGCCTCGGGGCCGAGCGGGCCTCCGGCTGCCGGGCCTTCGGGCCCGCCTCAAGCTGGCCCAAGCGGGCCACCCGGTGCCGCGGCCACGGACTCAAACGTGGTCGATGAAGCCGTTTCCACAGAACCCTCCGACGAAACGACGGTTGAACCCGCTTTGCTTCAGCAAGACGAGGACGGAACGGCCTGGCTCGATGCTGGCAACGGCTACGTCCACAAGCGATTGCCGGACGGGAGTTTTGACCAAACGGTATGGGTTCGAGGGCCGGGTGGGGAAGGTTTCGTGCCTCACGAAGCATGAGCGATTCCACCTCAGCCGCAGCCAACGACCCTCAGCCTTCAAATTGGCTGGATGGGACGACGTGATTGGAGGAGGAGACCGTGACGGCATCGTCTTCACTCACGGTCGCGAAACTGAAGGCGCTTTGTGTGCTTCACGACCTCCCAACCTCCGGCAACAAGGCGGACCTCGTGCTCCGCTTGCTCGGAGCCGGTCTCGACGCAGAGACCCTTGGCCTCGAGGTGGATCCTCCCGTCGACGTGAGGACCGAAGAGATCACCATATCGCTGGAGGTCGCTGCCTCATCGGTCGCTGATGCGCCGACAGCGTCGAACAAGGTCACACAACCCGTCCCGTTGCCCATCGAAGGCAGGAAGGAGACCTTCACCAAACCAGACGTGATGGAGGCTGAAATCCTCGAAGCAGAAATTCTTGACGATGAGTACGATGGAACAGCGGTCACCGACAACAGAAAAGCGACCCACGCACCTCCTTCTGTTGTTCCCCTTCCGACTCGAGGCACAGCATCGCCTGCGACGCTCAAGGACATGGCCTCCTCGCCCAAGGTCGCCATCGGCCTCGTGTTCGTGCTGCTCGTGGCGGGAGCAGGTTGGTTCTGGTTCGATCAGCAGGTCGAGCCCGTGACCGTCGATGCCTTACGCTACGGAGATGGCATGGATTTCCTGCTGCTCGATGGCCACCTTGTTGCCACCGACGGTTTTGTCGAGCCGGTCGTGAATCAACTCGGGATTGAGGACGACATTTGTCGGCTGGAGTTCGATTTTGGAGGTGAGGGGCGTGTCGAGGTGCACGAAGGCGGGGTCCTTGACATCCCTTCGCAGGGAAGCGACACCGAGTTGCTTGGCAGCGTCACGGTTCGCGGTGCGCACGGCGCAGAATGGTTGGCGGTTCAGAAATCTGCCACCTACGACCTCGAAGACCTCACCGTCCGACGGCATCTTCCAAGCCTTGTCCCCGGATCAAGTGGATGTTCGAGCAGTTCTGCTGCTGCCACTGGCTCGGCCAACCTTGACCTCACCTCATGGACTGAACTCAGCGACCGGGCCGTCCTCCGCACCGAAGCCGACTGGACCCTCGACCTCGAAGGTTACGTCGGAGGAACCACGACGACGTACGGCGTCGGTGGTTTGCTTGGGGCCTTCGAGGTCTTTGCCCCTGGATTGTCGATGTTGATGCAACCCGTTGAACTGCAGGACCTCGTGGGCAGCACGCCCATTGAGTCCAACGCCCAAGGTTCTGGTTTAGGTTGGGATTGGGCCGTTGTGAACGCGGAGGATTTCGCTGGGCAGCGGATGTGGCGCATCGTCGCCGTGCAGCCCGACCTTGCAACATACTGCCTTGGCAGCGCAAGCCTGACCCTCTGGGTGGAGGCCGACAACCCTTGGGCGAGCAAGCAGGAGGTGGACGTTCGGCTGAGTGGCGCTGATCTCGACCGGAGCGGATGCTCAACGCTTTCCCAACAGCTTGGCGATGCGGTGCTTCCAGAAGGCGAGTTCCGGCTGTCGCACACCTTTGAGCGGCTGAACGTCGAGCGAGGGTCAGAACGCCTTGACCTCGGCGCCACCTACCTTGGTCGACCACGACCGAACGAACTTGGTCCGGACGAGGCCGAGTTGACCACTTGGACACGGTCGAAACCTCACGTTCCCGACTTGTCGACCATGGCGACGAGCACGCTTGAGTCTGCTGCAGCATGCCTTTCGGACGTCGGCTCTGAGGCCGCCGGTGCGAACGGAGCCTTGGACGACAGGGATGGCTACGTATGGCGCGTTACCAGCGAACAGGGGAGCGAGGTGGACATGTGGAACATGTCGTGGATTGGCAACGATGACGCCCACGGTTGGGTGTTGCTTGAACTGGGCCACGGTGACAATGCTTCATGTGCGTTCGTGGACAAGGGCGCGCTCGACCTTGGGTTGAGTTGGAACCGTGCAAGCGCCCCAGCCGTTCTCTCGCTTGGTGAGGTGGAGCAGGCGTTGAGCGAAGCCGAGCGGTTCCCTGAATTGGAGCGACTTTTCAACGGAAATGGAGGATTCGCTGAGGGCGTGCGTCGGGGAACCCTTGTCGCTGTTCCTGACGATGGATGGTCGGGGCTCCTCAGCGAATTCGCAGGCGATGGTGCAGGTGCAACGACCTACGACCTGGTTCGAACATGGGAAGAAAACGGATTGGACTGCACCCTGAGTGTCGCGGTCGATGCAACGAGCGGACGCCTCCTTGTGACCTCATACATTGAGCGTCCCGCGTAACGCACTTCCTTCACAGGTGCGTCGCTGAACCTCCGTTTGGCCGTCACCTCCAAAGCCTGCACAGGTAGCATTCGCTCCGATGGGCGAACACGAACGACACCTCGCCGTCAAGGAAGCGGAGTTTGAGGAGGTCCCGCTTGCACCCCGTGGCCACCTTCAACACGACGAGCATCATGGTGCAGCGAGGCCTCGAACGCCGCTGACCCTCCCCCCGATGGCTCCTCTCACGCGTGAGCGAGCACGTGTGGTGGCCGTGATGAATCAGAAGGGCGGTGTGGGAAAAACCACCACGGTGATCAACGTGGCTGCCGCCCTCGCACAGGCCGGGAGCCGTGTGTTGATTGTCGATCTTGATGCACAAGGAAATTGTGCAACAGGCCTCGGCATCCGAAAGGCCGACGTCGTGCGCAGCACGCGGGACCTCTTGCTTGAACCTG
>JAURMD010000063.1 GCA_030830875.1 Thermoplasmatota archaeon | reverse complement strand
GGCGGGGTGAAGGAGTACGCCCCGTTCTGAACCACCGTTGAGGGTCCGACGTCATGGGACGCGGTCAAGGTCCACGCCACGCTCCACGCCATCGTGGCACGGTCGGCCTCGTTCCACCGCGTGAAGGCAGGGTTGCTCTCCCAGAGTGTTCGCTCGGCACCTGGTTGCAGGGTGAGGGTCCACCCGTCGTCAACGCCGTCGACGGTGGTGCGCCATGAGAGGTGGACAGGCAGCAGGCCGTTGTTGGCGATCTGGCAGACGAGCAGGTCCGAACCGTTCCCGTCCGGCGTCATCGAGACGCAGGTGCCGCTCAGGCCGAGGTCTTGAAGCGGAGCGAGGTCGAGCACGGTGCGGTTCGTCAGGCATGTTCCGTCCTGAAGGTGGCACACCTCAACATCGAGGACGGCGCTTGTGGCTCCCGCCGCGAGCGGTGTGGACGCTGCGGTCAGCACGTCGAGGGCGAGGCGTCCGTCCCCTTCATCGATGGCCATCGATTCCACGACAACACCATCGACGAGAACGCTCAGGTTTGCAGCCGGCAGGTCGCTGAGGAAGGACCACGTGACGTTGAGACCGGTCGGGCCGTCGAAGAGTACGCCGACGTTACCGAAGACCCCGACCGGCTGATCGACCGTCACGCTCGCCTCAACAGGCGTTGCCGCGTTGCCATCAGCATCCAGCACTTCGAGGATGGCCGTGTACACGCCTTCCGCAAGCTGCTCAGCGCTCACGCTGAGGTCTACGGTGTTGACCGGCCCCGGCCCGACGCCCGTTTGTGCGACGGTGGCGCCGCTCGCGTCCAGCAGCGCAAGCGTGGCGCTGACCGATTCATCGGGCGACAAGCGCCACGACCCTGAAAGGTCGAGGTCGGCACCCAGCATGAGGTTCTGCGGGGCGTCGATGGTCAAGTTCGTTGGCGCCGTGCGGTCCACCAAAACGACCACAGCGTCCGGGCCGACCTGAAGGCCGTCCTCGTCGGAGGCAAAGGGGGCGTCTGGCTCGTCGACCACCACCTCCAACGTCCAGGTGCCGTGGTCCGCACGGCCCGGCGTCCACGTCGCCACATAGGCTTCGCGCATGGTGTTCCATGGGGCTGGAATGGACGAGACGATGCCGCCCCGCTCCACATGAACGGATGCATCAAGGTCAGAGCGCCCTCCTGCGTCCGTGAACTCAAGGGAGAATTCGGGAGATTCGCCTTCCCACACCCCGTTCAGCACGTCACCTTCCAGCAGCGAGGTTGCGTCGTTGGACACGACGGTGAACGTGGCGACCTCCGGCATGCTGTCGAGCACCGTAAAGGCGTAGGCGTTGTCCTCGACGGCCACGTTACCTCGGTCGTCGGTCATGCGAACGCTCACCGGAAGGCTGCCCGGGGCTTCCATGTGGTCGGCGGTGTTGAGCACGGCCACCCAGCCCCCCATCGCGCCGTTCCATGAGGCCGTGGTTCGGTCCGCTTCGTCGCCCGCCGTTGTGGCCAACCAGAGGTCGACGGTGGCGGTGGATTCGTCGATCAGGTCCTCGACCACGACGGCGGTCTGTTCACCGAGCCGGACGGTGGGTGAATCAATGCCGCCGTAGCGGTGCAGGACGCGCGACAAGCGGGGTGGCTCGTCGTCAACCCACGTAAGGGACGGGTCCCGCACGACCAGCGTGACGTCGGAGTCCGTGGTCGGACCAGCAGTGTAGGTCAGGTCGTGCGTCGACAGGGTGCCGCACGTGGTGCTCAGGTAGATGCTGCTGCACGCGTCGATGATGGACGCATTGGTGGCCGCAGCGAGGTCGAGCGTGCCGTCCATGGACCACGGTACAGCGACGTGCCCGACGCTCAACCCGAGGTCACCGAGCGCCGTGGTCGAGGCGAGGTCGAGGGTGACGTCCCTCCACACACGCCCGTCGGTCGCGGTACGTACAGTCGCTGTGTTCAGCATGCTCGTCAGGTCGGCGTGGCTGAGCACGAGGTCGTGCCCAACGCCCACGTCCGTATCGACGTCCATCAACACCCCGAGGGTGCTGTGTTCGACCATGAGGGCCGCGTCGGTTGGAGTCCAGCCGAACCACATCCGCCCGTCGCCGACGGGGTCCGCGTCGTCGGGGAGGCTGAAGGTCAAGGCCGCGTTGCCGAGGTCGAGGCTGGCCGACGAGGTGGTCAGCGTCATGTCGCTGGGCGTAGGAACGGTGTGCGAGGCGAGGCTGAAGGAAAGGCTGTCCACCGTGGTCCAGCGGGTGCCGTCGAGGTCGAAGCCCATGACGCTCGGGGACGCCGTGCCGGTTCGGGTCATGGCGTAGGCGACCTGAAGGAAGGTCGCTCGTCCGAGGGAAGCGTTGGAGAGCGGCACGATGGTCCAGTTGGACCACGCGGGCGATGCCGTCCCCGGGGGGGACATCGAGGTGCGGGCCATGACCTCCAGCGTGGCGTCCGTGGGGACCGTGGCGCTGTGGTTCATCCACAACGGTCCACGAACAGAGCGGAAGGCAATCGCGTCGGCTTGGTACACACCGTTCGTGGCGGCGAAGGATCCCGTGGCGTAGCCCGACCAGGTGCTGGTCGAGACGGTTCCGGCGGAGCCGGAAGAGCCGTCGACGCCATCGATGCCGGTGCCG
>JAURMD010000004.1 GCA_030830875.1 Thermoplasmatota archaeon | reverse complement strand
GGACTTGGGGGTCCAGCCAACGGCGGTACGCGAGAGGACCGTTTTGACATCACCGCTGCAAGCGAAGTCATGGCCATCCTCGTGCTCGCACGTGATTACGCCGACCTTCGCCGACGCCTTGGTGAAATCATCGTGGGTGCAAACGTCGACGGCCACCCTGTCCGTGCAGATGACCTCGGGGCTGCGGGGGCCATGGCCCTCTTGCTGCGACATGCCTTCCTTCCCAACCTTGTGCAGACCCTCGAAGGGGACCCAGCGTTCATTCATGGTGGACCGTTCGCCAACATTGCCCACGGAAATTCCTCAGTCATCGCAGACAGGATTGCGCTGGCATGTGCAGACATCGTCGTGACGGAGGCAGGATTCGGATCCGACATGGGCGCGGAGAAATTCATGCACATCAAGGCCCCCGTTGGAGGGAAAGCCCCCGATTGTGTGGTATTGAACGTCACCGTTCGGTCCATGAAACTGCACGGAGGTGCCTTCGGCCCCCGAGGTGGGCGACGACCCACCTCGCAGGAGTTGGATCGTGAAGACGTCGCGGCCGTTCTGGCCGGAGCGAGCACCAACCTCGACCGTCACATCCGAAACATGTGCGGTTTCGGTATGCCCGTCATCGTCTCCATCAACCGCTTTGGCAGCGACACGGACGCAGAATTGGAGGCCCTCGCTGAATCCGCCCGCGCCAGCGGCGCCAAGGAAGTGTGCCTGACCGAAGTGCATGGTCGAGGAGGTGAAGGCGGTGCATCGCTGGCTCACGCCGTCGTTCGTGCCGTGCAGGACCACATCGGCGCAGGCCGACCGTTTACTCCGCTCTTCATGCCAGATGCGCCGGTGCTTGAGAAGGTGAAGAGCATCGCGACCCGCATCTATCACGCCGGTGAAGTGGAGGTTTCGGCCGCAGCCGCTCGACAACTGGAACGCTTTGAAGCGTGGGGCTACGGTCACCTGCCTGTTTGCATGGCCAAAACCCAGTACAGTTTCAGCCACGATGCAGGTTTGCTTGGTGCCCCCAGTGGTTTCACCCTCCCTGTTGCCGAATTCCGATTGAACGCAGGAGCAGGTTTCATCGTCGCCATCTTGGGGGACATGATGACGATGCCGGGCCTACCTGCTCGTCCCGCCGCCATGGACATGGACATGGACGAACACGGGACCCTACAGGGCCTGTTCGGGTGACCTCGATGCGTGTGCTTCATCGTGACCCATTGCGCCTGCGCGCCCGTTGCGAGGGAGAAGACGACCTGTGGACGCTTGCTCGTTTCCTCCGTCCGGGCCAGGCCTTTGCGATGCTTGGTGAACGACGTGACGCCTCTACGGGCGGCCAAGAAGGAGGTCGAGCGAAGGCTGCGGAGCGTCGCACAATGTGGATCGTGCTCGAGGTCCTCAACGTAGAGCACCACGCCTTTGCCGAGACGCTTCGTGTCCACGGCCTCATCCGCGAAGCTCCGATGGACCATGGGCAACACCACACCCATGTCGTGGACGTCGGAGACGAGGTTGAGGTGACGAGCCAGACCCCGTTCAGGGACGTGGATCTCCAACTGATCGCCGAGGCCGAAGCGGCGGGTCAGCGACCGCGCGTTGCCCTGTTGGTGGTCGAACACGACGAAGTCATCCTCTACACCGTGGCTCAACGCGGCCTACGCGAAGGGATGACGTGGACGATGCGAGGTGGGGGGAAACGAGGCGGTGACCTGCGCGCGGCCGCGAGCGTTGAAGAGGCCTTTCTGAGCGGTACCGCGTCCGAGGTCGCGGCGACCCTTGCGGGTGACGTACCCGTGGTCGTGGCGGGCCCCGGTCACGCCAAGGACCGAATGGCATCGGTGCTCGGAGCGGTCGCACCCTCCCTGCACCTCACGGTGGTCGCGACGTCCATCGGGGGCCGAGCCGCCGCAAACGAAGTGCTGCGTGAAGGCCTTGCGGGGGATGTGCTGGCGGACCATGCACTGATTCGCGAAACGAACTTGGTTGAAGAAGCACTCACACGCATGCAGGTCGGCGGTGCGGTGGCTTACGGACGCGAACACCTCGAGAAAGCCATCAACGACGGCGCTGTGGAAACACTCGTTGTCCTCGCCGACCTCTTGCGTGGAAGCGAAGAGCCACGATGGTCGCGCCTCTGCGCCAGCGTCGCTGAGTTCGGTGGAGCAGTGGTTCAATGCTCCGTCGACCATGATGCCGGAGCACAATTGGACGGGCTTGGCGGCGCGGTTGCGCTCACGAGGTACAAGGTGTGAGGTGCCAACATGCGAACCATCCACGTCGACCCAGCCAACATTCCGGACCGTGAGGACCTGAGGGGGGCGAGGTGGCTGGTCCTCCCGGGCGCTAATTGGGCCACCGTCCGCCACCTCACCATGTTTGCTGAACTGGACGGTGCCCTCGTGGCCGTGGATGGCCGAGGTCAGAAGCTTGACCTCGCGTTGGACGTACAGCGTCGCGCCGTTCACCTTCTGCTCGTCGATGATGTGGTCGAAGCGGCTCGGTTGCAAGCGACAACGGGGATCACAAAGGTGATCGCAGGCCATCTCGGTCCGGTGGACGACATCCTCTGGTGAACGATCCACGCGCCGCACTGCGCACGTGAACCGGAGCCAAGGCAGCGAAGTGTGGTGGGCCCGGTGGGATGTGGGAGGCGACCCCAACCCAACACTTCGCCACCCACGTGAACCGGAGCCAAGGCAGCGAAGTGTGGTGGGCCCGGTGGGACTCGAACCCACGATCAACGCCGTGTAAAGGCGGTGTCATAGCCGCTAGACCACAGGCCCGAGCCGTCCTCGCGCCACCCCTACAAGAATGGGACGGCGACGGCAACCTCTTCACATGGGCGTTGCCAGCGGTTGGCAATGGACGTGGAGATCCAGACCGACGCGGCCCGTTTGGTCCGTCGATTGCGGGACAACGGCCTCCGCATCACCTTTGCTGAATCGTGCACTGGTGGCCTGTTGGCCAGCACGATGACGGACATTGCTGGTGCGAGTGAATGGTTCGAACAGTCGTGGGTCACGTACGCCAACGATGCCAAAGTCCGCGTCCTCGGCGTGGACCCAGAAGTGCTTCAACGGAAGGGAGCCGTGTCCGCCGAAGTTGCTGTTCAAATGGCCACTGGAGCGCTGAAAGCCTCCAAAGCCGATATCGCCCTCTCCATCACCGGGATCGCCGGACCCGGCAACGATGGAGCAAAAAAGGTTGGACTGGTGTACGTGGGGGTGGCTTCCGGCGATTGGAAAACGGCCGAAATGACGACCATTGGTGGAACCCGATCTGAAAACAAAGTGGGCTTCGTCCACTTCGCGATTCGGGTGGCCATCCAAAACATGGACGCTGCTGTAGCGAGAGCGGTGGAAAAACGTGAGGCAGACCAGCGGCGAGCGCGTGAGCAAGAAGCCGAGCGTCAACTGCGTCAAGTCAACCGCGAAGCCAAGGAGGCCAGCACCCGAATGGACACTGCCTGGGTCGAAGCGGCATGGAGTCCCCCCAAAGGTGTCGATGGCGAGGACAACCTTGGCGACGATGTGGAATGGTAAGCACCCGGTGACCTTTTCTCCCTCCGTCGTGGACTGAGGCCATGGCGGTCGAGTGGAGGACCGTCCATGCCCGACTCGTTGAACAGGGCCTGCTCCCGACGGCGGGCGTGAAAGAAGTCTTGCTCGACCATCCAGACCCGTTGGGGGTCGTTGCAGCAGCGCGTGGAGCAGGGCTCAAAGGGATGCTCAACATGTCCATGTTGCTCGACCTTGTCGCAGCGTACGATGCTCGAACAGAGGAACGCTCACCTCCGGCTCGACCATCTCCTGTGACGCGATTGCTTGAACAACGTCCGAAGGATTTGGCCCGGACCATCGCGCCCATCGTCGCACCGGAACCCATCGACCTCCCATTGAGAAACAACCGTCCCGATTGGTCATCGAACGATTTTCCTGAACTGGCGACGAACGTGGACGTTGACATCACCGTTCACTTCGACATTACCGGCAATTCGATCACGGAGGGCAAGATGAGCGACATCAATGCCTGCTTCACCGACCGCTTGGAAAGCATCCGGAAACTCATCGTTCGGAATTCGCGGCTCCCTCGAAAACCAACCGAGATTGCTCGACTGAACGCAGAGCACGCTCGTTACAGAGGACGCGAGAACGTGGCCGTTGCCATCGGATTGGTGAACGAACCTCGCTACACGAAAAACGGCCACCTGATGTGGGGGCTGGAGGACGAGACTGGCGAATTCACGTGCCTTCTGACGAGGAAGGAGGGAGAAGAACGCGACAGGGCGCACGAGGAAATCATCCAAACTGGCTTGATGCCGGACGATGTCATCGGCGTGAGCGGAACCTTTGCACAAAATGGCGAGTTGTTCTACGTGGACGACCTGCACTTCCCGTTGCACGACCGACACGAGAAAACGCACGCAGAGGTTGGCGTTTCAGTGGCCTTCCTCTCCGACATTCACGTGGGCTCGAAGACCTTCCTTGAGGCACAGTGGCACAAGATGGTCGAGTGGTTCCACTCGGACCCGCTGGCTCGGACCATCAAATACCTCATCCTCAGCGGTGATTGTGTTGATGGCGTTGGGATCTATCCCGGCCAAGACCAGGAATTGGCCATACCTGACCTTTTCAATCAATACACTGAGTTTGCTCGACTCTTGGACTTGCTCCCTGATTGGGTGGAATGCGTGATGCTCCCCGGAAACCACGATGCAGTGCGGCCGGCTGAACCTCAGCCAACCTTCGAAAAGGACATTCAATCGGATTACCATGCCACAACCTTCGTAGGAAATCCGTGCGACTTCAGCCTGCACGGCGTCAGGTTGCTCTCCTACCACGGGAAATCCATCGACGACTTCGTGGCTGGACTTCGTACGGTCACGTACGCAGACCCTGTTGAGGCCATGCGACAAATGCTCAGACGTCGACATTTAGCCCCCCAATGGGGCGGAAAAACCCCGCTTTCTCCCGAACCAGTAGACGGCCTCGTGATTCGGGAAGTTCCGGATATCTTCGTCACCGGTCACGTTCATGGACACGAATGCGTCGATTTCAAAGGAACCACCTTGGTTTGCTCATCGACTTGGCAGGATCAAACAAGTTACCAGCGAATGCTAGGATTCCAACCACGCCCATGCATGCTCACCGTGGTCAACCTCGGAACCCACGCAACGACGTCCATCCCCTTTGCCTGATTCAAAGGCCAAGCAAGGGACGAAGGAGGGCCAAATCTCGGCCTTCGACCACCGGCACCTCGGCCTGGGCAAAGGCCGTGACCGAGGAACTTCGCGTCGGGCTGAAACCGATGAAGCGGGAGCCTTCAATGTGCATCGAGAGGTCCATTTCGGAGTCACCAACGGACACCACGTCTTTTGGCTCAAGGTCATGCATGGTCAAGAGCCGCTCGATCACCTTGCCCTTGCCGGTGGCGTGGAGACGACAGATGCCTTCGTCCAGCAGCCATCCCTCATCATCGAAGACAAAGCCGTTGGCAATCCAATCATCGACCTTCAACATGGCTGCAATGCTACCAACAAACAGGTCCACACCGGCGGAAACAATCGCCACGAAGACTCCCGCTTCCCGCAAATCAGCGATGAGCTCCCGAGCACCCTTCATGAGCGTGCAGCCACCGAAGGCGCGAAACAAGTCGTCCTTGTGGATGGGGTCCTGTACTGCTTTCCAGAGCGCGATGTCGGAAGCCATGAACTCAACGTCGTCGATCTCACCACGGATGAAACGGTGCAGGTTGGCCCCGTTGTCCGTTCCAAAATGGTCGTGCAGGGTCCTCCAGGAGGACACCGCGTCCACGAGGACGCCGTCGCAGTCGAACACCACGCACGCGGGTCGCATGGCAGGCCATCGTCTCCAAGGCCATCAAGCCTCGTCCAGAGGCTCGGCATGGAGAGCGTACGCTCCCCATGCCGAGGTGGCCCTCATGGGCCACGCCTCCGCCGTAGGCGGAGACCTGTCGCGGAACGACGGTCCAACTCAAGCAACGCTCTCGAGGTTGCTCCAGGAACGCAGCAAGGCGCCCTGACCGACCTCGGGGCTGTAGGAGATCTGGATCGAGATGCCCGTCAGCGGCGTTCCGTCGGAGGTGTGGGAGCGCACGTAGATGGTGTCACCGACGAAGAAGGTGGAGACCTTCTCTTCGCCCTGAATGTCCACGATGTCCGCAAAGGTCACGACGCTCGGACTGTTGGAAGGAGTGAAGCCGTACACATCGCTTGAATCAGCGAGCCGGTACGATTCCATGCCCCCTTCGAACTGGTCGGCGAAGACCTTGACCTCGACGGCCTGCGTCGCAAGACGAACCTCAGCCTGCTCGATGGAGATGCGCCAGTGGCCGGTCTCGGAGTCGAAGATGTTGACCTCTTCCATGTCGAAGGTGATGCGGGGCACGCCCTTGACGTCGGTTTCGGCCAGGCTCGACGCCCAGACGTAGATGACACCGGAAAGGACCACGGTGATCGCCACCATCAAGATGGTCGCAATGACGGGGCTCACGGCTTGCTCATCGTCGCGCATGCGAACCTCAACCAGCTCCTCTTCGTCGTCATCGCGGCGACCCGCAATGGAGAGCAGTCCAACCACAACACCTGCGAGCGCAACCGCCACGAGGCTTGGAGCGAACGAGGGCACACCGGACGCACCGATGGTGCGGACGACGTCAGGCATGTCCTGGTCTGTGACCGTGAACGTTCCACGTCCGTAATCCGCTTGGTCGCACACGTCGATGTTGCCGATCTTCGTGTTGTACATCACGTTGTTGCACCAGTCCTTGTCCTCAAGCACGGGGCGACGGATGCTGTCCACACCGTTCTCGGAGCCGTAGTATCCGGGTTCGGTCCAGTAGTCGATGTTGTTGGGCAGGGTCACGATTCCGTGGCTGGCGGGGTCGTCAGCGATGAAGCGGTCCGAGATGGACTTGGTCATGTCGCAGGTCTCGTCAACGCAGGTCAGGACGTCCATCTCGACCCACATGATGTTCGTGGTCTGCTTGATGTAGATGTCCTCGGTGACAACCACCGACGTGCCGTAGGCTGGCGCAGGGATGTAAACAGCATCACGCTCGACTTCAGAGTGACCGTCCGACTGGAAGGTGATCCGGAGCATCTGGTCGTGGTTGTAGGGGCCTTCGTCACCGCCGGCCTTGACGGTCACGGAGACCGGGACCCAGGTGCCGTCCATGACGTTGGAGATGCCGTTGAAGTCGAAGCCACTTGCGGACTCGAAGTAGTAGTCTGGCACCTGCTCGGCCACGTTCTGCACGATGATCTTCACGTCACGCTTGAGCGACGTCTGCTGGATGTAGCCGTTGTCGTTCAGGTCGTACGCGAAGCCCGTTGGGGCCACTGCGCTGTCCACGAGGTAGAGTTCCATCTCACAGAAGCCCTTGCCAGCGGGGTTCACTTGGTGGACACCGCCGTCGTAGAGGTAGTCGATTTGGTTGATCGGCGCGTTGGTCGTCGCGTCCTTCACGAGGTCAAGCACCAACTCGTCACCGGAGAAGGAGAACGAGAAGTAGTTCGTGTAGGAACAGTAGGCGCGGCCGTTGTCGTCGAGCTTCGGCAGGAGTTGCCAGAAGAGCGCGTCACCGTCGTGGTCAACGTCCGCCTTCAGAGCGGAGAGGTCGAAGGTGAGTTCGTCGGTGTCCTCCGTGTCTTCCATCACCTTGATCGTCCACTCACCGTAGATGAGCGAAGAGTCGTTGGAAGCCCAGGTGATGGTGTCACCCGTTTGGAGGTTCCAGTCGTCGATGGTCGGTGCGTCGTTGACCGGGACCACGAAGATCTCGATCACGTCGTCCACGGCGTCTTGGTTCTCGGCACCGTCGTCGCTCAGGCTCAGCGTCATGTCGCACGAGCCACCGGCTTCGAAGTCCATACCGGACTTGCCGGTGATGGTCAGCACGGTGTCGTCAACCATGGACGCACTGAACAGCGGGCAGGTCTCGTCAACACTGACGCTCCACGTGTACACCTGACGGAACGGATCGTTCTCGTTCGGCTGGTCCTTGATGAGGTTCAGCGCGTTGGTGCCTTGGTTGGCGACATCCGACAGGATGACGGACACGCTCTGGCCGCCCACGAGGCTGTCCTCAGGGATGTGGTTCACGTGGGTCGCGTCTCCGAAGAGGCGGACCGTGGTCACGCAAGCACCGCTGGTGTCGCGCTGGCAGATTTCAGGCGCATCGTTGACGTTCTCAATGATGAAGAACACAATGCGGTCGTCCTCAAGCCCGTTGCTGTCGGTCACGGTGAAGTTGAACTGCACCACACCGAACTGGTTCGGAACCGGCGTGATCGACAAGTCATGGCCGTTGAGGCTCCACGTGACCAAGCCGTCGGCGGGCAGCGGCGTGTTGCTGTAGACGACGGTGGTGTCGCCTTCCTCAACCGACCAGGTCAGGTCGCCAGCATCGTCCTGCACGTCCGAAGCGTACGAGGTCAGGGAGACCTCGTAGGTGGTCGAGTCCTCGTCGACGGTGATGTTCGCGAGGGCCGAGCCAATCGTGGGGCAGGCGCGCTCGATGTCCATCGTGAGGGCCACGTTGTCCGACATGTTGACGTCGTTCTCTGTCGCCCAGTCGGTCGAGCAGTCGTTGTTCACGTGCTTGACCATGACGTCGTACTCCTTGGCTGCGGTCGGCACGTTGCTGCCGAGGAAGCTGCGGTAGGTGAGGACCTCGTCGTTGAGGATGCCGTCTTCGAGGCTGCTGCCTCCCATGACCACCGTGTAGTACTCGCTGAAGTCCTGCGTGGAGGAACTGCTGTCGATAGTCTGGTCGGGGTAAACCTCGCTGACGTCCGCGCTGCTGTCGCTTTGGACGATGGCGATGATGCGGGCTTGGGCCGGCATGCCACCCATTCGGCTGAACGGAATCATGATTTCAGCAAAGTCGCCGCTGAAGTCCGAATCAACCGAGGCGCTGGAGAGCGAGGTGACGCCCCAACCAAGGAAACCATAGGCGTAGAGGTCGCTGCTGGAACCCGACTCAGCCCAGAAGAGGTAATCGGCCTCAAACGGCAGGTCGTGTGCACCGGCAGCACCGTAGTCGTAGCCCGTGTAGGAACCGCCACCGGTCACGTCGAGGTAGATCAGCAGGTCCGAAGTGGACAGGTCCACGTTGTCAAGGCCAATGTACAGGTCGTCGTTCTCGGTGTAGGTGACGTAGAAGCCGGAGGTGAGTTCGCCGGGCATCACGTCGTCCGCTGGGTTGAGCTCAGAGCCAATCCAGTCCGCGTTGTCACCGTCCACGGTCATCACGTCGGGCTGGAAGTCCGGCGAGATGTAGGCGGCGCGCAGGCCGTCGGTGCTCACAATGGAGACACCGACCTCACGGGTGGTGTCAGCGCCCAAGTGCGAGGTCGTGATGTCGAGGAGGTTGGCCTCCTCGATCATCGTTCCCGCAGCGAGAACGAGCATGGACGGGGTAAGGTCCTGACCAATGGAGGTCACGCTCGCACCGATGGCGAGTTCGATCTGCGTGTTCACGTTGGGGCCCCAGGTCAGGTTCTCGACCAGACCGACGGAGTCAGACACATAGATGGCGTCCTCGGCGTCTGCGGTACCCATGTTGTAGCGGAACTGGGTGTTGTACACCTCAAGGCCGGAGAAGCCCGACAAGTCGAGGTGCATGAGGTCCGCAGCACCGCTGTCCTCCAGATGCAGGCCAACACCGGACGCACCGCCGTCGACGGACGCGTAGTTCACCATGACCGAGCTGTCGTACGCGTAGACGCCGTAGGCATCGTTGGACGATCCAGCCGCCGTGGTGACGCTGCTCGTGTCCGCTGCGATGGACGCGTTGTCGTTCAGGACCAGCAGACCGCCGTCGGCGCTGACACCGACCTCGAAGCCACTGATGTCCGTACCCGAGAGGGTCAGTGAATCACCGTTCTCGTGAACAACACCGATGCTGCCGGCTTGGCTTCCACCGATGAGGGTCGAGCCATCGTCCGAAGCGTCGCAGCCGTCCAGAACAATCGCGTTCGTCGGCAAGGAGATGCTGTTGCTCATCATGTTGATCGACGTGCCCGAGCAGTCCTCGAGGGTGATACCGTACGTGCTGGAGACTTCTCGGCCGGCAGAGAGCGAAATGTCGTTGCCGCTGATGACCGGTCCGGACACGCCGGTTGCTGCCGTGGTGTAGTACGCGTCCAAGGTGATACCGCCGTCGCCGTAACTGTCGCTGACGTCGATCTGGTAGGTGCCCGCAGCCGTGTAGGACGCGAGCGGCTTGTACGCCGTGTTGGAGGCGAAGGTGTACGTGGACCACGAGTCGGTGGTGCCGTCGGGCTTCGTAATCACGAGTGAAATCTCGTAACCCCACGAGTCGGTGGCGATGTCGATGATCAGGGTCGAGCCGTTGCCGGCGAAGGAGAACGAGCAGCTGTCGCTGTATCCGTAGTTTCCTGAAATCTGACAGAGCGACGTCGTCGAACCGATAGGCTGGGTAGCGCCGGTCATCAGGATGCCGTCATCGGCGTCCACAATCGTGTTGTCCGTGATGTCACCAGAACCGCCGTCGGTGTAGATGGCAACGGAGCCCTCACCGGGGCCGAACAGTTCGTTTCCGTCCACAAGGAAGCCTTCGACACCGCGGATGAACACACCCGTGTCTTCGAAGCCACGCATCACGTTGTCGCTCACGGTCAAGCCAGTCGTCGTCGAGTCGTACGCTGCAACGACGTTGCTGCCCATCGAGTTGTTGAAGGTGTTTCCAGTCACGAGACCGCCGTCGGAGTAGGCACCGGTGTAGAACCAGATGTCGTTGATCTCACCGCCGTCCACGAACAGGTTGTTCTGGATGGTCAGGTTGTCAGCGCCATACTCGTTCGTGTTGTGGCTGTAGTAGTAGGGAGAGCGCTGCATGATCATTCCAACACCGCAGTTGGTGAAGGTGTTGTTCTCAATCACGTCGCCTTCACCGCCGTACATCTGGATGCAGATGTCCGAAAGCTGGATGGCGTTGTTCAGCGGTGTGTAACCCTTGTAGTGCGTGATGGTCGAGTTCCGGAGGTAGAAGTGGTCGAGTTCGTAGTCAGGGTAGTAGCCGTATCCCATGCCACCAATGATCGAGGCAATGCCGTTGAAGGACGAGCCGTTGGCATCGAGGTTCATCGAGTAGTACTGGTAGCCGAACTGCACACCTTGGGGCACCCCGTCGGTGTTCGCAGCCATGCCCGTGATGCTGGAGTTGTGGAACTCCATGTTCACCTCGCCGTAGTAGTACGGGTACATCAGGTTGTAACCGTAGTAATCGTACGAGGCCGTCACGTAGAAGGTCGCGTCGTTCCACTCGTGCGTGTCGGCATCGAGGTAGAGGAACGGTGCGTCGATCATCACCGTTTCACCGGTGAAGTCGGAACCGTCGATGGAACCGTAGTAGTAGCCGTGCTCAACCAAACCGTTGCTGAAGGTGCGCGAACTGCCGGTCGAGGACCAGGAGTTGTAACAGTTCGAGACCATGATGTAACTCGTGGACGTGTAGGCGTAGCACACGCGGCGGGTGAACTGGTCGACCAGTTCAACTTCGGCGGTGTTGCCTGAAGCATCGAGCAGCGTGACCGCTTCGCTGACGTAACGGAAGTCCGCGTTGTTGTCGCTGCTGTCGGTCCAGTAGTAGTCCACCTCAGCGACGGACGTCACGACGTAACCAAGGCTGAGGATGTCGTGGGTTCCCTGGGCATCCACAGTGTCGGTCGTGAAGGTCATGGCCTCAGCCACGCCGTTCGCGTCTGTGGTTCCCGAAGAGGCCGTGTCGCCGGTGGTGGTCATGAGGCGGACGTTGACGCCTGAGACACCTTGTGCTCCGTTGCCGTCGTTCTCGTCCGCGGTCATCGTGATGTCCACCTCACGCATTCGGTTGAACGCGCCAGATCCGGTGACTTCTACCGTGGTGAGGTCGACTGTTCCTTCGATGTAATCCACGGTTGAAGAACCGCTGATGCTGAAATCATGGTCGGTGTTGTCGAAGGTGGAGTCCACGAAGGTGAAATCACCGCTGCCAGCGAGGTCGAAGCCAATCGCGTTGTTCTCGAAGGTCACCGAATCGTAGGCCAGATCCTTGGAGGTCGATGGGCCGAACTTGAAGGCCGAGCCAGCAGAGTTGGTCACGGTACCCGTGAAATCGCCACCGAAGTCCTTGAGGTAGTAGGCACCAGCCACGGTCTGGCTGTCAAGGTCCATGTTGTCCATGTCCATCTGACCAGAAGCGCCGGAACCAACGAGGACACCGTAGTCGCCGCCGCTGACGTTGAAGGTGTCCGCCGAAGCCATCGTAGACCCGACCACCGACAAACCAGCGTCGTTGGGGGAGGAGACGTCCACGTTCTGGAAGTGTCCGGCGGCAAAGTCGCCACCGATCTCCACACCGACGTCTGCACCCGTGATGGTGCCGTCCTTGAAGAGCGGCGTACCGGACTCACGGAGGTAGGTACCCATGTCGCTGGGGTCATTGCTCGTTCGAGCAACGAACTCATAGCGGTCCTGGTAGTTGTCAGCGCCCTTGTGCAGGACGTCGATGTACAGGGTCGCCTTGGTGATGTTGGTCGCCGAGATGTCGATGATCGGCCAGGTGATCCGAGCGCCCTGCCCGCTGCTCATGTAGTAGGTGTAAGCATAGTCCAGGCAGACGTTGTAGTAACCGAAGAGGCCATTGAAGCCCTCAGGCGGGGCGTATACGCCACTGAACATGCTGCTGGGGGAATAGTATCCCCAGTAGTGATAGGGGTAGTACGCGTAGGTGCCCGTTGGGCTGACGCCGGGGATGTTCTCCCAGCGGAAACCGAAGTCGTACGGGGGCTGGTAGTAGCCGGGGAAGGAGGGGATGCTTCCGCCGCCGTATCCACCGTAGTAGTAGAAGTAGTACATGTAGCCGGAGTTCGCGCCGTAGGGCGTGTAGTTGGGCCCGTAGGTGTACCCGTACAGGTTGCAGTCGTACTGCGGCGCACCGCCGACGCCACCCTGGTAGGTGCCGACGTTGTTGCCGTTGTCCGCAGCGGATCCCGTGGTCGAACCCTCATCTGGGTCGTTGGCGGAGTAGGGGTAGTAGCCCGTGTCGCCCTTGGTGATGTTCCAGCTGTTGCCGTTGTCGTCGGTCAACTGGATGGCCAAGCGGTCCGTGATGTAGTAGTACTTCGACGTCGCGTAGTTGTAAGTCGGGTGAGCGTTGCCGCCGCCGTAGATGGAGTTCGCACCCACCTGCAGGTAGTCGCCCGAACCGAGGAAGGTCGACAAATCAATGGCGTAGGTCTTCCAACCCGTGGTCTGTCCGCTGAGGGACGTGGACCGGTAGATGGTTGGAAGGCTCATGCCACCCTCGAGGTCAACACCAACGGTGTTGCCCGTGGAGGTGAAGCCGTCCACTTGAGGTGCAGCGTTCTTCGACATGATACCAACCGCGGCGTTCTTCACGACGATGTTGTCGATGGACGCTCCTGCTGATTCAA
Organism: Thermoplasmatota archaeon; assembly: GCA_030830875.1. GTDB lineage: Archaea > Thermoplasmatota > Poseidoniia > Poseidoniales > Poseidoniaceae > MGIIa-L3. The sequence goes on along the minus strand of JAURMD010000004.1, from coordinate 9,871 downwards.
CCCAAAGGGCCGTGCCCGTGGCGCCGGTGTTGATGATGCTTGAGTCGCTGATTGTCAGCGAGCCACCGTTCACCTTGACCGTGGCCATGTCGTCGGAAGACGTGGTTGCGCCATAGATCGTCCCGTCCTGCGTCAGGCTCAGTGCACCGTCGGCCACGTACAGCGCCGACATGGTGCTGCTGTCCTGATGGAGGTCCTTCACGACACCACCGGCCACCGCGAGGGTACCGCCGGCGAAGTTCATGCGAACACCGTAGTTGGAGTTCTGGGCCTTCAGGGTCCCCTTCGTGCCCGTATCGGTGGACACGTTCAGAAGGAGCGTACCGCCGTTGGAGACGGTCAGCACCGGCGAGTTGGTCGCGCTGGCGTCGACGGTCAGCACAGAGCCCATGAGCACGAGGGTGCAACCGTCGATGTCCAGGTCGGCACTGAGCGTCATTGGGAAGGAGTCGAAGACGTACACGCCCGCCGAGGACTGAGCGCCAATGAAGGTCACGTTGTTCGACATCCACGTGCAGTCCATGTTAGGCTGGTCGAAGTTGATCGGTGCCGGCTGAAGGAGCAACTCGATGGTGTCGCCCCAGCCAAAGCCACCGCTCGGGTACCAGGCGGAGGACGTGTCGGTCTCGTTCTGACCTGCTGCACCCCATCCGTAGATGGTGTGGTCGTCGTAGGTGTCACCGTCGGAGTTGCCGCTGATGATCCACGCGGACGCTTCTCCGTTGCTGTTGGTCTGAACGGTGCCCACGTCGAACAGGCTCGTGCCGGACGCATCAACGACAGCGGTGCGAACCGAGTGGCCGGACTTGTAGACCTTGGTGATCGTTCCGCCAATGTTCGACTCGCGGTACAACTTCACGGTCGCAAGACCGCCGTACCAAACCTTCGACGACGAGGAAACCGAGACGGCGCAGTTGTCGACTCCGGCCGTGGCCTGTGCGGCACCGTTGGTGTCCGCGCAGTCGAGGGCTCCATTGCCGTCATCGTAGGTCGTCTCAATCATCACAATCTCGCCACCAGAGGTCGCCGCAGCCACGTAGTTGGTCGAGCCGTCGATGTTGCTCGAGTCAATCGCCACGGCAGCCAATGTGATGTGCGTGTTGTACGCATAGACCGCGTCTTCGTTGCTGTCGGTGTGGCTGATGCTTGAACCGCCTTCCATCACGATGGTGTTCGCAGCGGACGTGGTGAAGCTGTAGAGGTGGGAGATGTCTGCGTTCTCGAGGTAGATGGTCCAGCCACCGCCACGAACCTCAAGGTATCCAACGTCCAGGTTTTGCCACACAACGGCGTCCGTGTAGGACGTGGTGCCCTCAATGTCGACGTCGCCAGCGGTGATGTCCGAGAAGGTTCCGAAGTGGACACGGTTGATGTCAAGGTCACCCGCTTCAACGTTCATCATGACCGCGTTGTCACCCGCGGGCCCTACGGTGGACACGCCAGTACCGCCGGGGCGGAAGGTGATGTCGTTGCTGCCGAAGTCGACGTCCTCCATGTGGATGGATTCGATCACGTCGAAGTAGGAACCCGACGAATAGTCCGGCACGGTCACGTTGAACATGTACACCGAGGAACCCGTCTGACCGCCGTTCCTCCACGGGGTGTGGTCAATGGCCTCTCCAGCATATCCGGTCGTTCCCGTGTTGGTCACGGTCACGTTGCTCAGGTGGAGGTCTTCGAGGTCCACGGCGATGAAGTGGCCGTACGCGTTGGTCACGGTCACGTTCTCGACGTGGAGGAGGCCACCACCTGCGGAGTTCTGCACGCTGACGATGGCACCGTCTGTGCCGCCACCTGCCGTGTTGCAGTCCTTCAGGCTGCCTTCGAACAGGGTCACGACGCTGTCTTCAGCGAGGTCAAAACAAGAGCCGGACGCGCCGTCAACAGAGAAATCGTTCATCTCAAGAACCGTGCCTTGGCCGGAGCCGTGTTGGAAGGCTGAGCCGACGTCTTCGAAGGTCACGTGATCCATCGTGAAGTTGCCAACGTTCGCGTTCGTGCTTGGGGAGCTGCCGTGACGGCTGCCCGCGGCGATGGCCGCGTCCGTCGTGTTCGCGAAGTCGACGTAGGAGAACACGTGACGGTCGTCGGTGCCCGTGGAACATGCAGCCGTGAAGGCCATGCCCGTCCACGTGGCGCCGTCCTGGCCCTCGAAGCGGATGTGGTCCGTCGAGTTGCCTTCAAGGGTCATCTGGTCGCACGAGCCGTCGAAGGAGATTCCCTTGCCGTTGGCAACCTGCACCACGACACCGGGCTTGATGGTCAAGTCGGCGGAGATGGAGAGGTAGTCACCGGACGGGTTGATCCGCACCGGGCTGTCAACGATGTCCCACGTCGTGTCGGTGGTGATGTCGCTGTCGACGTCGGTGCCCTTGCCGTTGTATGGCATGGTTCGGTAGCGGATGCTGCAATCGTAGTTCGTGTTGTCATAGCAATAGTAGGAGGTGTAGTAGCCCCACCATGGCGCAATCAAGCCAGCACGGGAGTAGGTGCTGCCGGAGTACGGCAGGTCGGGCATGTTCGACGACCACGTGTCAACGCTCTGCACCAGTGCGGTCGAACCAGAACTGATGAAGTGCATGTTCCCCTGACGACCGAGGTTGATTCGGTCGTTGGAGTCCGTGCCTTCGTAGAGGACGCCGAAGTATTCGAAGTCGAAGTCGTCGGGCATGTCGATGTTCGCGTTGCAACCGGACTTGTAGGTGTTCCAGTAGTAGTAGTAGGCACAATAGTAGCCATAGGGGGTGCCGGAGCTGCTGCCTGAAAGGGCGGTGTCGTAGTTGGTGATCTCGCTCAGGCCAAGGTCGAAGTTCTCGTGGCCGTAGGAGGTGGCCGAGGTGTGCATGCGGTAGTTGTTCGAAAACACGTTCGCGCCTGCCACGTATCCAGTACCCTTTTGCAAGGTCTCGCCCCAGGAGCGGTTCTGGTTTTGGTACCCCGTGGCCGAGTAGTCGTAGTAGACTTGGCAGCCAGTGTCGTACTTGAACTCAAACTCGTTCGTCACGTCGTAGAAGACGACTTGATACGTGCAGAGGTACGTGCTGGTGTAGCCCATGTCGTGCCACTCAAAGATCATCATCTTGTTGGGGTCACCCACGGAGAAGGAGGCGTCCGACGTGTTTACGCCGTTCGGGTTCGCAACATCTTCCGAAACGTCCCACGCCTGAATCGAGTAGGTGACGTAATCACCGGTCTCAAGGTCCTCGATGTCCGCTGACCAATCGCAGGTCGACTCAGCGCAGGACGCGCGGGTCGAACCGACCGGGCTCATCGCGAGGGAGGAGGTCGTGCCGTTGTTGACGCTGTAGTACACCGTTGGACCCGTGCCTGCGGAGGTGCTGACGTTGAGACCAGCAGGTGGGTAACCGAAGTCGCCGATGCTCGCGGTGATGGTTCGCGTCTTCGCGTAGGAGTCTGCAAGCGCCGTGTGGGTGATGATCGGGGAATACGTGTCGGGCTCGGGAGCGACCTTCGTCACCGCGTAGGTGACGTCGCCGCTGCTCGCCATGCGGCCGTAGTACCCGGAGCCGAGCGCGAAGCCGTTCCACTTGTAGCTGGTCGAGTAGATGTAGTAGTATCCGGACGAACAGGAAGGAGAGGTGCTGGTCGAACGCAGGAAGTGCGTCCAGCCGTTCGAGCCGGTGCACACCCAGTTGAAGCCCGTGGACGAGTAGGTGGAGTTGTAGGTGTAACCCGCGAAGTTGGCGGTGATGTCGCCGACCTGGTAGCGGTAGGAGGTCGTGTAACCGTAGGCAGCCGCGTACGTGGCGGAGGTGCCTGTTCCGAGTTTCTCACCGATGTCCGGCTCGTCGCCAATGCCGACCATGCCGTAGGTGTTGCCGTCCCACAGGAAGATGAGGTTCATGCCAGGGCCGTCGTCGGCCGAAATGGACAGGTAACCACCGTTGTTGGCGTCGAGGTACTTCTTGCCGCCTGAGGTGCCGCCCGTGTTGTAGGACGAGGTGGCGGGGTTGGCGTTGGTCTGCCACTCGACGATCCAGTTGTTGTAGAAGTAGTCAGAGGAGGAGGAGCCCGTGTACCAGCACGAGGAGGAACCTGTGCCGCAGTTCGAGGTATCGAACTCAAAGTAGTATTCGTCGTTGCTGTCGAAGTAGGTCATCTGGCGGTCCATGAAGCCGTACGGCGTGTAGTAGGAACCGGCGTGGACGTCGGTGGTCAACTGCACCATCTTCTTCGCCGAGCCAGCGTTGTCGACGCTGTCGATGAAGAACCAGTACGGAGTCGGCGTGGTCTGGGTGCCGGTCAGGGCAGGCGTGTAACCAACGTTCGCACCGTTGCTGCCTTGGTTCAGGTCCTGGTATTCCCAGTAGTAGGTCACGTAGTCACCTTCGCTGAGGTCGCTCGTCTTCGCCTTGAACTGGCAGGAGTTGCTGGAGGAGCTGCAGGTGCCGATCGTCGTGGCCGAAACCGAAGAGTACGTGCCGTTGTTGATGGCGTAGTACAGCGTGGGTTGGTTACCAGACGTGGTGTCGATGCCGGACATATCGCTCAGCGAGATGAAGAAGGTACGAGCACCCTCCACGTAGGTGGTGAGGTCGGAATACTCGCCGAAATCAGCGGTCGGCGCATCTGAGTCCGTGCCACCGGAGTAGGTGATGGCGAGGTAGGACTGGGTGGAGCCGCTGGAATAAGCGTAGGTGTACGCGTACTGCGTGGTTCCGGAGTTGGTCCCCGTCGTTCCGATGTTGGAGGCGTCGAACACCTTCGAAGTACCAACGGTGCCCGAGTTGTTGACCGCGCTCCAAATGTAGGAACCCATCGAAGACGTGCTGCAGTTCGTTCCCGTGCCGGAGCAGAGTTCGGTCGTCTGCCAGCCGGTGCTGTACAGGTTCTTCGACACGGCGGGCGAAAAGATCGCCGCGTTGATGATTGACTTCGCGGCGGTGGTGCCGTACTGCGAGCTGCTCGGCAAGTACGAGGAACTGATGGCTCCGCTGCAGGAGGGGGAGCTCATGGTGTAGCCGCTGTAGGTGTTGTAGTAGTAGTTCCCGGTGGTTGGGGCAGAGCCGGTCGCCGAGGTGGCAGGCCGGGTCGAGCCGCAATCCTCGAGCACGCTGGTCTTCCAGTAGACCATGGACGTGGAGAGGTAGGAATAGTGGTAGGAGTGGTATTCCTTGGACTCAATCTTGTCAACGGAAGCGCCCGTTGGGAGGGCGTTGCTGCTGGAGAAGGTGTACTTGTTCCAAGGGACGTAGTAGTAATACGGGCGGTACGTGCTGCTCGAGCGGCCGCCGTAGGAGGAGTGGTAGGAGTCACGGTACGTGCTCACGTAGCAGTAGCTGTAGTAGATGTAGCAATATCCACCACCCGAGGCGGTCACGGAGAGGGTTGGGTCAAGCGCAAGAGGGTAGACGCGCTCGTCGGCGAGGAGCCACGAGGTCTCAACAGCCGTGGTCAGGAACACGACAGGACCCTGGGCCATCACGAAGAAGGTCCCGGTGTAGGGCGCCTGGTCACCGGCTTCGACGATGACGGGGGCTGGGATCTCCACGTACAATTCGCCGGTCTCGATGTTGCGGACGCTCAACGGGCGGTCGGTTTGGACGACGTCCATGCCGACCTGTGTCTCACCGCTGTAGAGGGCGTAGCCGGCCGGAAGGCGCATGGCCTCCGTGAATCCGAACCAAGCAGCCGACTCGTCGAGGACGGGTCGGTCACGGATGATGAGGTTCTGCTTGACCTGGGTCGAGGTGACCGAGTAGTCGAGGGAAAAGCCCTCTGCGAGGGGGTAGCGGATGGTGTTGCCGCCAACGCTCACCGCATCGATGGAAGCAGGGGCCTCAAAGGGCATCGGGCTGACGCCAGCCTCGTCCATGGTGATGAGCATCGGGTTCAGACCGGACACGATGGGGTCCACCCACTGGTTGGGCTGGACGACGATGCCGTTCGCAACCTCAGCCGCAAAGGCGGTGGTGAAGGTGTTCTCGGCCACTTCCCACCCGGTCGAGGTGACCTTCAGGTTGAGGTCGATGTCCTGCCACGAGCCGTCCTTGGCTTGGTAGTGAATCGGGTCAGTGGACGACAGCAGCGTGAAGGTACCGTCGTCGTTGACGAAGGTCTTCGACGTGGCATCGCGAGCCCCCACAAGCTCACTTTCTGCCGCGTAGTCGTAATCCACGGGTTCCAGCTTTTCAGGCAACGCGAAGACATCGTCTTCGGCCGCGTCGTTCATCTCGACGGCCTGAACGGTGTCGTTCAGCGGATTGCCCACGATCCCGGTCATCGGGCTCAGGGCCATCAGCAACGTCAGCAGCACCGAAATCCCGATGCCGTTCATGGCAGTCTTCTTCTTGTTCTTCATTCCCAACATGTCATTCACACTCCATACGGACTGTATGCAGAGCATCCCACGTCTTGTAGCCCTTATGAGCATATGGGTACATGCGTCTTGTTGGCATCGTTCACCCCACCTCCAATGACCGAGGTACTGCGAAGCAATTTTCGGAGGAGTGGTACGTTCCGTTTGTGGAGGCATGCCTTCCTCGGGAGGACTCGGTGAATCCCCGTCCCGTGTTTTGCGTTCTGAGAGGCGAATGATGCTGACCAACCTGTTACTTTTGGCACCTCTTTCTCGACATCGCCGGCGCATGCCATGCGCGTCACGTGGTCGTCCATCGAACAAAGCGGATGGACCGTGAGTACACTCAATGGGCGTGGTCACGGCCCGAGTTCACTTCACCGGCCGCTTCGACAGGAGGGGCGATGACTGGTTCGACCGACAACTCGACCGCTCCAGAGTGGACGAAGGCAATCCGTTCCTGAAGCAAGGTCCTGCGTGCATCGGCATCGACCGTGGCGCTCAATCCAAACCAAGCATCGTTCTCCGCAATGGTCACGAGTTCAGCGGTTCCACGTCCCAGCAGATCGTCGATCATGGTCGTGACTTTCTCCCTGGTCTCACGGGTGATTTCGTTGCTGGCGTACCGGGCTGAGATGTCGGCCCGATGGTGGCGTAGTTCATCGTGAAGGTGTTCGGTTTCCTGAGCAAAGGCCTGCACGAGCGATTGAAGGTAGGCAAGTTCGTGCACCTCGGCCTGCGACATTTTGCTACCGCGGCGGAAGACCTGCACCCACCTCAAGGCGTCCGGAAGCATCGCTGCCGCAGCGTTGGTTTGGAGCAAGGAGACCAAAGCAAGCAGAACTGCGGCCAACCCGACCCGTTGCGCGACCCCCCCTGCGAGGAATCCGTCCTCCGCCATCGCATTCGCATCTGAACCGTCCGCAACGGGCACCTCGCATCCACGGAAATCAACCACAGCCCCCGGGGATGTGTTAGGGCATTTGTCGTCGCCATCGAGCACAAGATCACCATCAGCATCGAACACGTCATTGTTGACCTCAAACATGTTCGCAACGCCATCGCCATCGTCGTCGATGCATCCGAAAAACCCGCTCGAGGAAGAATTGCCAGCCACCTCAGGGCAGTAATCGGACAGGACGGCGCCCGGGACGAATTCGCCGATGCCTGATGCGGCACGCGTGCTGTTCCATGACGCATTGCCCCAGTTGTCACCGAAACCATCGCCGTCCATGTCCGACCATTGCGTTGGCAGGCCAGGGAATGCGTCAGGATTCACACCGGAGGCGTTGTCGCCGTAGCCGTCCCCATCGCTGTCCAACCGTTGGGTGTGGTCCGATGGGAAGTCGTCGACCAGGTCGGGGACGTTGTCGCCGTCGCTGTCAATGAAATTGTGGAGGAAGGGGTGGCTGTCGACGTTGTCACCGAGTCCATCGCCGTCGGAATCCATCGTTTCGCTGGCATCGTTTGGGAAGGCGTCCGCGTTGTCGCCAACGCCGTCTCCGTCGGAATCCATGGTTTCGTTGGCGTCGAAGGGAAAGGCATCGGTGTTGTCACCGACACCATCGCCGTCGCTGTCAAGGTGCTCGAGTGCATTGAAAGGAAACGTGTCGGCGTTGTCGCCATAGCCGTCGTTGTCCGAATCCATCGTTTCGTTGGCGTCGAACGGGAAGGCATCGGCGTTGTCACCGACCCCATCGCCGTCGCTGTCCATCCATTCGCTGCTGTCGTTCGGGAAGACGTCGCTGTTGTCGCCCACGCCGTCAAGGTCGGTGTCTTGCCACTCGTACGGGTTGTTGGAGAAGGCGTCGTTCGCGTCGCTGTAGCCGTCGCCGTCCGCGTCCGGGCATCCGCGTTGATCGATGGTCGATTCACCGGCAACGTTGGGGCAGCCGTCGTCCACGTTGAGCACACCGTCCATGTCTACGTCGTCGGGAGAAATGAACAGCAAACTCACGCCCAGCGGGTGCTCCGTGCCGTCCTCGCCCCACAGGCTCAGGTTCACCGTTTCCGCCACGCTGCCGGCGGGTGGTGTGGTCACCACGATGGTCGTGTCGTTGACCACGGTGCCCTTGACCTGGCCGTAGGCGCCAAAGTCAACGGTGATCTCCTGCTTGAGGTACATGCCGCTGGATTTGTTGGCGTACTTGAGGCGCTCATTGGTGGAATCGTAATACGCGATGTGAATCATGTTGTTGTCGTCGACGAAGATGTCGTTTTCGTACCCGACGTTCCCAACGCTGTCCACCGTGGAGAGATTCCATTGATTGCCCGAACCAGAAACCAACAGTTGGTACATCATGTCGTCGGATCCTGAATCGTAGGCGGAGGCATGGATGTTCCCGAGGCCATCGGTTTGCATGCGAAACTCACCCAACCCGCCCGATGAAGCGGTCGTGCTCCATGCTGAAGCGGACATCCCCGTGGCGTGTTTGTATTGGCCACCGGCTGCGTTGGTCCGGTAGATGATCTGGAGGTTGTTGTCGTGGTCCACGACCATGTCGTTGTGGTAACCAACATCGTTGCCGTTGTCGATGGTGAACCGTTGCCACGTCCCGCTGACGTTGGAGCCGATCATGAGGTCCATGTTGCTGTGGTGACGGTACGCCACGTGAACGTGGCCGTTTTGGTCAATGGCGATGGTGGTATCGCACCCAACATACGTGGTTGTGGTGTCAATCGCTTGGGTGAGCCAGGTCGAGCCATCGTAATACTTGAGCATGGCACCGTTGCAGATGTAGCCCGCATTGGCGTATGAGATGTGGGGGCGGTCATTGGCGTCCAGCACAATGCGAATCTGATTGTTGTAGACGTTGCTTTGCAAGGATTGCGTGGTCCATGTTGTTCCGTTGTAAACGCCGTAGTAGAGGTAGCCCGTGGTGCCGTCTTGCTTGAGATAAAAGGCAACGTGGAGGTTGTCGTTGCTGTCGATGGTCATGTCCGTTTCACGGCACCCGTTGCAATCCATGATCTTGGTATGGCTCCACGAATTGCTGCCCGCCGTCAATTTGGAATGCCACAATTCGTGGTCCTTCCAAAGGACGTGGACAATGTGGACCGTTCCGTTGGAATCAACCACCACGCTGGGCGAATACCCTGCGCCCGTGACGTAATTGATGGTGCTCGTGGTCCACGTGTACGGCTCGCCATCGCTGGTGACGTTCTTGAACGCCATATCGAGGAAACCCGTACCCGTGATGGTGATCTCTTCGCCTCCGGTCGTCCATCCAGACGAAGGCGTCACGGTGGCAGGATTTGCCTCGTCGCTCTGCTGAGCATGTGGAGCGTCGCTCAAGGGTGCGGCCAAGGGCGTGTACAACGGCGCGAACAAGGACACAAGAAGGAGGAGCATCAAGGTCAGTGGACGCATGTTAACCTCTCCTTTGGAGCGGTTATCAGCCTTCCTCCATCCGTGCGTGCACGGCCCCGCGAGGCGGGCCTCGAGGCACCGTCAGGTGCCTTGCGTCGCGGATGGGATCAGTAATCCCAGTCCTTGTCGCCGCCGCCACCGCCGCCGCCGCGGGTCACGATGACCGCGCCGATGATGATGGC
>JAURMD010000062.1 GCA_030830875.1 Thermoplasmatota archaeon | reverse complement strand
GTCGGCACTGGCGCCGGTGTCCTCGACGTAGCTGTTCCCGACCGCGTTCGTCGCCATGTCACCGGGCGTCCACTGCGGGTCGTTCTGCATCTTGCCGTAGGGGTCGAGCACGGTCATGTAGATCTCACGCGAGTTGTTCGTGGAGATGTAGACCATCGCCTCAACGAGGAGGTCCATGTTGTTCGAGGTCCCGGATGGGAACTCGTAGACTTGGCCGCCCGCGTCGGTGTTGCGGATGGTGCTGCCCTGGCAGTTGCGCGTGGCTTGGCTCACAACGCCGTTCGGGCACTGGGCGAGGTCCCGGAAGTGGGACTCGACCGTGCCAGCGCCGCCGTAGGTTTGGCCGTAGAGGCCAACCTGCACGACACCGGCGCGCACGCACGAATCGTGCGCTTCCTCGATGGACGCCGTGTCGTCTGCGCCGGAGGCGGGGTCGCCGTCCTTCGGGCCTTCGTCGGAGATGGGGATGGCGATCTTGGTCGCGTTGGGGTTCCACTTGTGGTCGGAGGTCGAGGCGGGGTTGCCGGGTACGTTGCCTGATGCATCCTTCCACGAGAGGCAGGCCCAGTTGGTGCCCGGGCCCCAGTCTTCACCGGAGTAGCCCGAGTAGGTGTTGCCGTTGTAAATGGTCTCAGGAAGCACGCGCAACCCGCCGGAATCGTCGCCTTCGAATTGACCGAGCGCCGTAGAACGTGGGCCTTGACCGCTCTTGTAGTGTGCAGCGCAGTTGCCAGACTGAGCGATGCTCGGAAGGGTGTTGCCAAGGCCGTAAATGGTCTCGTAGACGGTCATGTTGGCGTCCGCCAACATCGGCTTGATGCCGCGGAAATAACCGCCGCTGGCAAAGTTGCCGCCGTAAATCACGGTGCAGACATCGGCCCACTCCGAATACATCGAACCGGAAGTGTCCACGACGAACACGAGTTCGACCTTGCCGCCTCGGGTGTCGTCCCATGCAATCTGAACGTAGTCGTTGGCGTCGACCACCACGTCGGGGTGGCCCTTGTGCCCGATGATGGGAGTGAGAAGCGAATCGTCGAAGAGGGTCAAGATGGAACCGGTGCTGACGTCTGGCTCGATCATCGAGTAGTAAATCTGGGGCTGCGCAAAGAACTTGTCAAGCGCGTCGTAGGAATCCTGCCACACGATGTGCAAACCACCTTGGCTGTCGACATCGATGGAGGGCCAGTCCCGGTCTTGAGCGCGCTTTGAGATGATCGTATCGTCGATGACGGAGATGGTGCCGTCGGTGGTCGCCTGCCCGTCGTGAGGTGCCTTGAACGGTTGGAGGGCGGTGTACATGATGGCGTGTTGGCCTGCGCGGTCCGCCCACACCACGTGCACCGTATCGTCCTCGTCCACCACGAGGTCGGGGTGCGCGACCTTGTGCAGACCGGAGTTCGTCACTTGTGTGGCGTCAATGAGCGTCTCACCACGAGGGGAGAGCATCGCGTACCAGAGGTGCTGACCGTTCCGGGTCCACACGAGGTGCACGTTGCCCTCGCTGTCGGACCCAACCGCAGCCTGCTGATCCGAGGATGCGCCGCCGTCCACGACCTGAACGGCCTCGGTGATGACCACGGTGTTTGCCTCGGCCTCCTCCGTCACGAAGAACATCGAAGAGAACGCGGACAGCAAGAGCAGCATGACGAGACTAACGGACTTTGCAGATTGGCGCATGGGGTCGACCTCCGGTGGACTGACGCCCCGATTCCTCCTCTCATCATACTTAACCGCGACCCGTTCAGGTCAGGTGTAGGACCTTACGCCCATTCGCTGGGATCGAACCCGTCCCCAAAGGGGGCCGTTTCGTCGTCGCTGATTTGGATCTCAGCCCGTTCTTCCTGCACCTGTGGCCGGCCGGAATGGCCGCGTTGTTCACGACGGCGCTGATCCCAATCGTCCACTGGCCCGGGCGTCCCCGTGCCCTGTCCAAACCCGAACTTGATCTCGTGAATCAACCCGAGTTTGCTCATCCACAAGGTACGCAAGGATTGCATCACCTCGTTCTTGGTCAAACCATCAAACCACACAGGGAGGCTGACGTTGAAGGCCTGGAGAGGGCCAGGACGGTCGGTGCCGTCATGCCCCATGCTCAAGTTCCAATCCACGCCGGCACCGATCAAGTGCATGCGCATGTCGTGAATCCATGTGCGCCATTCGTCATCGTCGTCGGCCATCACCTCGCGCATCTCCTCCTGCTGCCCCGCATCGACGCGCGTCACGCTTGAAATGGCCACGAGATCACGACCCTTTGGGACGACCACATTGAAGGTGTGGCCTCGAGGACCGGGCGGGTACTTCACGGCCAGATGAACCACAGCACGCGGGTCTTGCTGTTCGCGCACTTCAAGCCGTTCGGACGCGAACCACGCTCGAAGGTTCGTCACGACGTCGGCTGGGTCCATGCCCTGAGGTGGTGGCTCGGGTGTTTTGAACCACACCGTCGACGTCATCGGTCAAGCACGGCGTGCAGCGCTTCCAGTTCCTGCTGCAGCGCTGCCCCTTCGCGACGGCGCAGACGCGCCCTGCGGAGTCCGCCACGAAGCACCACCCAGCCGTCCCACGCCGATGCAAAACCAAGACCACTCAGGGCAAAGAGGGGATGAAGCAGCACGAACAGGAGCAGGGCTGCAAGGACGGGATGCAGGCCGAAGGTGAGCCCTGCCCCCCACACCAAGGCTGCCCCACTTCCTGCGGCCACGATGGGCCACACCACCATCGACGCGAAGAGAGCGAACACAAATTGGTAGGTCGTACGGGCATCGATGCCCTCATCGGATGAATTGCCCTTGACCAATCCCAAGGTCGATTGGAGGCCCATCGACACGATGAAGACCGGCAGCAGGGGGAGAAAGGCAAGCACCTTCACGAAGGCTATCGCTGCGGACAACGGATGACCTCGCCGCACTCCGCGACCTTCGGCATCGAGGTCGCGCCCATCCAGGCCGTTTGATTCAAGCCTTCTCGAAACAGACTTCGCGGCCTCCAAGGCAGGCGATTGCAGCGGCTCTGGTGCAATCTCCTCAAGCGGACGGTCGTCGCCTGTTCGGAGGGCTTCGCGCTCGTGACGAGCCGCCGCGACTTCCTCGCCCCACGTTGCGAGCGGTGTGCCTTGCCTTCGGGCCTTGACGTGGGCCATGACGTGCAACGCGCGGTGCTCGTCATGATCCACCACATCAGGGGTCAATCGACGTAGCCGAGGTGTCAACGCATCGCGAAGGGCGAGGACGGCTTCAGCGGGCGGCTCGCTCCAGTCGTTTCGTTTCACGGCCGCGAGCAGGTCCTCTGGAAGGTTGTCCAACTCAACGGGAATTGGCGTGCCGTACTCGACGTGCGCATCGGTTCTGAAGTGATGCCGAACGCGGAAGTGGAGGCCGACTGGAACGAGATGGGGGAGCGGACGGCCCTCCACATGTGCGATGGCAGCCGCAGCCAAAACCGTGCGCATGGGGCCGGTGCGCAGTCGAAGGAGGTAGGCTTCGTTGTGGGCCGTTCCCTCGGGAAACAAGGCCGAACCGTGTCCATGGGAGATCCCTCGAGAAAGGTTGAGCAGGGTCCTCCCGTTGAGGTGGGCCGCCTCGTCTTCGTCGAAACCTCCCCGCAGCAACTCCGCCTTGCGAACGACGGGTTGGACGGCCAGACGCGTCGTCCAAAACCGCAGGATTGGGCGCGTGACAAGGTCGTGACGGCCCCCGATGACGAAATGGCTTGGATGGGTCAGCATGATGGCAAGCGGGTCCATCAGGCCATTGACGTGCCAAGCACAGCACATCGCGCCCCGCTCCATGTCCAAGCCTTCGAGGCCTTCAGAGGTCAGGCTCCTGAACTGGCCCCGAGCGACCAACCTTAGCAAACGAAACGCAAGACGGGTCCACATCGGTGAGCCGGGAATGGCACGGTCCCACTTTGGCTGAGGGACCTTGAGCAACCGGTCCATTCGAATGGTGGAACTCGCCTTGGTCAATTCAGGAAGCGCCTCGCCATGGTGATCAAGCATCAACGAGGCGTCTGCTTCGATCATGCTTGGCTCACCGCCTCAGCGAGGGTGGCAAGTTCCTCATCGGAGGCCTTGGCCCCCGACCCCGTCGGCCAAAGCGCGGGCAGGGCCCGACCACCGTCACCGGGTGTGCGCGGAAGGAGATGCACGTGGACGTGCGGAATCTCTTGACCGGCCCCGGCACCGTCGTGTACGAGCACAAGGAAGTCGTTCGTATTGAACACGGCACTGAGGCGGCGGCGTGCTTCGGCAACGCCGTCCATCAACGCATGACGCTCCGATGGCTCAAGGTCAGACAGGCGAGGGACCCCGCGAACGGGGACGACGAGCGTATGCCCAGGACGGCGAGGGAACACGTCGAGGAAGGCGTACCATCCTTCCCCACGCGCCACGGGGTGGGAGGGGATGTCCCCTCGAACGATCCGCTCGAACAAGGTCGCCTCCATCGCTCCTCTGGAGGTGGTTGATGCCTTAACGGTCAGGGCGGGGAGAGCACCCAGTGCCCAGATGCGCCCTTGCGGAGGGCCAGCCGACCGACGGTACCGTCCGCCGAGACAAGCGTGTGATGGAGTTGGTTGGCATCAGCGTCAGCGTGGTCGTGCCGCACGTGCACACCTCGGCTCTCCGTCCGGGCAAGGGCACTGCGCAACACCGCCTTGGCCTGCTGAACGCCTGCCTGCAGCGCCACAACATCAACGATGTTCGCGTTGGCGACGAGGCTGGTGTCGTCAAGGTGGAGCGATTCGGCGAGCACCTCAAGCCCCTCGAGGGTGTCGAGGGCGGAGTTCAGCGATTCAGCCGTGCAGCCTGCCTCCAAGGCGCTGCGCATCAAGGCGGCCACATCGTTGCCAACGAGGCCTGCCCGAACCGCTCCGCCCTCCGAGGGAACGGCTTCGAACATCGCGGATAGGTCTGCTTTGGCTTGCTTCATGACCTCGCCGACAAGGGCGGTGCCGCCCATCGGGGCGTCCTTCACCCATGCGCCTGCACTCGCGCCGGCCGCTCGACCAGAGGCCAATGCGTCGAGACCAAGGTTGCCTGGCAACAGGCCCGCTCCGTGCATGCCGGTGCAGGCAACGGCTCCGGCCGCCCAAAGGCCGGTGAACCATCGCGACCACACCCCGAGGACCGCCCGTCCCTGCTCATCAACCGCCACGCCGCCAAGTCCGGCAAAGGCGCGCGCTTCGATGGCCACGGTGTGCTGGTCCGCGTTGACGCCCGTGCGCTGCTTCAGCAAGCGGAACGTAGCGTCAAACCAAGGGCGGGCCGCGCCAAGGCTGCGGAGGTCGATGACGGGGGAGGCAGCCGTGCGCACTGCAGCCGCGGCGCTCGCGAGGTCGTCACCAAGGTCGATGGGTGAGCCATCCGCTTCGCACACGACCGCCCCCGCGGCGAGGAGGGTCAGGGGAAGGGTCATTCCCGTGTCCTTCACGCCAAGCGGGGTCGAGGCGATGAATTCCATGTCACGCAGCGGCAAGCCAGCCTGCAGGGCGAGCGACAAACCATGGCTTCCTCGTCCGTCGTGGAGAACCCCTTCAACACCGTCATCGGCGAGGATGAGCGCCTTGCATTGGAGGCCAAGCACCTGACCACCGGCGAGGTCAGCGACGACGAGGCCTTGGACGCGTTGCCCGGCCTGCACGATCTGCAACGGCAGTTGGTCGCCTCGTCGCACCACGCCATGGCGCATGCACTGCTCTTCGAGGACCTGCTGCACTTCGCGTGGTGTCGCATCGCCGGCGTCGGTCACGCGCGGCCGGCCGTGGCCGGTGAGGCGCTGGGTCGCGGGGAGTCCGCGTGCATCGCGTCGAAACACGACGCCGCGGCGCTCAAGAAGGTCGATTTCGCGTATGGCAGCCGATGTACTGCTCGCCACAATGTCTTGGTCGGCCAGGTAGGCCCCGCTGCGGATGGTGTCCTCACGGTGCCCACGGTTGGTGTCTTCACCAAGGTGAGCAGCAAGCCCGTCCAGCATCGATGCGTCGCGTCGACCGAGCGCCTCTGCGGCGATGAGCAGCACGCTTGCGCCTGCCGACGCAGCCTCTGCAGCAGCCTGCAGGCCTGCGGGCCCATCCCCGAGCACAATGATGTCCCAGACCTCCATAGCGATGCCTCCGACGTTCGCGCGACGAGCGACCGCTCCATAAGGCCCGCGCTTGGCTCAGGCATCCTGTTCGGGGGACGTCTCGGTGACCTCTGCTGACGGGGTCGGCAAGGGTCCGCTCGCCGGTTCCGATTCGGGGAAGGCTTTGGAGGCACCCGGCATCGGCAGTTCGCCCACCGTCCTCGCTTCCACAAGGCGCCGTACCCGCGCGCGAACCGTTCCTCGAGCGGTTGGGCGAAGGTCCGTACGTAACACCTGAGCTTCGATCAGGCGCCCCTTCGCGTCCTTGAGGTGGACCAGCACTCGGGTGGAGCCGCGCTGCGTCATTGGCCAGGCAAGCCGGAACCAGAGCATGGCGGCCCGGTCCACATGGTCGACGACGCGGTCCAGTGACGCGCGGCCGTCGGGCCCCGAAAGATCAAGAGGCGATTCGATGGGGCGGCAGCCTTCGAGGACCACGCGGTGTTCGCGCCTCGAAGGTTCACCGCCCGGAGCGAGGATCTCAATGTGGGCGGGCGCGCGGCCCTCGTCCCAGTGGTGCACCATCACAAAGAGATGGCCCGTTCCTCGTTCGCACACCGGTCCAAGGGCGACGTCCATGCGCCATGCTCGCCCGGGTCGACGTGCGGTGCCGCTGACCGAGGCCCCGATGAGCCGGTCGAGCAAGAGGGCGGCGTTCGGCTGCCACGCGAGGGCGTGCTGAATGAGGCGCTGAACCGAGCGCCAGTTGAGCAAGTTGGATTCGTCAAGCAGCAATTCTTCGACCGCATCGGCCCCCAACAAGTCATCGAGACGGGCACGTGCCGTGTTGTCGTCGAGGTGCCCCTGCTCGTGCAGGTGAAGCAGCACCAAGGTTCGCTCGCGCACCTTCCTTGGGCCGCTGGGGTCAAGAGCGGCGCGGGACAGTCGTGCACACCAGTCCCTCCATTCAATCGCAAGATCGGGATCAAGGTGCGTGATGACCAGGTCGGACAAGGTCCCATCGAACTGGGTCGAATGGTGCGTCGGAACGAACGATGTGAGGAGCGGATGAGGGTCCCCAAATTCACGGATTTGGTTGGAGGTGAGGTGGGCGTGCCAGATTTGCGCAACGCCAGCCGACATCACCAGCAGAAGCGCGAGGTTCCACGAGATGCTGGTGGAATCCAGCGCGGAAGAGGTCAGCAGCAGCAGCGTGATGCTGCCGATCAAGCCTCCTTGGAGCAGGTTGATGCGGCGCAGTTCGTTGATGCGTTCTTGCACAAGGTCAAGGCCCGGTTGGGCCTTGAGGTCGTGCGCTTCTCCGCCCTCGCCCCACGCTCGCAGTTGAATGCGTGCTGAAAGCACCTGGTTGGTGGATTCGGCCGCCACCGTGGCCACCAACACAAGCAAGATGCTGAACGGCCCCCAGATCGCCAGCAAGGCGAGCGGCGAAGAGATGGGCGCGTTGGGAAGGGCGATGATGACCGCCGCGAAGGCGATGAGGGGGATGGCGAGTAAATTCCTCCCAGCGATGGCCAGCGGGTGTCGGGCGACATCGCCGGCCCTGCGGCGCAAAAGGTCCGCCGTGCTCCATTGAGAGCGGGTGCGCTCGAGCGGGTCCTCTGGACGGCTGAAGCCTTCGCCATAGGGCGAAGGGATCCCGTCGTCACCGAGCATGGTCGCGAGGCAGTCGCCACTTCGCTATGAAGAACGCTGACGGGGAAAGGTCACAGCGGCACGATATGGCGGACGTGGCAGGATTCGAACCCGCGATCCCCGGCTTAGGAGGCCGGTGCATTATCCAGCTGTGCTACACGCCCAGCCGAAGGGGCCCTTCCCCCCGTCATGACGCTTGCGCTGGAGCGAGGCCAGCCCGACGGCCGACCTCTGCGAAGCGGTGCAGCATCGCTTCGAGGTGGATGCGCCCCGTTGAGGCTCGCCTGAGGTCGCTGTCCGCGACCGCCACCGCTTCCAGCAGGTCGCACAGCACGTCCGGAGGAAGGAGGAGTCGACCGGCTGCCAAATGTCGGTGAATGAGGTCGAGCACCTGCTCGTCCTCGAGATGATGGTTGTCCATCAAGCGGTCGAGGTGCCCCATGGCGCCGTGAAGCACCCGTACGTTGCGCTCCCCTTGCTTCTCCCAGCGCCAATCGAACAGGCGACCACGCAACGCTTCCTCAACGACCAACCGCATCTCAACGACCTCGGTTTCCTCCAGCAGGTGGCCGAGGGCGTTGCGGTCCTCATGAAGGCCGCGTCGAACCAGCACTTCTCCGATGAGCAGGGCACGACGAAGATCGCCGTGCACCACGTGAGCGATGTCCCCCACAATAGGAGCGCCATTGATGCCCTCGGTCGAGAAGGCATGGTGCAATCGGGATGTGATCACGTCCCGCTCCACCGGCGGCATGCGGACGTGCTGGACCCGGCTTCGGATGGCGTCGATCAAGCGCGACGGGGTTCGAGCGGTGAAGATGAAGCGGGAACTGCCGCTGCCGGATTCCATCATGCGCCGAAGGTAGGGTTGCCGCTTCGGCCCAAGGTGGTCCGCGTCCTCGATGACGATGAGCCGCGAGACGGGTTGCCGTCCTGAAGCGCCCGCGGACTCGTGGCCGGCCGGTGCCACGTCGTCGGCCTTAACCTCAAACAGGGCCGCGTCAAAGGCCTCGAGGCTCGTTCGTCCGGCCAGGGTGTCCGACGAATCACGTCCTTCCGGCCGGAGGAAGGATTCGAAGGTCGCCATGGCGCCGGAAGCACGGGCAAGGTCGCGGGCGTTGAGCACGTGCGTGGTGGAACGCCATCCAGGACCGAGCACCTGCCGGGCGATGAGCCGCCATGCTGCTGTTTTCCCAATGCCGCCGGGGCCAGAAAGCAACAGGTGAGGTGGGTTGGCGGTCAGGGCGGCCTGCATCAAGACCTCGCGCACATGCTCGGTGGTGGCCAGGTCGTCGAAGCGCCGGGGAGCGAAGGACGACAGCCACGATGGCATGCCGAGTGCTCCGCGTCTGCGGTCCAAGAAGGGTGCGCTGGGCCTCACTCGGCCACGATACGCTTGGTGCCGGGGCGGCGGAGCTTCATGAAAATCCGACCGCCGCAGGACTTGCAGCTGATGCCGTTTTGATCGCCGCGAAACTGCTCGATCTTTCCGCAATCAGCGCACTTGTAGTCGACGAGCTCCACCATGATGGTCCCCACCCTTCGGACGGCGTCCTTGTTTTGAACCTGTCCGTGCCGCACGGAGGGCTCAGAAACCGCCAACAAGGCCGGGCATGAGGCGGATGGCGCTGCTGGCGTCGAGGTTGGTCTCGGCGAGGTCGCTGCTGTTGACGAGGCGGTCGTTCACGAAGACCCAGGCGTTGTTCGCCTTGGCGGTCGCTTCGATCTCCGGCTTCGTCATCTGCACGACGCTGTGACCCGTCGTGTCAGAAATTTTCACCGTGTAGGTCGGCTCTCCACCACCGACAATGCCGGGCATGACGTGGAT
>JAURMD010000061.1 GCA_030830875.1 Thermoplasmatota archaeon | reverse complement strand
GACGGTCACGACGTGGTGGCCATCGACGCTTCCGCTGTGGCGCTCGACAACCTCGGCCCTTGCGTGACGCGGATCGAAGGGCCTGCCTCGGCGGCCCTCGCGGACGAACACGCCCCCGACGTGGTGGTCAACACCTTGCCGGGACGCCTTGGCCACAGCGTGCGCCCCGGGTTGCTGGAGCGGGGCCTCATGGTGGCCGACCTCGCCTTCACGGCGGAAGATCCTGCGGGCCTCGATGCGCTGGCCCGTCAGCATGGCGCCGCCTTGCTGTGGGACGTGGGGGTGGCCCCGGGCCTCTCGAACCTCCTCTTGGCCGAAGGGGCGCGCCGGCACGGACGTTTGCGCACGGGCCGGGTTCGCGTGGGCGGCAATCCGGTGGAGCAAGACGACGGATGGTCTTACATGGCTCCCTTTTCGCCCTACGACGTCATCGAGGAGTACACCCGCCCGGCCCGCATTGTGCGGGGCGGGAGGGTCGTCGAGGTCCCGGCCTTGTCCGAACGGGTTCCCTTCGAAGTGGAGGGCCGTGGCACGATGGAGGCCTTCCTGACCGACGGCCTCCGTTCCGTGCTGCACACCGTGCCTGCGGAGGAACTGATCGAAGCCACCGTGCGCTGGCCGGGCCACATCGACCGCTACCTCGCTGAGCGAGACGCGCTGGACGAAGACGACCTGGTCGCCGCATGGGCGTGGCGCGACGACCGGGCCGAGTTCACGTGGATGGAGGTGGTCTGCGAAGGCGAGGCGGGGGGTCGAAGCCGTTGGGTACTCGACGACGTGGGCCGAAAGGACGGCTCGTCCATGGCCCGCACCACCGGGGCCGTCACCTGCGCAGCCGTGGATCACCTGCTTTCTGGCAACGCGTTGCCCGGCATCCACGCTCCCGAACAAGCCGGAGAAGGCTTCCTCGACCGCTGCCTGCAGCGTTATGCAGCCCACGGCATCGACCTTCGAGAGGCCTGACCTCAGCCGACGATGGCCCCAAGGGGTAGGTCCTCCGGGACCGAAAGCAGGCCAACGCGCCCGTCGGGGTGCAGCCCGCCCAGCAGCAGGAACTGCGACACGAAGCCTGTCGGAAGGCGCCGCTCACCGAGGTTCACCGCACCCACCACGAGGCGCCCCTGAAGGGCGTCGGGGTCGTGGTCGGCGATCTGTGCCGAGGTCCACAGGACGCCCCGAGGGCCAAAGTCCACCTGCACCTTCAGCGAGGGTTTGCGCATTTCCGGGAAGGCTTCCACGGCCATCACGCGGCCCACCCGCATCTCGACGGCAAAGAAGCCCTCTGGGCCCACGTCGGGTTTCGCTTCGATGGACTCCGGTGCAAACCGGGTGCTGCCCGCCTCAACCACGTGCTCGACCATGCTCGGCCACGGTACGCCCGGCTGAACGCCCTTGCGGTCTGTTCCAGCGAGGTGCACAACCGTTGAAATGCTGGGCGTTGAAAACAAAAGCATGGCCCTTCGGCATGCGGTGCTGCTGGTCATCCTGCTTCTTGGCGCCTTTCCGGGCGTAGACGGGTCAAGCCATGGCATGGAAGGTCTCAGCGCGGAGGGGTGCTCCTGCCACGGGGATTCAAACGACGAGGGCGCACGCGTTTCGGTTGCTGGGTTGCCCGAAGCCTACACGCCCGGCCTGACCTACGACCTGATCGTGACGCTGGAGGGTGGGCCTACCGCCTCGGCCAACGGACACCAAGGAGGCTTCAACCTCGCCGCGAGCGCTGGAACCCTCGGATCAAAAGACGGCACCACGCGCATCACCGACGACGGTGAAGTGACGCATGATCACCCCGGTGCCAACCAACGCACCTGGATGTTGACGTGGACGGCCCCTGAAGCAACCACGGGCCCGGTCAACATCACGGTCGCTGGGAACGTGGTGGACGGCGACCACCAGCCCACGGAAGGGGACGACTGGGCCTTGGCCGCCTACAGCGTGGGCGAAGGCGAAACCGACCCTGTGGCGGTGGCCTCGCAGGCAGCCCAGGGGTTGCTTCCAATCCTGCTTCTCGGCGCCGTCGCCTTCTGGTTCTGGCGGTCGTCCCGACGCTGAGGCTCAGCCGAAGGCAAGCATGGCCTCCTCGAGGAGGTCGGCCAGGTGCTCGTACTGCTCCATCGAGTTGTGCAGGTGGGCCGAGAGGCGGACGTACCTCCCCGCAGGGGACGGCCACGACCACACCGGGATCTGCACCTTCCGCTCCCTCAGCCAGAGGTGCAGCGGGTCCTTGCCTGGCTGCTTCCCCGCCGGTGGAAGCGGCAGCCGCAGCGTGGCGAGCGTAGCGATCATCGAATCGGGGCACGGGACCTCGAGGTCCAGACGCTCGCAGAGCATGGCGCGCGCCTCCAGCGCCAACGCCCGGTTGCGCGCCATGATGGCGGGCCATCCGCCGTCCACCATCCCGCCCACGTGCTCGACGGTGAAGGGCAAGGCGCACCACGCGGTCAGGTCACGGGTGCCCGTCCAGTCAAATTCCGCGCGGAAGCGGGATTGTCCGTCCTCCAAGGGCAGCGTCAGGCCGTGGCTGACCGTCAGCGGATGCAGGCCCTCCTGCCGGTCCTTGCGCACGTGCAGCACCGCGCTCCCTTTCGGCGCGCACAGCCACTTGTGCGCGTTCGTCGTGGTCCACGAGGCCCCGATCGCGTCGAGGTCGAGCGGGACCGCGCCGATGCCGTGGGCCGCATCGAGCAGCACCGCGACGCCCAGGCCTTCGAGCGC
Organism: Thermoplasmatota archaeon; assembly: GCA_030830875.1. GTDB lineage: Archaea > Thermoplasmatota > Poseidoniia > Poseidoniales > Poseidoniaceae > MGIIa-L3. The sequence continues at coordinate 2,466 of JAURMD010000061.1, read as the reverse complement.
CGCCACAAGGTCCTCGAAGGGCATCCTCAGCCCCGTCGGGCTGGTGATGGCGTCGATCATCGCGAGCACCGTCCGGTCGGTCACGGCGGCGAGCATCCGCTCGAGGACGACCTCGGGCCCGTCAATCGGGAAAGGCAGCGGCACCGTCACGACCGTGGCGCCCCAGCGGTCCGCGACCACGTCGATGGCGTTCCGGCAGGCCTGGTAGGCGTGGTCGGGGACGAGGATCTCGTCGCCCGGGGACAGCCGCATGGAGCGCAGCACGGTGTTCACGCCCGAGGTGGCGTTGTCAATCAGGGCGAGGTCGTCCGCATCGCAGCCAAGCATCCCAGCCAGCACACGCCGCGCCGCGTGCATCCCCTCAAGGCCTTCCCCGTCGAGGAAGGCAACCGGGTCCGCTTCCATGCGGTCCCGCCAGCGCTGCTGTTCGGCGAGCACCGCGGTTGGCGTCGCGCCAAAGGAGCCGTGGTTGAGGAAGACGACGTCGGGGTCAAGCGACCAATGCCGGGCGTGCGGGCTCGTCGACCTCGCGACCATGCGCCCGTTCAGCAGCGCCTAGGCTTCGTCCTTTCCAAGGAGGGGCGGGACCGTGCAGGGAAGCAAGGGTACAGAGCCAACCCACGCCACCCACCTGCACGGCCCCTTTCCTTGTGCGGCCATGTGGCCGCTTCAGGTGAAACCGGGTGGCGCATCCAGAGGTGTACCCCCACCCCCTTTGAACCGTGGCTCCGGCCCACGAGCGCCGCCTCTATGCGTCAATGGGTTGCGGGAGCGGGCAGCCTTCTTCGGGGGCCCGGAAGAGCCGGTGACGGTTGGCCGCCACGCCCCGGTACACGAGGTCGCGCAGCGGCTTGGGCACCAGCCACAGCAGCGGGAACCACATCCGCCACCCCCAGCGCAGGTACAGCAGGCAGCGGATCGCCGCGGCCGATTGTACGTGCGCTTTCCCATCCCGAACCAGCACGACCGTGTCCATTCTACGACGCGGTGCAGGGGGGCCCGCTAGGGCCGCTTGGCCCTCGCTGGAGGATTGGTCCAGGAAGCGAAGGGAACGACCAGATGCGATGCGCGGGGCCATCCAGCGGGCCAAGCCATGGCACAAGCCGCAGCCACCGTCGAGCAGCAGCAGGTCCATGCCCATCACGTCAGAAGAACGAGGCAAGGCCGGCGAGCAGGGCGCTCGGTGACCACATGCCGGTGAACATGCCCACGACGGGCAGCGCGAAGATGAGCAGCACGCCGTAGAAGACCGACTCGTTCCAGTCGCGCACCTTGAGCCCGTCGAGCGGGCCGAAGGGCAGCATGTTGAACAGCCCGAGGATGAGGTTGGCCTGCAGCCAGAAGACGCACACGTCGACGAGCATCTGCCGCCAGTCGAGGCCCCCGTCGACGAGGATGGCGCCCGAGGCGAGCTCGAAGGCGTCGGTCAAGCCCAGAAGCAGGGCGCCCAGAGGCACGCCGATGAGGAAGAGGCCGAGGTTCACAAGCGGGCCGGCCACCGCGATGTGCCCGTTCTGACGCCGGGTCACGACGCCCGCGACCATCACCGCACCGGGGGCCATGAAGAGGAAGCCGAGCAGCGCGGCGAGCAGGACGCCGAAACGCAGCCCCTTTGGGTCGGCGCGGAACTCCGCCCAGCAGCCGTGGCGGCGCGCGACGATCTTGTGGCCGATCTCGTGCAGCAGGAAGGCAGGACCCACCGCGATGAGCATCATCGGCATCGCGAGCAGGAGGGTCAGCACCCATGCCGCGGTCGAAGACGCGTAGGCCAGCCCGCCGATGCCGCCCACCCACATGAGGCCCAGCGCGAGGGTGAAGGCCCCGGTGGCCTGGAGGAGGTGGCGCTTTTCCTCCTCGGAGAAGTGCCACAGGCCACCCTGATGGTGGCGCACCGCCTGCTGCGGGTTGATGCCCCACATCTGGCCGAGGACGCTGTTGAGCGAAGGCGCGGCCACGCCGCCGCGCATCCCCGCAGCGCCTCCGTAGCCCGAGCCGGACGAGCGCCCCGGACGGACGTGCTCGACGCGGACCACCTTGGGTGCGCCGCGCGAGCCCCCGCGGCCGCCGACGGTGCCGTCACCGCGGCCCTGCCAGGAGGAACTGAAGGGGTCGTCCTCGAAGCCGTCGAGGCGGCGGTCGCGTCCCGGGGCCCCCGCCATGTCGAGCAATCGAAGCCCGTCCCTCATCAACCATCGTTCGTTGGAGGAAGTGCTAACAACGCAACCGCACAATTGAATGCATGAACATTGGAGAACCGTACTCCCATCGGCTTGGCTCTCTTCTTCTTGAAGATGAGGAGGCTTATGCTGAACTTTGCAGCCTGCTTGCAACCATTCGAATTCCAATCTGCCCAGGGTTCAAGCGACCTCCATTTGATGTCAAGCAAGGGCTTCTGAATCGGCTCATCGATCGCTCGTTTGAAGAACATGGGTGGGAAACACAACCGCTCGTTGATCGAAACAACCT
>JAURMD010000060.1 GCA_030830875.1 Thermoplasmatota archaeon | reverse complement strand
TGTTGGCCATACCGCTGATTCAAGATGGCCCTTGTCCGGTCGGTTGATCCGTCGTTGCAGACTACGATTTCGAAGTCACGATAGGTTTGAGCAAGAGCTGAATCGATGGCTTGTTCAATGGTATTCGCAGCGTTGTAGGCTGGTATGTAGATGGAAACGGCGGGCACGGAGGTCTCCACCTCGGGGTCGTATGTTCGATAGAACGCTGGAACCTTGTCGAGAAGCATGGGCTTGGTGATGGCCCGTCCGGCCTCCCGGTCGACAAACTCCCTGCCACCGGGAGGCTCCTGATGCATACCAAGCGCATCGAGCATCGGGATGAAGTAGTACCCTGCATTCCAGACTCGATAGCCGAATTCGTTGTCTTCGGCCCCCCATGCCGTAAACGCCTCATCAAAGGAACCCGCCTCTTGGAAAAGACGGCGGTGGAAGGCCACGTTGCCGCAGGAGCAGCATCGAAATGGATACGGGGATTGCTTCAGGTAATCTGTTGCTTCGTAAATCGGTTCGCGCCAATCACTCGAAGGGCTGTTTTTCATGACGGCGTTTTTTGTTTGCACGTTTGGGAGTTCCATCATCACCGTTGGATCCTCTAGGACGGCGCTTGGGTCCACGTTGTTGGCATCAACGTAGCGTCGATGCCCAATCAGGATGACCTTCTCCCCAACAGCAAGCCATTCAGCGTAAGTTTTCACAAGCCCAGGAACCGGCGCCATGTCGCAGTCCAGGATGATGACATGGTCGTGCCTTGCAGCCCGAACCCCGAGGTTACGTGCGTGAGAAAGCCGATACCCAAGGTCTTGCTGGCGAACGTAATTGACTTCGAAGAAGGGAGAGAATTCATCGATCAACTGTTCCGGGTGGTCAGAAGAGCCGTCATCGGCAATGACAACCTCGATCAGGTCTAGGGGGTAGGTCTGATGCGTGAGCATCCCCATCGTCCGCCGCAACATCTCGATCCGATTGTAGACGGGAATCACAATGCTGATTGGGAAATTCGGTTCAACGCTCCCCACCCTCGCCTCGATGAACGTGTAATTGTTACCAGGACCGCGCAAAGGAGGCAACACCATGCCGTCGGGGAGGGTGGTCCCGTACTCGGTCATTGGCCACCCTCCACCATCAAAATCCCCCAAGCACGCCCTTTGGCAATTCCGTCATGCTCCATCCAATGCCACGTGGCTGACCCCGAGTGCCATGCTTCAAGCTTCATGAACAATGCCGACTCCGCTTGTCGATGGACATCGTCCACGATAAAAGGAACGTCACTAGGGAGTGCATGTAGGCTTTGCAAGAGACCGGTACGCCCGATGGATCCTGGAGGTCCATCGACAATGACCAAATCAAGGTCAGTTGGAATCGATTCGAGCACCACCGAAAGCCGATACCACCCCTGCTCACCGGCAGAAAAAGACGTCGCGTTCTCCTCAATTGGCGCGTGGATGCATGGTGTTGGACACCGTTCCACCCATTCGGCATCGTGCTCAACGCTGAGCATCTCAAACCTGCGTGCGAGCCGGTCCGTCCCATGGCCGCTTCCGAATTCAAGGATGTGCGCTCCGTTTGGCAACGTTGACTCAATCCACGACATGGCCGATTCTGGGAGCATCCAGACCGGGTCCGGATCCATCATGCATCCTCTCCGAACAACGACAAAATGTGCGAGGAAAGGGTTCTGGCCCCGTTCGCTTCTGCGGCAGGGAGGGGTTGAGGTTTCAGAGACAACAACGCGTCAACATCGTGCGCGATGGAGTCAGAGGAACGGTCGAGGTTGACGCACCCCCAGCCTTCATCCACCGCGACGTTGCACCGTGCAACCTGATCATCCATGCCTGTGGAAAGGTTGGGGAGGAACAACGTTGGAATCCGGAGGGACCGCATCTCATGGAAGGAGTTGTAGCCACCCGCTTGAACGCTCGCATCGAAGGCTTTGAGGTACAGGGCATTCGGGTAATCACGCAACAGGTGAATCCGATCAAGGTCAACATCCAGGCGTTCGCCCAGCATGGATTCACCAAGCACCACGTGGACGTCAGGCTCCTTGTGAAGGGCATCGACCACGCGTCGGACTTCGGATTCGATGTCGTTGATGCGCCCTGCACCGAGTTGAACGTAGACGGCACGAGCATCCATTGGCAGACCGAGGCGCCGCCGAGCTGCTGCGCGGTCAAGCATATCGTTCGGCTCGACCACCAGCATGGTCTCAACTTCCAATTCGTTTGTGCCAACCTCAATGCCGTCGAGAGCGGGGGGCAGCGCATCACCAGGTCGAACAAGCAGATCGAAGCACGAAATGCTGTCAACAGGTATGCTGGAGCCTTCGCGAAACATGCCACGGCGAACCCAAATTCGGTGCATGTTCGATTCTTGCACGATGGCGTTGAGCATGCCTCGGTATGGAAAGGCCCCATCAAACACGAAGACTGCAGGTCGATGAACGTCGAGCACCATATGAAGCATATCTTCGACAAGTCCGTTCCACGTTGATGGTTCCAATGATTTGTGTTTTCCTCGACCTGCAAGATGGTAGGTTGGAAAATTGTCCGCATATGGAATGTGCAACGTTGGCATGGTCGTGAAGAACACGATTTCAAGTTCTGAATCCGCCTCTCTCAATCGCTTTGCTAAGGCATACATCCGTGTAAAATGCCCAAATCCAACCCCGTTTGTTGGGAAGAGAACGACCGACTTCGAACGCTTTTTCTCCATGACATCAAGATCGGGAAGCAGAGCAGGTGTGCGCCCGAGCCGTTCGAGGCCAAGCCGAACGGCCAGCCACGGGAAACTGATTGGAAGCGCAAGCAACCGCCATGGACGACGAACAGCGGTCGTGAGATGAAGACCCAGACGGAACGATACGGTCTGGCGAAGCCGCTGACGGTCACGTCGAAGCCTTTGGATTTCAGCCTGAAGGGAGCGAGTCTGCTCCTCGGCCGATGGCCCAGACACTTCCATCACGTCTTCGCTTTGCGGAATCCTTCTTCACCGTTGGGGGATGAGGGCTTGATGCATGCTCAATCTGCGAAGAGGTTGACCTTCACCAAGGGGGACTCAACACCCTTCACTTCGAGAAGTTCACGCGTTCGGGATTCCACCTCAGCCCTCCACGGGTTTGGAATCAGTTCGAGACCTGGTTCGAACGCCGATTCCCACCAACCAAGATCTTCCTTCAAGAGAGGCTGAAGGTCAGGGACCAAATCCTCGAGACCAAGATGTTTGAGCGCCCAGAGCGCGTGCTGCGCCGTTCGCAACGGTCGCTGAGAGAGAAACGTGGAGATCTCGTGGCTTGAAACATCGTACGGACGGCCCATTGGCCCGTTCTTATGGAAGCACTTCCAACATCGACCGCACCCACCAAGGCCGTCCCCCCTCATGCAGGAGTTGACGTCCGACGCTAACGCACTGGCTTGGACAATTCGGAGTGCTCCTGCTTCCGAGATATGGTTGATTGGCAGAACGAGGTCCAATCCTGCTTCATGGAAGCGAGCTTGCCATGCAATCCAGTGGGCGGATTGAGAAAAATCCCGGAAGGTCCGTCCTTTGTGCAGCCAGGTGTTGTCGATGGGGACACCGAACGCAATACCAGCCAAATCGAGCCAATCCGCCAGCAGGATGAGGTGAACTCCACTCGCATAATCCGTTGAAAAACCTATCATCTTGCCATGGTTCGTACGAATCAATTCGTGGTCTGATCGAACCACAAGGACATCACGGCCAAGCGATTGGACCTTCTTGATCAGGTGCTTCGCATTTCGGTGGTCCAACATCGACTGGACATCCCGCTCGTGATACGCGAGAACCGTTTCGTCGTTAAGCAACAACATGGCCGCAGTTGAATCGACACCACAGGACCAAGCAAGCCCAAGTCGAGACCCTTTCTCCCTCCCTGTGGTCAAGGGGGCCATGACCTCCTTCACCCAAGGTCGCAACAGCACGTCAGCAGCGAGTTCAATCAATGCAGGATGGGTGGAGTCCAACGACCACCCTGCAGGCATGTCCCAATGGCACCAACCCCATGGGTGTCGAAACCACAGCTTCTGCTCGACCTGATGCCACATGCGGTGAAGATCGGTAGCATTCCAGTCTACATGCCCAAGTCCCTCCGGCGGCCGTTCAGAAGGGTAAGTCTTCTTCGGAGGATGCCTTCGCTCAAGGTGTTGGCCGGCACGCCCCGCGAGGGCGTGCACATCCGATTCAGGCCATCGGCGACACAAATCCACAACATCCTCCCAACGTCGTCTCCTCCACATGCTTCGAATGAGCACATCTCGCGCGAATGGCGCATGCTTGGGGTGGTTGAGCAAGGTGCGCGACAAACGGTCGACACGGGAATCGTCTCCGTTGTTGTAGGCACGACGCAAGAGCTCTTTTCGCCACAGCCCCATGAACGGATTCACGTCAACTCGATGCTTCAGGTTGCCGCGTTGTAGGTTGAACCTTGATGGACGGCGAGGCGAACCCGAAGGCATGACGAGGTTGCTCATCACCGGCGGCGCCGGTTTCATCGGCGGTCGCGTCGCCGCCCTCGCCCTTGAGGCAGGGCACGCGGTGACCGTGCTCGACGACCTCAGCACAGGGCGCGTGGAACGCTTGGAAGCGCTCGAAGCCAAGGGAGGACACGCCGTACGGGGCGACCTGCGTGACCCCGAGGCCCGGGCTCAGGCCTTGGAAGGGGTCGAGGCCGTTGTTCACCTCGCTGCGCAGGTTTCGGTGGCCCGCTCGGTCGAGGACCCACAGGAGACGGCGTCGATCAACATCCACGCCACGGAAGGCTTGGCCAACGACATGGAGGCCCGCGGCATTCGGCGCTTGGTGCTCGCTTCGTCCGCCGCCGTGTACGGCGACGCAGCCGACCTGCCCCTGGGTGAAGACGCGGCAGGAAAGCGCCTTTCGCCCTATGCCGACAGCAAATGGGCCAACGAAGCAGAGGTCCTCCGACGGCGTGCAGCGGGTTGGGAAGCGCTTGCCCTTCGTTTCTTCAACGTCTACGGAACCGGTCAGCGGGCTGATGGAGCCTACGCAGCGGTGATCCCCGCTTTCGTGGACCGCATGTGCGGTGGAACGTCACCCCGCATCCTTGGAACGGGTAAGCAAACCCGGGATTTCGTGCACGTGGACGACGTGGCTGGCCTGTTGCTCCACCTTACGACGGCGCCGTGGCGTCCGACGCCACGGCACGCGTACAACGTGGCGACGGGTCGTCGCGTGTCCTTACTGGACCTCGTGCACACGTTGGCCGGTGCCTTGCGCGCACGCGGCGTGGACGGTGCACACCTCAACCCAGAGTTTGGACCTCCTCGACCCGGCGACATCACCGATTCGCTCGCCTGTGTGGACGCCATTCGCGAAGAACTCGGATGGCAAGCCACCGTGTCGCTCGAAGACGGGCTTGCACGGATGGTGGACGAACGGCTCACCAACGCCTCAAGGTGACACGCCGCGGCGGGCGGCTCGCTCCACGGCCAGCGCGTAGACCTCGGCCCAGCGTGCGGTGATCGCCTCGACCGCATGCGGGGCCACCGAGGCCACGAGGGTTTCCTGCGACGGTCGGTCGTCAAGCAGGCGACATACGGCGACGCTCCAAGCCTCGAGGGTGTCGTTGTCGGGACGAGCCACGGTGGGGGGCAGGCCGACCAAGGCGTGCGAAGCCAGGACGGGCACGCCACAGGCAAGGGCTTCGAGGGCCGCCAGCGGTTGCCCTTCAAACCGGGAAGGAAGCAACAGCACGTCGGTGGACTGCAGCAGGCGTAGCCGATCAGCGTCCTCAAGCCAACCGTGCCGGGTCCACCCTGCGCCGGTCGAGCGCTTTCCTCCCGTGAGGTGAAGGTGCACCTCCGGACGTTCGCGTCGGACGTGGTGGAGCACGTCGAGGGCAAAGCCACGGCGCTTGACGGGCGCATCGCGTCCCATCACGAGCAGGTTGGTGCCGCTCGAAGGAGCGGTGGGGGGGACGTGGATCTGATCCACGGGATTCGGGACGACCTCCACCTCGCCGAGCCACGGTTCCAGCCGTGCTTTCCACGCGTCATCAAGGACCACCACCACATCGACGTGGGCATCGATGGCCGAACGGATGCGCGCGGCACGAGCGGTTGAGGCCGCCAGCCACGAGGCCGTGTTGCCGCTGTGCAGGTGAAGCACCACAGGGCGGGGGCCTGCCATTCGCGCGATGCTGAGTTTGCGCCGGAGGGACCAGTCGCTCGCTGCGTGAAGGTGGATCAGTGTCGTTGGTGGGCTGCCTCGCAGGGCTGCACGAGCACGGCGTGCGCGAAGGAGCGTCGTTGCATGGTTCGGCCCGTGGGAAGCCTGCAGCACCGGGGCCCAACCCGGCGGTGGCGCGGTGGCCAGGGTTCGCATGACCTTCGCCATCCCTCCCGGCGAATCCGAAGGTCCGACGTGCAGGAGGTCGGTCACACGAGGACGAAGCAGGAATGCCCCATCAGCACACCGGCGCCGAGGAAGGCCTCAAGGTCGAGAGGAGGAAGGTCGTCGCATGCTGTGGACCGGCCTGCTTGAGGGCGTGGCCATGCTCTGGTTTGGGGTGCCCTTCCTGCTGCATGAGGCACGCTGCCGACGCGCCTTGGCCGCTGTGGAGGACCACGCCGTGCAGGAAGCGCCACCTCAGGTGTGCTCACGAACAACGGTGCTGCTGCCGACGTGGAACGAAGCGTCCGTCATCGAACGCCGATTGGACAACCTTGCTGCGCAACGGATCAACGGAACCGGGCCTGGGGCAGCCGGGCTTCGTCTCGTGGTGATCGACTCGGCCTCGGACGACGCGACGGTGGAACGCGCTGCTGCATGGTTGGATGCCAACCCCGAGGCCTTCGCGTCCCACGACGTGCTGCTGATGGGGTCGCGTAAGGGAAAAACCGCGGCTGTCGCCACAGCGCTGACGCATCTTCGCGAAGCGCAACACACCGACGTCGTTGTCATGGTGGACGCGGACGCCACGTGCGCCGAAGGTTCCCTCGCCGTGCTTCTCGGATGCTTTTCGAACGAGCAGGTTGGCGCAGCTGGTGGGACACCGCAGCGAAGGGGGGCCACCGCGCGCGAGGCTGAGCACCGTCGACGCTTCAGCAACCTCCGCCGGGCCGAAGGTGCGATGGGGGCCACGCCCTTCCTCGAAGGCAGCCTCCTCGCCTTCCGCCTTGGTGCGCTTCCGGACGAAGCCTTGGACCCGACCTCAAACGCCGACGATGCACAGATCACGCTCGCCATCGCAGCGGCCGGTTGGCGCACGCTGCAGCAACCTGAGGCCATCTTCAGCGACCGTGCTCCGTCCTCGCATCGAGGAAGGGCACGCCAACGCACCCGCCGCGCTCGAGGTTTACTTCGCGTCCTGCGTCGGTACAGGCGCCTCCGGTCACCGTCCCACCTCGCACGGACGCTACGGTTCCAGCGGCATGCCCACCTGCGTGCTCCATGGTTGGCGGTGGTGGCGGCGGTCGCTGCTGTGCTTCGTTGGACGGTTCAGTTGCAACACGGCGAAACGCCATGGTCGGACCCCGCAGGCGTCGGCCTCCTCGTTGCTGAAACCGTTGGTCTGTTGTGCCTCGTGGCGGGCTTGCTTGAGCGGCGGTTGCCCGGGCCGCTCGGTGGGGTGTCCACGGTGCTTGCAGGCATGGTGCCGCTGCTCAAGGCGTGGTGCTTGGAACTCGCAGGCCGACCGGCCCATCTGTGGACGCCCAACGCCGATGCGCGACAAGAATGAGGGGGGGGTCCCTCCGGGTGCCGCAGCACCCGGGGGACGGCCACGTCTGTTGACGTAAGATCGTGAGGTTGCCCGAGGGGCTCACTCAGCGACGGTGTTCGACTCGTCGAGGGTCTGGCCCTCGCGGCTGTTGACGATGACGACCTCAACCGCGCAGGTCTCGCTCACAGAGCAGAGGTCCTGACCGTTCTCGTAGATGGTCACGCCGTCGCCAATGGTCCACTCGGCATCGTTGGTGGTGCCGTACTCAACCATGTAGCAGTCGGTCTCGACGTCCGAGCCGTCGCCGGCTTCGGAGCGGTCGCAGGTCATCGGGGTGCCTTCGCCGACGGTGATCTTCACGTCAAGCGAGGCCCAGTTGATGCCGCTGCCCTGGGTCATGGCCACGCGCACGAGCGCGTCGTCGGTGTTGGCGCTGACCGTGCCGCCCGCGTCTTCCGCGGTGAACACGTACAGCGTCAGGTCGCCGTCGGTGTTGCCTTCTGCAAGGGAGCTCGCCCACACGTACAGCACACCGGCCAGCACCACCGTGATCGCCACCATCAGGATGGTCGCGATGACGGGGCTCACAGCCTCTTCGTTTCGGTTTTCGTTGTTCATTTTCAGTCCTTCCTGCCCATTGCGGGCTTTCTTCCGAAGTCCACCGCCTTATTTAGACATGGCGACGGCTTTCTTCAGACTGGAGGTGTAAAAACGATGGACTGCGCAGGATTTGTCCCGTGGCAGGTGAAATTTCTTCTCCGTGCGGAGTGGTACAGAGGCTTTGTGAAGAGCCTTGCGGCGACCGTGAGTGAAGGTGAACAGGGTGAGAGCAGACGCAGAGGGGATGGGATGCACTCAACGGAGCCATTCAGTCCTGTTCGTTGTGGAGCATGACGCCCGCCTTGATGAACCCTTCTCTGAGGCCTAGACCACAACGCCGTCTCCAACCATGCGCGCACGCAGGAGCAGCACCAGCGCGTAGGCCATGGCCGTCACCACAAGTCCAACACCAAGCGCTGGAACCAGGTCCCACCCGCGTTGGACAAGCATGGGAAGGGCCACGAAGAGGGCGCACGAGGGAAGAACGAGCCACAGCACTTCGGTCGCAAAAGCGGCCACCTCCGTGGCCTCCGCTCCACCCTGATGCATCCAAAGCATCGCCAGGACGCTCGTCAACGGTATAGACGCGAGGAGGGCCGCAGCCGGAGCATCACGTTTCGACAGTTCTGCGACGATGACCACCACGATGGCGGTGATGCCGACCTTGATGCCGGACTGAAGCAGGGTCATGCACGTCACTCCACGGTGAGGATTTCTGGTCCACCAGATGTGACGGCAACGGTGTGCTCGAACTGACCGATCAATCCGTCGTCGGCACAGGCCAGCACGTGGTAGGTTTCGAGGAAGCGGATGCTGACCAGCTTTCGAACGAGGGCGTTCCACTTTGACTGCCGGCTGACCTCGTCCGCTTCTGGAAAGGGCGTCTCGAGCATGGGGAACGCCCATCGTTCCGCGAACGGAAGCGTTTCGTAGCGCTCTTCCATGTTCCGCGCCATCTGGGCACCCAGCGGCTTAAGTTGCCCTTTGGCCCTTGCCTTGCGGGAAGTGGTCATGCCCGTCACGCGGTAGATGTTGGACGAATTTGATGCGCCAACGTCCTTGACGAGGCCTTGGCTTCCTGTCGTGTTGAAGGGTTCGACCGCATACACCGCGTTTTCTTCCACCACGCCCTTGAATCCACGATGGTCGGGGCCGCAGGCATAGGAAGGGACCGAAACACCCGCGTGCAGCACCCACGGCTTCAGTTGGTGACCGCACAGGTTTCGGATGGGCGTAAAGCCGGCATCGATGGTCGGTTGTTCGGCCGCAGCCCCAACCTCGTGCCACGGCGTACCGGGGTGCAGCATCTCAATCGCCGCATCCCTTGACTCCCGAGCGGCCTTGATCTGCTCGGTGTGGTTGCCTGCATTGCCCACCTCAAAGGTGAGCGCGTTGTCGCCAATGTGCCCCTTGATGTGCACGCCGAAGTCAATCTTGACGAGGTCGCCGTTCTTGAGCACCATGTCGCCTTCCCACCCCTCGGGAGGGGCGACCGTGTGGTCGGTGGTGAAGTGGGCTGCGATGTTGTTCACGGCGATCGTCGCGGGGAAGGCAGGTTTGCCGCCGTGGCGGTGGATGAAGCGCTCCGCGGACTCGAGGATGTCGTGCCACGCCTTGCCCGGCGTGAGTTCGTCACGCATCGCTTCTAGCGTACGACGCGCCACATGGCCCGCATCGCGCCAGTACTTCATGCCCTCTTCGAAGTCACCCACGTCATCACGTCCTCCGCAGGTACCTCGCCAGCCCTCATAACGCTTACCTCAACTCCCTCAGCACCGTCCACGAGCAACACGAAGGTGCTGCCCGGCCCACCGGGGCATCGGCCGGGAAGGGCCGCCTCCATCGGCAAGCCGAGCCGTCCAGCCGCGGCGGTCGTCTCCACCTCCGGCGTTTCACCGCTTGGGTTGGCGCTCGTTGCGGTCAATGGACCAACGCGGTCGATGAGCGCCAGCGCGACTGGGTTCGCGAGCCGGCGAACAGCGAGCCTGCGCCCGCCCAACCGAGGGTCCTGTTCTGAACGAGCGGGGAGGATGAGGGTGAGGCTGCCTCGCGGGAAGGCATCGAGGAGGGCGTAGGCCAGCGGTGGAACTTCGACCAGGTCCTCGACGTCCGTCAACTCACGTACGCCGAGGCTCACCGGTTTGGCATCGCCCCTGCCTTTGAGCGCAAACACGGCATCGAGACCCGGTCCGTTCGGCAGCGCGCCCAAAGCAGGGAGCGTGCTGGTGGGGTAGACCACAGCCTGCCCGTCCAGAACGCGCTGGACAACCGACTCAAGGTCCATGGCCATGCCTCACCCAGGAATCCACGCCTCAAGGTGACGCCTGGCGACGTCTGCTGCGAGGTCCTTGTCCTGTGTTTTCACAAGCAACTTGCCGCTTGGGAAGAGCGAGAGATCGCTCGGCCCGCTAAAGGTCCACATCAGCCGAGACTGCAATCCCACGGTGTACCCGTCCGCCTCAATCCGCTCGGCGACCTCTTCGATGATGATCCTCGTCACGCCTTCGGGGACGATTTGCCATGCCCCGCGGGAGCCGCAGAGTTCCATTGTGAAGGCATCAGCCATGGAAGCACCTCATGCGTCCTCGTGCGGTGGACCGCTCGGAGGGCCGGAAGGAGGACCCCTCGGAGGGCCGGAGGGAGGACCGCTCGGAGGGCCGGAGGGAGGGCCGGAAGGAACCGGGGCGGCGTTGGCGCAGTGCGTGGAAGGGCCGAAAGCAGCGGGTCCTCGTAGGTTGCTTCAGGAGCCGGTTCGACCGCTGCGTGCTCCACCGCGGCCTCGGGTTCGGGCGTTGGTTCAGCCTTCACCGCTCCCGGCAGGGGGGCGAACAACGGGTCGACCAGCGGGGTATCGATCTCGTCGGGCTCGCTCACAGGGGTTGGAGCGACGATCGGCATCGAGAGCGGATCCACCTGAGGGCCCGTCAAGACGTCCGTCTGGACCAGGGGGGTTGGGGTTTCGAACGGCATGGACAGCGGGTCGCTGACCGTGGACGATGGCGTGGCCCACGGTGGGGCCGCAGCGGGCGGCTCCTCTTCCGTGCCTGATGGTCTGACGATCGTCGATCCACCCTGAGCGTTGGTGGCCGTGAAGGTCGTCATGACAACCTGAGACGGATCGATGAACCCGCGCTCTTGCACCTGCCCAAACTCGCCGAGTTGGTCCGAAAAGGCCCCCACAAACATGCTGGAGCCCATGGCGTTCGCCAATCGACGTCCCTTGGGGGCCTCGAAGGTGAAGTCGGCGTCGTAAGGGCCGAGTTCAACGGTGCCACCCATGCAGGTGGCGCTGAAGGTCCAGGTGCCGTCTCCAAGTCGAACTTCGAACCGAAGCGGGCGTTGCGCGCCGGGGCCGAGCGAGGTGATCGGCGTGGTGGGGGCCACGCGGCGACCGTCTGAGGTGTGAACGCTGGCGTCAAGGCCACCGAGGGGCATCGAGGATTCGTTGACCATCTCGACTTCGATTTCGAGGACGTCCTCGTCGTCGTCGTCAATCTCCATGCGAACGGCAAGCAGCCGCACCTCGACCGCATCGGCACGTGCTCGGTGGTCGTCGGACATCGGACCGGACTCGGCCACGCCGTACTTGAATGCGGTGCCGCCGTTGCTCAACCCAAGCCATTGCGGGTCTCGCTTGGTAGCGACCAATCGACCGCCGCAACCGTGTGATGTGCGCGGTCAACGGCGGTTCGATGTTCCGCGGCGGGAGAGCGTGCCCGTAGCAGGTCGCGGGCAGCGAAGAACCAGCCGAGCACGGGAACGAGGTAGCGAAGTTTCGACAACGCCCTCGGCCCCCAATGGTGGTCGTCAAGCAAGGTGCCATCGTCGTGGACCAAGGCGATCCGAAACGCGCGTTGGCCAAGCGAACGGTGATAGGCGCGCCCGGTGTACTTCCAATAGAGCCAGAATCCCGTCAAAAAGAGGGCCCAACTGATGGCCCAAGAGGCAAGGAAGCGTGGGCCTCCGGTCAGGTAGGTGGTGTCGGCCAAGGTCACCAACAGGCGCTGTCCAGTCAACAGGTGCATGAGGAGGCTGATCGCAAGGACATCAAGCACGAAGGCCGAGGCCCTTCGCCAGACGGGCGCGATGAGCATCCCTTCGGGGGCGCTGGCCAAGGCCTGTTGAGCCAAGGTCCCAGCCGGGTTGACCTGAACGGGGGAGGCCATGGAACTGCTCAGGGCGCTCCCCTGTTGAACGTGTGCCTCAGGACCGGCCGACGTGCCACGCCATGAGGCCGGACTCCTCAACCCATTCCAACCAACTGCGCCAGACGCCATCACGGCGCAGGGTGGTCGCATCCCCAATCACGACCAGGCCGCGACGTGCTCGGGTGACCGCCACGTTCAGGCGACGTTGATCGGCGAGGAATCCGATGTCGCCGTCTGGATTGGAACGCACCGTGCAGAAGACGATGACCTCCTTTTCGCGGCCTTGGTACCCGTCCACGCTGCGCACTTCAAGGCCAGCAAAACGTCCACCCTCGTCGAATCCACCGCCTTCTGAGAACAGGTCGGTGAGCAACCGTACCTGGGCGGTGTAGGGGGTCACGACGCCGATGTCCTCGGCGTGGAGGTCTCCCGCAGCAAGGAGGTCGGCCACCACGGCGAACGTGGTGGCGGCTTGGTCCCGGTTTGCTTTGGAAGACCCTTCCGTGTCGAGCTCTTCGTGGCCCTCCACCGGTACGAAGGCCACAGGGCGGTCCCAGTCCGGCCACAGGAAGCCGGCCGGTGGCGGTCGCGATGCGCGGTCGCAGCCGTCGTCGAGCCTGCCATCGTAAAAACGGGCACCGGGAAATTCGCGGATGGTGGGGTGCATCCGGTATTGCGTGGTCAGCATGTGCGTGGGCAGTCCAAGGTCGATCAACCGCTCAAACAAGGACCGCCCCAAGCCTCCTGCGTCTGCACGCTCCGACGTGACCGTTGGTGGCAATTGACGGTGGTCACCAACGAGAACGAATTGACGGCATCCACGCACCACCGGCACCAGACTGCTTGGTTCGGTGGCCTGTGTGGCTTCGTCGAGCAGAACGATGGGGAAGCGCCGGCGTCCAAGGATGCGGTGGCCCGAACCAATCGTGGTGGAACAGACCACCTCTGCTCCGTCAAGGACGGAATCGACCATGTCCTGCTCAAGGCGTTGCATCTCACGTCGCAGCGATGAGAGGTCCTTGTGGGCAAGTCCTCGTTCCCGTCCCTTGAGCGACCCAATCCCTTTGCGTAAGGCGTCGTGTTCGTCGCGTACGCCGGCCAAGTCCTCTTGCTTCGGATGCGTTTCGAGGATGGCGTCCAGGGTCGCCTCCCGAAGGCCTTCCCTCACCTTCACAGGTCGTCCAATGCGAACGGCTTTGACCCCTGCGTCAAGCAAGCCTTCGAGCAGGTTGTCCACCGCGACGTTCGATTCCGCGGTCGCGAGGATAGGTCCACGCCCCTCCGCGGCAAGTTGGGCAAGAAGGTGAACCGCCGTATGCGTTTTCCCCGTTCCCGGGGGGCCTTGAATGAGGGTCAGGCGCTGGTGCAATGCAGCCTCAACGGCCGCCGATTGCGACGCGTTGAGGCGGGAGGAGGGGTCCGGTCGCCGCCGCCGTGGTCGGCCACCCAGCCCGGGCGGTGCGGCCGCGGCCTCCGCGGGGTCATGCACTTGACCGAGGATGAGGTCTCGCAGCGGAGTCCCGTCGGCAGCGTCAGCGTCGTGCATCCGCAACAACGCGTCGGCCATGCGGTCGTGCGCCACGCGGTTGGCGCCCCGGTCGAGCCTCCAGGTGCCCTCGCGCACGCCCTTTGGACGCTCCGTCACAACGATGCGGAGGCGCGTGGACCCACGGTCAAGCACCACGCCCTCCACCGTCCGCTCGCCCCAAGGACGGGCACGACTCAGCACGACCATGTCACCGTGGGTGAAGCGATGCACGGGCAGAGCACCTCGGTCCTTGGCCTCGAAGACAAGGATTGGGTCACCGAACAAGTGACCTTGGGGCCTGGCCACCAGGTCGTAGAGCGCCAATCCTGCATCAAGCAACCGTCGCTTGTCCCACGAACGCCATCGCTCTTCCACCTCCTGAAGTTCATCTTCCAGTTCGAGCGCGATCAGGTCCGTAAAGCGCTGAAGGTGGTCCTGACCGCGGTCCCATCGCAACGGCGCCTCGTCATCGACAGCGCGGCTGTCGAGCCGACGCACCTCTCCTCGGCGCGCCATGCCCCGTCCGTGAGGTCTGGGTATGAGGCTCTGCCGTCGCTGGGACGCGGAGGGACGAGGATTAAACCGGACATGCAGACCCAACGAAGGAGGGAGCCCCATGTTCCGTCGCCGTCGAAAAGAGGTCGAGGGTGGCGAGGCCTGCCCGTTTTGCGACCATCTTGTGCCCGACGGAGTGAGCACCTGCCCGCAGTGCTACTACGCTTTGGACCGCTCACCTCGCCACCAAGACGAACGCCCTGACGACCAAACACAGTTGGAATTGCTGACCTTGCTTGAATCGGAACACGACACGGTGGAGGAAGTAGCCCCTCTGGTCGAGGCCGTGCTCAGCATGGCCGACATCACCGTCGAGGTACCTGAATACGCACCAAGCGCACCGACGGGAGACGACGACCTCAGCGGTGAGGTCGAATTCATGCCCACGGCCGGACCTACGCTCAACGACACGCAGGCCTGGAGCCTGCCTGAAGAGGTCGAGTTGCAGGCCTCGGACGTTCGTCCAAACGCGGGTACCTTCATCGTCCCCGAACACGATCCGATGGACGACGTGGGTGAACCCGTCCCGTTGGGCCTTGGCGGACTGCACTCCCCCTCCGCACCGAATCAACGGGACGAGGACCTCACCGCGGCGATGGACCCGCTGCCCGAACTTCCTGACCTCGACGCCATCGACCTCTCGGACGTGGCTGAGGAGGCCCAGGTCACGTTGGCCTCCGCCGTGGTTGAGGACAACGTGGTGGACGAACCACAGCCCGCTCCGGCCGTTGACGTTGCTCCATCCGTAACGACCGAACACGGGCGGAACGACGACCTGCCCGACGATGACATGCCCGACCTTCCCGACCTCGACGAGGTCGCAGACAACGAGGGCCCCGCAACCGCCCCTCCTGTCCAGCATCCGGCGCGCTGGATGCCCTGGCCGCTGACCACCCAACCGTGGAACCTTGCCGTGGCCCAGCAAGCCCTGGTTCCCGCCTTTGAATCGCTGCAAGCCGGACGGATTGAGCGAGCAGGGCAGGAGCTCGATCACGTCGGCCAACACCTGCCGGACGACCTCGACCTTCTCTACCACGTTGGCATGCTGCTGAAGCAACTTGGCCGTGGGGAGGCTTTCAAGGCGCTCTTCCTTGGTGCCGCAGCCGCGCATCCGGGGGACCCTCGCATCGCCCAAGCGGCGGCAGCCCTGAGGTGAGCGGATGCGTACGCCAACCCTTGAGGCCGCAGGAGGTCTCGTCCTTCATCCTGTGGCCCTAGGGGACCTAACCGAATTTTTGGCGATGTACAACGAAGCACCTGTTGACGGGCGGACCGCGTTGCCGTGGCTCTACCCGCACCAGGTGGCCGAACAAATTGGCGACATGGTCCGTGACATCATTCAAGCGGAGAACGAGGACAGAATCCATTTCTGGTGCATTCGCGACCAAGAACGGACCGTTGGGACGATCGCCCTTGGGGACGAGCTGCAACTCGATGTCAGTTCATGGAGCCTCGGGTATTGGATTCGAGCCGACCGTCAAGGTCAGCGCGTGGCCACACGGGCCATCGATGCCGTATTCTCGTGGCTCCACGAACGTGGAGTCCACGCCGTGGTTGAAGTGGCGGTGCACCCCCACAACGCTCCCGGCTTGGCCACCGCACGCGCCTTGTGCAGCCGCTGGGGCGGCACGCCTCTCGACGAGTTTGTTGGCATCGACTTCGGAGGCCGGACCATCCCTCACCACCTCCACCTTGTGCAGGTTGGGGGCGGGGAGGCGTGACCCGCACGTGGCTGACCGTGGACACGGACGACCGTCATCACCGGCCCTCGATGCAAGGCCACCCAACCCGCAGTGCATCACCCGATGGACGGGGCGTGGACCGCACGCCGAGCGAGGCGTGGCTTTCGGCGTGCTCAGCGTTGGGGGCGTGGCTTGACCGTCAATCGGTCCCCGTCACGCTCTTCGTCATCGCCGATCAACTCGAGGTCGATGCCTCCCGGGACGCCCTTCTGAGCCTCACGAACCGCCCGGGCGTGACCGTGGGCTGCCACGGGCTTCACCATCGAGCCTGGGGGGCTTGGCCCGCCGACGAACTCCGCTTCAACGACGCGCTCACAACGTCCATGCATCGATTGCGGGAAGCGTTTGGTGACCGCGTTCAGCCATGGTTTCGCGCTCCATCTGGCTACGTTGCACCGTGGATGGCGAGGGTGCTGGCCGGCGTCGGCATGACCGTGGATTCCTCCGTGAACCCTTCCTTCCTCGTACGCAAGAAGGCAGGACCCGGGCGTTCGTGGACGGACGTGGAGCGGGCGATGACCGATGCAGGCCTGGTTGAACGCCCCTGGTTGGTGCGAAAGGGTTTGCCAACCTGCGGCCCAGCCCTCCATCTGCCGCTGCTTCGTCGAAACGCCCGACGCGCATGGCGGGCCTTGCCTGACGTGCTGAAGGCCGAGGAGGTGCCGGTCGTTGAGGACGCCTCTCGGCCGTTGGTCACGGTGTATTGGCACCTTGACGACCACGCCCGTCACCACGGGGCGTGGACCCCTCCGCTGCGGTGATCACTCCTCGATTTCGCGCTCGATGCCCGCCATGTCCTGCAGACGGTTCCAGTAGGCCAAGCGGTCCTGCTCAGCCAACAGGATGGTGCTCGAGGGCGTGCCGTCCTTGCTGAATTGCTTGCCAAAGCGCCCTTCGGTGATGGCGAAATCACGGAACTTGACCTCCTGCCACTCCCCGCTCTCGTCCTTGACGCGGTGCCAGTCCTTGTTCGGGCTTGGGTTGCCTCGAAGGTCCCAACGGTCCTGGAAGCGGGGGCCCTTCGACGGGTCGAAGATGAAGATCGGCCAGGCGCGGCTTCGCAAGGCGAGGTTGGCTTGCGCGTAGGCCCCGTTGTCGGCCACGCCGTGCTCCGGCTGGCAGGTGGTGTAGACCGAGACCACCGCGGGGCCCTTGTGGGCGTTGGCCTCACGGATGGCCCGATAGAAGTGGTTGGGCAGGGAGGTCACGGTCTGCGCCACGTACACGTTGGGGTGCATCGCGGCGATGGCGCCAAGTTCCTTTCGGAATTCCTGCTTGCCGGGAATGGCCGCACCGTGGGCGTAGAACTTGGCGTTCTGGCCGGTGTAGGATGCCGTGGAGGTTTGACCGCCCGTGTTTGAGTAGACCTGCGTGTCGAGGACGAGGACCTTGATGTCCATGCCGCTGGCCATCATGCGGGACAGGGCGCCGAAGCCGATGTCGTACATCGCGCCATCGCCACCGATCACCCAGAGTTTCTTGTCGGTCCAGCCGATTTGGTCCCAGCGGACCCGCACACCCATGGCGTCGGTGGGTCCGTTTTCGAAAAGGGAGTTCGTCCACGGGACGCTCCAGGGGTTGAACGGGTAGGTGCTGCCGTACACCGTCGAACATCCGGTCGAGTTGACGATGCCCCAATTCTCGTTGCCGTGGTCGTACCCGAGAACGGCGGCCATCATGCGGAGGGCCGTGCCTTCGCCGCAGCCAGCGCAGGAGCCCGCGCCGCCAACGTAGCCGAGGGCGTCTTGGCGGAGCATGATGTCCATCACCGACTTCTCGTTCACGAAGTCCTGCTTGGTGTCGCCCAGCGACGTGAAAAAAGCGAATTCTTCGCGATGTTGGTCGAGCCCCTTGGCTTCCTTCGACACCATGGCGAGGGCTTCTTTGGAACCGCACACGTCGACGCACTCAGCACAGCCCTTGCACTTGGACGGGTCGATGAAAATGCCAAATCGCCCGGGTTCGTCGCCCTTCTTCTCGCGCTGGTCCCAGTACTTGCGCACCTTCGGCCACATCGCTTCCATCGCCTCGACGTCGCCGTCGAACTCCGCAAGGGCGGACTGCAGGTCGTCTTCGGAGACGACCTTGCCGAGGATGGCCGTGTCGGGGCACATGGTCACACAGTCCATGCATCCGACGCACGCGTCGGCCTTGAACGCCGGGATCTCGTCCGCGATGTAGGAGAAGTCGCGCAACCGGCCGCTTCCCGCGGCGATGATCGAACGACCGACCACCGGGTCCGCCGGAAGTCCATGGTCCGCGCTGCCGTCGTTGTAGGAGCCAACAATGCGCTGTTCGAAGTCTTTGACGTCGAAGAATTCAGGGTCGTGGGCGGTCATCTTTCGTGCGCGTTCAATGGTCATGCGTTCACCCCCACGACGGCTGAGGCACCGGCCTCAATGACGTTGACTTCACTGAACCCTCGACGGACGCATGTGAGGTTGTCCTGAACAACCTGTTCACCACTCTTCCCGAAGTACTTGCGCAGGCTGCCTTCGATGGCTTCGAAGAGGGAGGTTTCGTCCGTGCTTGAGCCGAAGGGTGTGCTGCGCAGGAAGATGCCGAGCAGGACGATGCCCTGCATGCGGACGATGAGGTCGTCGCGGCTGCTCACCTCGCGGGCGATGGCGGCGGTGTCGAGCCACAGCACGCGGAGGCCATGCTCTGCGATGGTCGCACGTGCGGAAGCGGGCAACGCGGCCAGCACGTCTTCATCGCTTGTGGCGGTGGTTTGCAGAAACACCGTTCCGCCTTGACGCAGGCCCTTCAGCGGGTTGCCATTGAGGAAGGCGAAACGGTCCTGAACTGCTACGAAATCGAGGATATCGAGTTCGTGGTGAATGCGGATGCGTTCGTCCGCGATGGTCAGGTAGAAGTTGGTGGGCAGGCCTTTTTTCTCCGAGCCGTACTTCGGGTAGGCCTGCACGGTCTTTCCGAACAGGTCAGCGGTCACGTCCGCGATGACTTTGTTCGTCGTGACCGAGCCAAAGCCGCCAACGCTGTGACCACGCATCGAGAACGACCCGTGCGGGCGCCCGTCGAATCCACCCACGGAAGGCAAGGCCGTTTCGTGGTCAATGCCGAGGGAGAAATACCGAGGTGCCTCGTCCGAAGCGAGCAGGTCGAAGACGGCGACGATGTCGCCGCTGGTGACGTCGCGGGAGCCAAGACCATACGCGCCGGTGTGGACGCGCGGGACGCGTTCGAGCGCAGGGTAGCCCGGGGCACCCTGAAGGGCGTCCATCATCGCGGCCTTGATCTCGGCGGTCAGCGGGTTGTCCTTGGCAAGGCCATCGTCCATGCGCTCCAGGACCGCGACGCTGGCGCAGTTGGCCACCGCTTGAACGATCTCTGGCCCGGGGAAGGGGCGGAAGCAGGTCACGTGGACGCATCCAACCTTTCGGCCCTCGGCGCGGAGGGCATCGACCACGGTGGTGGCGGTCTCGATCATCGAGCCGATGCCGACGATGGCGTGCTCGGCGTCCTCCATCTGGTAGGTGTCGATGAGCCCATACTCCCGGCCGGTGGCGCTGCTGAAGAGGGCCATGGCTTCCTCGAGGGCAGGCCGCACGGTGTCGGTAAAGTAACGTTGAGCGATTTTCCCCTTCATGTACGAATCCTGGTTCTGCACGACGCCCGTCATAATGGGGTGCGCTGGGTCCATCAGGTTGCGGAGCTTGTCCGCCGGATTGCCAACGAACTCCTGCATGAATTCGGGCTCGCACAGGAGCACGTTCTCGGTGGTGTGGGTCGTCAAGAAACCGTCCTGGACGTTGAAGAAGGGGGTGGACGACGCTTCCGCGGCGCGGCGCGCGATGAGCGCGAGGTCCCCCGCTTCGGTCGCGTTGCGACCGAAGAGGATGCCCCATCCCGTGTCGGCGACGCCCATGATGTCGTCGTGCCCGGCGTGCACATTGAGGGAGTGGCTCGTCATCGCGCGCGCACCGATGTGGAAGACGACGGGGAGGCGCTTGCCGCTGATGACATAGAGCACCTCCTTCATGAGGATGAGGCCTTGGCCGGAGGTGAAGTTCGTCACCCGACCGCCCGCGAGCGCGTAGCCTTCTGCGGCGGAGGCGCTGGAGTGCTCGGACTCAGGTTCGATGAAGATCAGGGGGGTATCCCAGAGGTTGCGCTTGCCGTTGGCGACCGCCTGACCGTAGCCCACGCCCATCGTGGTCGAGGACGTGATGGGGTAGGCGCAGGAGCCTTCGGTGATGTTCGTCTCCACGTGCACGATGTTGCCCGCACCGTCGGTGATGGCGGGAATTCCGGGATAGCGAACGGTCATCGGAACACCACGTGCCCCTCGGGGCGAGCGATGCTCCGATTGCGCCGCTTTAGGGGTTTGCCGCAGGGACGAGGATGCGCCACGTCCCGCCGCCGTTCATCCAAGGCGCGTCGCCCGCGTCGACCTCGACCCAACCCTCGAGGGCCACATCGAGGTCGGGTGCCACCACGACGACCGCAACGCTGGACAAATCGCCGCGATTGGGCAGCACGCTGCCGTTGAACAGTTCGTCCTCCCATCCTGCATCGGGTGCACGCCAGTGGCCAACAAGCCCTTCGGGGCCTTCCACGGACAGGACGGGATGCATGCTGTACAACCAGTGCACGGCGAGGGTTGGGTTGTGAATCAAGAGGAGGTCGTCGCCCTCCTCGAGGTAGGGGAGCGCCGCTTCGGCCGCTTCGTCGGTCCACAGCGTCTGTCCGTGCGCGGCGGCGAGCACCGCCAACGGGAGGATGAGCACGAAGGCGAGATGCATGCGTTCGGTGGGAAGCGGTGCGTCCCCACGGAGCTGCACGGCAGCCCAGAGCGCTGCAGGAAGCAGCACCAGTCCGTGCCTTCCGTTGTTGCCGAGGACGACCATCGTTTTCCACCATGCAAGGTCCCACGCCTGGCCCTCAACGGCCCACAAGGCCGCGACGTAGGCCGACAAACCTCCAAGCAGGGTGGCGATCACGAGCAGCATCGACCCGCCCTCGCGTCGTCCTGAGGGCGTGGACGCGGTACCGAGGAAGGCCCAAAGGCCTGCACCCAGCAGGAGGTAGAGCCCGAACAGGTCGAACACGGCGAAGGGCACGTAGACCCACCACACGCCCATCTCGATGGCATCGGAAACGCTGCCCGGACCAAGCATGCCCGTGTACATCACCCCACAGAGGAACGCGATGATGAGCAATCGACCCAAGGGGTGAGCGGCCGCAAGGTTTCCTTTCCCGCCTCCAGCGGCTTTCGCAGCAAACCACAGGAGCAGCAGGAGGCCCCAGCCCAACGCGAGGGCTGGATTGAGCCCCTTCAGGGCCAAGAGGGCCGAGGCAGCAGCGGTCCCGACCACCACCGTGATCGGCGCCCGCTGGGCAAGCGGGCGCTTGGCCAGCGCTGGATGCACGGTGACGAGGAGCATGACGCCTCCCAGCACGGCTCCCAGCGGCTCGCTGTAGCCGCGCCCGACCGCGAAGAGCATGCCCGGGTGCAACAGGACGATGGACGCCAACCACGGCGACCATGCCGCCTCAGGATCGCGCCAGCGTGGAAGGCTCCCCAACCCCCATGCCAGGAGGGAAAGGGAAGCGACACCGACCAACCGTACCCCAAGCAGGCCCAAACCGAGCGGGTCAATCCACGCCGCTTGGCTCAGCGAAGTGCTGCTGTCCGGGTCGCTGGCCAGCGGGTCCACCGTTCGAGCAGAGCCCCACGGAGCCTGCCCGTCCTCATCGACGGCGAGCAGGAGGGTCGTGTCGAGCCCCGGTGCGTTCCGAACAAGGGCGACCACCACGAGCAGCACGCCAACGGCGAGCCAACGGCGTCCACGCTCCTCCACGGTCCTCGGCGTGCACGCCTGCACAAGAACGCTGAGGCCGTTGCAGTCGACGGAGAGGCTTCATCCACCGTCTGGACGAGCACGGGCCATGTTCCGACCCTTGGAGGGCGTGCGCGTGCTCGACCTGTCCCGGGTTCTGGCTGGACCCTACGCGGCGAAGGCGCTGCTGGACCTTGGCGCCGACGTGCTGCGCATCGAAGCGCCGTGGGGCGACGATACCCGTGGCTGGGGCCCGCCATTCACGAACGTGGAGGGTGAAGAGGTCGCGGCCTACTGGACGTCGGTGAACCTCGGCAAACACATCATCCGACGGGACCTCCGCAAGCAGGAGGATGTCGACGACGTGCGCCGACTGGTCGCGAACGCCGATGTGGTCCTCGAGAACTTCCGCCCGGGAACGGCCGATAGGTGGTTCGCACCATGGCCGGAACGGGCCATCGTCTGCAGCATCACGGCCTACGGCAACGACGGACCACGCCGGGACGAGGGGGGATACGACCTCGCGATGCAGGCCCGCAGCGGCCTGATGAGCATCACCGGTGATGCCGAGGGAGCGCCGGCCAAGGTTGGTGTCGCCGTGATCGACGTCACCACGGGACTCCATGCCAGCGCTGCAATCCTGGCTGCGCTGTACCGTCGGGAGCGTACCGGACAAGGCGCGAGGCTTCGCTTGTCGCTGTGGGACTGCGCGTTGGACCTGCTCATCAACCAAGCCCAGAACGCGTTGATCGGGGGCGGGGAGCCCGTGCGGATGGGTACGGCACATCCGAACCTCGTGCCCTACCGGGTCTTTTCCGCAGCAGACGGCGACGTGGCGATTGCCGTTGGGTCAGACGCACAATGGAGCACGCTTGTCGACGCGTTCTCGTTGGACGTTCCCGACGACGGCGCCTGGAGCACGAATTCCGGCCGGGTGCTGGACCGTGCACGCGTCGAAGCTGCTGTGGCGGCGGTCGTGATGAACCTCAGCAGGGTGGAGGTCGAACAGCGCTTGGTCGGCGTTCCGTGCGCCCCTGTAAACAGCATCCTTGAGGCGCTGGCCGATGCACAATCAAGCGCATCCGGTGCTGTTGCATCAACGCAAGGGGTGCCTCATGTGGCGAGTCCGCACCGCTTTCACGCCTGAGCTCAGACGAGTTCGATCCGTCGGCTCTCTGGCAGCACGGGAAGCACCCGAGGCAGGTGGAGACGAAGTTGTCCATCAGCAAGTCCACCTTCGACCGCCGCCACATCGACGTCGTCGGGCAGGGTCAGGCGAAGGCGGTGTTCTCGCAAGACGGGGGCATCGGAACCGTCCTCCGGTGCCACACCCACGCGACGTGCTTCCACGGTGAGTTCCCCTTCGGCCACGTCCACGGTCACCTCCTCGCGAGCATAGCCTGGAAGGTCCACTTCGAGGTCCCATCCCTCCTCACGCTGCTCAACCCGCCAGGCGGGGTGGCCGTGACCACGGGCGGGCCGGGCCATCGGCACGAAGAGGTTGGACATCAGCCGGTCCACGTCCCCAAAAAGATCCCAAGGCGTGCTCATTCGCGTCGTTCGTCGGTTCATCGTTCTCATTCCTGAACTCGTTGTTCAGTAGTTTGACGCGATGGACCCTTATCAACCCGTCCACTCCGCGGACGCCTTGAGGAAGCAAAGCCCTGAGGAATGTTGCGCGACCGCCTCAAAACGAAAACAACGATGTCTGGCCGCCGCCAAGGCGCCCTGCGTTCTTCAGGCGGTCAAAGGCGTCGTCCATGCGGCGCTGGCTGAACCCACGCTCGTCCTGAAGAAAACGCGTCAACCCCGTTGCATCGACCGGCCCCAGCGAGAGGGAGGCCGGATCGGTGTCCGACGCGGGATGATGGTTGAAGATGGCCCGAATCTCGTCGAGGTTGTCAGGAACTTCGACCTGTTTCGCGGCGCAGACACCTTCCAGGGTTCCATGCTTGAGCAAGAGGTTCAGGCCTGTTTTCGGCCCCACTCCGCGGACACCGGGGTGGAAATCGGTCCCAATCATGATGCCGAGGTCAACCAATTGGTCTTGGCTCAACCCGATGGCCTCGCGCATGGCGGCCAAATCGATCCGTTCAGCATGGATGACCTTGCCGTAGGCCTTGCTTCCGTCCGCCATCAGGTGCCGTACGAGCACTGGAGACCCGTACAGCAAGGCGTCCCAGTCCTGCGTGGCCACCACGTCGAGGTGACCGCGTTTGGCCATCACCGCTGCCTGACCTTCGCCCTCCGCCGCTGCAGCCACCCAAGGAACTCCGAGCATGTCAAGCATCGTCTTCGTCTCCTCAACCATTTCTGGGGAATAGTGCATGATGCGCGCTGCCAATTTCTGCGCGAGGCGATGGTCACCTGCTGAGCGTGCCGCGGCGTACTGCTCCTCGGCTTCGACGCGCCTGGCCCGCCGAGCGGCAAGTTCAGCCTCCTTCAGTGCGGGGGAGGGCCCGTCGAACACGAACACGGGGATGATGCTGGCTTCAAGCAACGAAACAGTACGCTGCAGGAACCCCATCAGGTGGGCCACGTACCGGCCGTCGGGTGCGCGCAGGGGCATGCCGTCCCCCTCCGGGGAACGATCTCGCATGGTGGTGAGGAATTGAAAGGCCGTCAGGAAGGCGTCGATGCCCACGCGCTGTCCTGCGAGGTCAGGAAGCCGGACGCGTTCCGGGGTGGCGAGGTCCTTCAGGTTGCAGCCCATGGAATCCACGCGGGGTTCCTCCCTTGAGAGGCTTCGGCTCGGCCGCAGGGATGAGAAGGGCGCAGCGCTTGGAGGGTCCATGGAGGGCGAAGGGCGGGCCGTCGTCGTCCTGCGTGGCTTGACCACGGGCTTGGCCGCCGCCGAAGCCGCCGCGCTCGGCATGCGCGTCATCGAACGGAGGGGCAGGCTCCTCCTTGGGGAAGCGCCGCCCATGGTCCATGCAGCCGGCATCGATGCGGTGATGGACGGCGGCGGCATGGACGGATGGACGGGGCACGAGGAGGCCCTGAATCAGATCATGAGCGAACTTCGCTTTCCTCAGGGACCGATTGCGGTTCGTGTGCATCGCCTCGGTGGAAAGGTCGAGGGATGTTCGACGCAGGCCCTTGCGAAGGACCTCGGAGGCCGGTTGATGCAGCGTGGAGCCAGCATCGACCTCACCGCTCCCGCCCACGTGCTTGACGTCCACATCGACGCTTCTGGCCCTCACCTTGGCTGGGGCTGGCGACGGCATGTCGACCACGACGGGATCGGAGCACGTCGCCCTGGTGAACGGCCTTTTTTCCGGCCCGTGAGCCTGGACCCGCACCTTGCACGGACCGCCGTCAACCTCGCGCTTGGTGTTCGCTCAGGCGTGCTGCTCGATGCGATGACCGGAACGGGTGGCTTTCTCATCGAAGCCGCGTTGAGCGGACGCGAAACGGTGGCGCTCGACCTCGACCCTCGGATGGTCGAAGGCGCCAGCACCAACCTCGCATGGGCGACACAACCCGTGACCTCGGCGCACGCCATTGTCGTTGAAGGGGACGCCACCGACCTTGAGAACACGCTGCCGAGCAGCGCCCTTGGCCGCATCGCTGGGCTGGTGCTCGACCCCCCATACGGTCGTAATTCGCACGGCTCGCACGGCCCGTGGGACCTGCTGGCGAGGGTGCTTGCAAGCACGGCAGGGCAGGTCGGGCCTGAAGGCGCGGGGTGTTGCCTCATCCTCCCAATCCACCCGCTTGACATTGACCTCAACGAAGGGGCCGTGGACCCAGCAGTGGAGGTCGACCTGCTTCACGGCAGTTGGCAGGACGTGCTCGACCTCTTTGCAGCCTCGGCCTGGACCCTCGACCCCCGACGCTGGAGCGTCAAGGTGCACGGCAGCCTTGGCCGGCTCATCCTCCTCGCAGCATGCGCTCCTCAAGGTTGAGCAGGGCCGCAGCCTCTTCCGGCCCTGGCGGAGGAAAGGCTTCAGGGAAAGGGCAGCCCTCGTCCAGCACGGCAACGTCGTCGTCGTTCAGCACGAAGGGGTAGTGCCGGCAGCCTTCGGGTCGGTCCTCATGCACCGCACACAACCCCGGCGCGTCTTCGGCCGCCGATTCGGTGACCAAAAACACGCAGGCACGCGTTTCAGCATCGTTCAGAAGCGTCAGGACGCCCTGTTCGTTTTCCCACGCGAAGTCCTCGACGGCCATGCCTGTTCTTCGTGAAAGGCGAGCAGCCTCGTCCCGTGAGATGGGCATCGTTGTGTCCCGGCAGCAGCGTGAGCAGCCCTGATCAAGGCAAGGCAACCGCATCGACACATCCTGCTCATCGCACCCTCCTTCTTCAAGAAGGGTGGCCCTCAGGAGGGTTCACTGGGCGATTAGGGTAGTCTGGATATCCTTCCGGCCTTCGGAGCCGGAGACGTGGGTTCGAATCCTGCATCGCCCGCTCTTTGTGCGGCTCAGTGCCCCCGCGGGCGACTGGCCACGGGTTTCCCTTGGCTGGCCTCCGTTGGCTGCGGTCCAACCCGTTGGCTGCATCGCCCGCCCTCACCCATCATGGGTCGATGTTTAGGTTTGAACCGCCTACGGCCACCTCCTCGTTGACCAGCGATGGGCTGATGCGCTGCCTGCGGGTCCGAGCGCCTCATGGAACCGCTCGCGTGGGAAGCCTTGGCCGTGCTGACGATGGTCGTGCTCGCGTGGATCCGCACGGTCGCCAGCGGCCTTGTGACGGTCATGGACGTCCTCTGGGGGCTCGGCTTCCTCGTCGTGGCGAGCGCACGGCTCGTGGCGCAGGGCGGGACGGACGCCGTCGGCTGGGTGGCCTACGGCGCTCTGCTTGTCTGGGCGCTCCGGCTGGCGACGCACCTGCACCTCCGGACCCGGTCGCGCGGCGAGGACCCTCGTTACGTCCGCATGCGTGAAGGCTGGGGCGAGAGATGGTGGTGGGGCAGCCTTGTGCAGGTCTTCCTGCTGCAGGGCCTCATCCTGCTCGTCGTGGCGGCCCCCCTCCGGCCGCTGCTCGATGCGGACCAGCGCGAGGCGCTGCCCTACGCGACCGTGCTCATGGCGGCGGCCGGCCTGCTCGTCGGCCTTGGCCTGCTTCTGGAGGCGGTGGCCGACGAGTCCCTGCGACGCTTCCGCGCCCGTGAGGGCCCCGGCCACCTGTTGACGACGGGCCTCTTTGCCGTGGTCCGTCATCCGAACCACCTCGGCGAGGCCATGGTCTGGTGGGGCTTCGGCCTCGCCGCGCTTGCGGTGGCGGGCTGGTCGGCGTGGCCCGTGCTGGCCGGACCGCTGCTGCTCACGCTGCTGCTGCGTTGGGTCTCCGGGGTGCGCATGTCCGAGGAGGACCTCGAGGCACGTCCCGGCTTCGCCGAATGGGTGGCGTCGACCCCCGCCCTCTTCCCGTGGCCTCGACCATGATCAAGCAGAGGCGTTGCCTTCGACAAGCGGCGTGAGGTCGCCCACGTCGGCGTACAGGCTCGGCCCGGTCGCGAGGTAGGCCATCGTTCCAAGCCGGTCGCGCGAGTTTTCCGCCATCGGGTTCTCCATGGTCGTGCACTCGCCGGTGCAGCCGTCGGTGTAGGCGATGAAGATTCGACCGTCCTGGTCGATGACGATGTCGTTGAAGTCCAGCAGGTTGCGGTTGGAGCCCCCGATGTCGCGGCAGTCGCCGCTGTTGAGGCAGATGGAGCCCTTCTGCACCGGGTCCTCCGTGATGCGGATGGTTTGGAACACAGGGTTCTCGTCAAGCGCGTTGAGGCTGAAGGTCACGTAGAGGTGGTAGGTCGCGTTGCCCGGCGCATAGTGCGCGTTCCCGTTCCACGGGCTGCCGTCAATGTCTGTGGTGTTCAGCAGGTCCCCGTCCTCGCTGCCGAGGTAGGTCACGGCGATGCGGCCGGGGTCGCCGGCGATGATCTGCGGGAAGACGGAGGAGACGATGTCCAGCGGGGAAATGCGCAGGCTGGTCTGCTCCCAAGAATCGCCGGAGTCGAAACTTCGGGACATGTAGACGCCTTGGTCCCCCCCAGTCCAGACGTGGAAGCCGTTGCTGTCCGCGTCCGCCGCCATTTCGGAGTTCTTGCGCGGGTTCGGCGTCCCGACGTCCGTGCCCATGATCTTCTCTTCCCAGTTGAGGCCATTGTCCTTGGAGACGACCAACGTGGGCGTCTCGACACGCGGCGGGACGTACACGGTGCCGTCGGGCGCCGCGGAAATGGCCCCATGCAGGCCACCGTTTGTGGTCACCAAACCGAAGGCCTGCCCTCCGAGGGTGAAGGTCGCACCGCCGTCAAAGGAGGTATAGCAGAAGATGCCGGCCAGCTTGTTGTAGCAGAAGTACACGGCCGTTTCGTAGGTGGGATTGACCCCCCCGAGCGCGCCGTAGCCAGCATCGGTCCATGGACCGGTGGCGAGTTTGATGTGGTCGTTGAGCGGCACGGGGCCTGAATCGTGAGGATTGCCAAGCCAGGTCTCGCCATCGTCGTCGGACCAGCCTATCCACGTCGTGGCCAAACCGACCATCTGGACGTTGAAGATGCGGTCCGTGACCGGGTCCACCCAGCCCCACGGGTCGCTCGTGGAGGGGGCCTGCGTGACCTCGCCCTCGGCGCTGTTGTCCCACGTTTGCCCGTTGTCGCACGAGCGCATGACCTTCTCAAGCGCGATGAAGAAGATGCAGCCAGACGAGGTCACGCCGATGCTTGGTTCTGGGCCAAGTTCACCCACGTCGTTGACGAAGTAGGTGCTCTCAAAGGGCTCGAGGTCCAGCGGGAGTCCGCGGCCGTCGTGCACCCAAATGCCGTCGGTGACGGTCTCGGCCTCGGGAACCTCGACGGCTTCCTCGCTGCCGAGGCAGCCGGCCAGCGGGGTGGCGAGCATCAGGACGGAGAGCAGCACGGCGACGGCGCGCATGGCGTAGCGTGCCGCGGCCCCCTCTCAAAGCCTCCGCGAGCGCGGGTCGAGACGGGTCTTCAAGAGCGAGCCGACGAGTCCCGACCATGCTCGCCGCCGCGAGGCTGCCGCTCCACCTCGCGGAGCGCTGCATCGAGCGACCCGGTCCCGCCGCAGCGGAGCCTGCGTATGTGCTGCACTGGATGCGCACCGCCATCCGGCTCGACGAGTCGCCCACCTTCGACGTGGCCCGGTGCATGGCCGATCGCCTCGAGCTGCCGCTCCTCGTGTACCACGGCATCGACGAGCGCTACCCGCACGCCTCCTACCGGTTGCACCGCTTCTTGCTGGAAGGGGCGGCCGACGTGGCGGCTCGTGCTGAAGCCATCGGTGTTGATCACCACGTGCACGTGGCGAGGGAAGGGCATCGAAGCCCGGCGCTGCTCGACCTCGCGGCCCACGCGGCCGTGGTCGTCACCGACATGGCCGACCTCGAACCATGGCGTGCGTGGACGGTTCGCGTGGCCGGCATGCGCCACCTGATCGAAGTGGATGCGCATTGCGTGCTGCCTCGACCTGTTTTCGGCCGAAGCCTCGACCGGCCCTTCCGCTTCCGCGATGCAACGTCGAAGGAAATGACGCGACGTGCTGGTCTGCCTTGGCCACGTTGTGACGTGCCAATCCGACGGCTTGCTGAAGCGTGGAGGCCCCCGTTCAAACCGGTCGACGTGCGCTCCGAACTCGCGGCCGACGGGGGACGCTCCCTGCTCTCAGCGTGCGCCATCGACGCAACCGTGGTGCCCGTGACCGACCTGCACGGAGGTGCGGGCGCCGGCCTCGCCCGATGGGCGGCATGGTGCGACGAAGGGCTGCCGCGGTACCATCGCCACCGCAACGACGCGGCCGAACGCGAGGGGGTCAGCGGGATGTCCCCGTGGTTGCACTTCGGCATGGTGGCCGCCACCCGTGTGGTGCGGGACGCCGTTGAGCGCGGGGGGAACGGGGCGGAGAAGTTCCTCGACGAGATGCTGGTGTTCCGCGAACACGCGCAGCACCACGTTCACGCCGTGGAGCGTGCGGACGGCTGGGAGCACCTGCCGGCGTGGGCGCGGGCGTCGTGGCACCGTTCAGCCTTCACAGGAACGACGCGCTCGGCCCTCGAGGTAGAGCGTGGGCGAGCGATGGACCCGCTTTGGGATGCTGCCCAGCGCGGGCTCGTGCGCCACGGCGTGATGCACAACAACGTCCGGATGACCTGGGGCAAAGGCGTCCCGCAGTGGATCAAGGACCCTGAAGCCGCGATGCACCTCGCCCTCGCCCTGAACGACCGATACGCGCTCGACGGACGCGACGCCTCCTCCATCGCCGGCGTGCAGTGGTGCTTCGGCCTCTTCGACCGCCCCTTCGACCCACCCGAACTCCGCATGGGACGGGTTCGGCGTCGGCCGACGGCCGACCACGCACGACGCATCGACCTTGCCCGCTACCGCGCGTGGACGGAGGCCCCGAGCACGGGCCTCACACTTGACGTGGGCGTGGTTGGTGGTGGGCTGGCCGGGCGGTTCGCCGCTCGCTTGCTGAAGGACCTCGGGCATCGCGTGACGGTGTGGGACAAGGGAGGGCGTGCCAGCGGCCGCCTCGCCGACCGCCGAGGTGACGAGGGCGCGTCCTTCCCGATGGGTGCACCTCGGCTCGACGGGCTTCCTGAATGGAGCCGTCGCTACGTCGACGACTGGGTGGAACGCGGCCTCGTGGTTCGAGATGGGTCAGCCTCCATCGTCCCCCGTCAAGGCCTGCCGGCCCTGCTGGAGCACCTTGGGGAAGACCTCGATGTGCGGTTGCGCACCCGCATCACCTCCATCGAAGCGGGCGAGGACGGCGCATGGGTCAGCGGCCGGGCCGGGGACGAGGAAATCCACGTGCACCACGATGTCGTGCTCCTCGCGGTGCCGCTGGAACAGGCGCGCGACCTCGTCTCAACGCTCAGCCTCGAGGGTCACAGCGAAGCCTCGCTCATCGCATGGGGGCCTCAACCGGCCATCCTCCCTGACGCACCTTCTGGATGGACGACTGAGGTCCACGACGGACGGCTCGTCGTGCGCCTGGACCATGAAGCGAGCCAGCCTTGGCTGGACGAGGACCTCGGCGACATCGCGCGGCTCGTGTCCGAGCACCTTGGACTCAGCACCGAAGGATGGACGGCTCACCGCTGGCGCTTCTCACGCCCGGTGCACGGGCCCTCGAACGTTGTCCATGAGGGGCCCGTCGTGCTGCTCGGCGACGCCTTTGGAGCGCCGATCGGCACGGGCGGCGCTGCCCTCGACAGCGCCGCGCGCGCCGTGGCCGACCTCCATCTTCGGCCGTGGTCACCGAAAGGGCCGCCGGTGCAGGCACGGCAAACCGACCTCGCGGCATGGGGGGCCTGAATGGGGGCCTTCCGCACGGCGTTGCGCCCCACGGAGGGCGTGGAGGTGGACCGCTGGTGCTACGTCCACGTCGACCAATTGCACCTTGACCTTGGGCCGTGGCGACCTGCTGCGGACGAAACCCGTGCGCGCATCGGCCTCGTGCTGGTGGAAACCTCCTGGAAAGCGCGCCAGCGCCCCTACCATCAGCAGAAGTTGGCGCTGCTGCTGACCAACCTGCGCCATTTCGCCCTCGAGGCCCAAGCGGCCGGCCACCCCGTTCGGGTCCTGCACGACGAGCGTCCCTACGAAGCGGTCCTCGCAGAGGTGGCCGACGAGGTGGGGCCACTCCACGCGATGCGTTGGGCAGAGCGCGAAACCAGGGTCGCCCTGCAGCCGCTGGTGGAGGAAGGCCGTCTGCTGCTGCACCCGCACACCGGTTGGATGACGGGCCACGATCTCTTCCAGAAGGCGGTGGGCGACCGCCGCCCGTGGCGCATGGACGCCTTCTACCGGGCGGCGCGTACATGGACGGGGGTGCTGCTCACCGAGGACGGCACACCCGAGGGTGGAGCGTGGTCCTTCGACGCGGAGAACCGATTGCCATGGGACGGCGCCGTGCCGCTTCCCGACATACCTCGCTTCCCCCCAGACGAGATCACCGCGGAGGTGGTCGACCTCGTCTGCACCCGGTACGGCCACCATCCGGGACGGGTGACGCCCGACGACCTGCCCGCAAGCGCGGAGGACGCCCGACGGGCATGGGCGTGGGCCCTCAAGGAGGCGATGCCGTGGTTCGGGCCCTACGAGGACGCAATGACCAGCGAGCACCGCTCGCTTTTCCACACGCGAATCGCCGCGCTGCTCAACCTCTCGCGCCTGCTCCCCGCTGAAGTGGTCGCCGATGTCGAGACCGCGGACCTGCCGTTGAACAGCCGGGAGGGCTTCATCCGACAGGTGCTTGGCTGGCGCGAATTCGTCCGCCACGTCCACGAAGCGACCGACGGGTTGCGCGACGGCGTGCAGGTTGCCTTCAGCACGGACGCCCGCCCCGGCTCGGGATGGGCGGGCGACTGGGCCGCGCCTGCGTCGGCCGTGGATGCCCTCGGCGCGAACGTGCCCTTGCCTGCCGCCTTTTGGGGCACCTCAAGCGGCTTGGCCTGTTTGGACCAGGTGGTGGAGGCGGTGGTGGAGGACGGCTGGACCCACCACATCCCGCGGTTGATGGTGCTCGCCAACCTTGCGACGCTGCTCGGCGTGCGCCCAAGGGAGATCACCGACTGGTTCTGGGCCATGTTCACAGACGCCTACGATTGGGTGGTCGAGCCCAACGTCCTCGGCATGGGGACCTACGCGACCGGCCCGCTGATGTCCACCAAACCCTACGTCTGCGGCACGCCCTACCTCAAACGCA